>DAIRVV010000009.1:0-29025 GCA_036802645.1 Steroidobacteraceae bacterium
CCTCGCCGCCGGCGGCGGCGCTGGTGCCAGGCGCGCGATCGCGATCCTCGCCGAAGAACTCGATCGCACGCTTGCGCTGACCGGCTGCCCGGATATTGCGTCCCTCACCGCCGACCTGATCTCGGGCGCTTGAACGCTCCGCGGCAGCCCATCCGGAGCTATGTCCTGCGGGCGGGGCGGATCACGCAGGCGCAGCGGCGCGCGCTCGACGAGCTCCTTCCGCGCTTTGGCATTGCCTACGCGGCTTCTCCCCTGGACCTCGATCGCGTATTCGGCCGGAGCGCGACACGCGTGCTGGAGATTGGATTCGGTAATGGCGACACGCTCGTCGGTCTCGCGACCGGATACCCGGACGCCGATTTCATCGGCATCGAGGTCCATCCACCCGGCATCGGCCACTGCCTGCTGAAAGTCCAGTCACTGGGACTCAGGAATGTGCGCGTCGTCGCTCACGACGCGGTCGAGGTCCTGGCGAACCAGTTGATGCCCGCATCGCTCGACGAAGTGCTCCTGTACTTCCCGGATCCCTGGCCGAAGAAGCGCCACCACAAGCGGCGCATCGTCCAGCCGGCGTTCGCTTCCCTGGTCGCGAGCCGGCTAAAGCACGGCGGGAAGTTCCGGCTCGCCACCGACTGGGAACCCTACGGCGAGTGGATGCTCGAGGTCCTGAATGCGACGCCCGGACTGCAGAATAACGCGCCCGGCGGGCGCTACGTCGAGCGCCCAGACCGCGAAATCACGCGGTTCGAGAATCGCGGCAGGCGGCTCGGCCACGCCACCTTCGATCTCGAGTACCTGCGCGCTGGCTCGTGATTATTCCTTCCCGAGCATCCGCACTTCGACCCGGGGAAACGCGATCGCGATACCGCGTTCGCGCAGCGCATCGACCATCGCGCGGTTGATCTCCGCGCCGGCCGGACCAAAGTCGCCGACGTTGACCCAGGGCTTAACGGATACGGTCACCGCCGAATCGGCGAGCCGTGTCACACCAATGACCGGCTGCGGTTCCTTCAATACGCGCGGGTTCGAGGTGACGATCTCGTGCAGGGCCGCGAGAGCTTCTTCGAGCAGCGTTCCGTAGGCAACGCCCACGCTCAAGTCAAGCTGACGAATGCTGCCGTAGTTGTGCAGCACCTCGCCAACGATCTTGCGGTTGGGGATCACGACGCGGGAGCGGTCGGGATGCGACAGCACCGTGGAGAACAACGTGATGTCCACGACCTCGCCCTCCTCTCCGACAATCGAGATGTACTCCCCGACATTGAAGGGCCGCGTGAAGATAATCGTGAGCCCCGCCGCCAGGTTACCCAAGACGCCCTGCATGGCAAGCGCAATTCCCGCCCCCGCGATGCCAAGCCCGGCGATCAGCGGCAGCAATTCGACGCCCAGGTTTTGCAGCGCCATGATGAGAAAGACGAGCAGCACCAGCCCGTGGACGATGCGTGTGAGCAGGTGGCGCAGTGCAATCTCGACGTGCCACCGCTTGAACAGCCGGTCCGCCGGGCGGCTCACCCACCGCGCCACGAACCACCCGGCGGCGATGATCAGGATCGCGACCAGCAAGCGCGGTCCAAACTCGATGGCGAGGTCGATGAGCTTGCCGCGGATTTCGTTCAGGGATTCGACGTTCTCGTTCATGGCGCCTCCCCGAAGGCGGCCGTCGCGCCGGTGATGATGAATTGCACCGCGAGCGCGGCCAGCACGACTCCCGAAAGTCGATTGACGACGTTGCCGCCCGTGACGCCCATGACACGCATCACGATCGGAGTCAGTCGCATCAAGAGGTAGGTGATCGCGAGCACCAGGATCACCACCCCGAAAAGCCCGATCGAAAGCGGCAGGTCCTTGCGCGATGCCCCGAAGGTCAGGAGGACGATCGCCAGCGAACCGGGCCCGGCGATGAACGGAAACGCCAGCGGAAAGACGGACACATCCACGCGCTTGATGCTCTCGTCGCGCTCCTTCGGCGTCGTGCGCGTGCCGGATTCGCGGGCGAACACCATCTCGAGCGCGATCAGGAACAGCATGATCCCGCCGGCGATGCGGAAGGCCTCGATGCTGATGCCCATGACTTGCAGGAACCAGGCGCCCCCGACGGCAAAGAGCAGCAGGACCAGCCCCGCGACGATGACGGCCTTGAGGGCCATCTGGCGGCGGAAAGCTTCGTCGGCACCTTCGGTTATGGCCGCGAAGAGCGGCACGAGAGTGACCGGCTCGACCACGACGAAGAAGAGGACGAAGAATTTCAGGAGCTCGTCGATCATCCCCCGACCCGCCCTGCGGTCCCCATTGCGCGGTCGATCATGCCCGCGCGCATCATGAACCAGAACAGGAGGATGCCCGGCAGTGCAGCCACGGTCGTGAGCAGGTAGAAGTTCACGTAGCCTATCGACTCGATCAGGGCACCCGCCGTCCCGCCGGTCAGCACACGGCCGAGGACGCTCGCGGTCGCGGAGATCAGGGCGTACTGCGCCGCCGTGAACTGTAGATTGCAGAGGGCGGAGAAATACGCGACGACGACCACGCCGCCGTAACCGCTCGCGAAATTCTCGAAGCCCATTGCTCCCGCGAGCCCCAGGTTGCTATGGCCGAGCGAAGCCAGCAGCGCAAAGCTGAAGTTCGATACTCCCATGAGCACCAGCGCGATCAGCACCGATCTCTTCAGGCCCAGCTTCGTGTAGAGGATGCCGCCGACGAAAATGCCGACGAGAAAAGCCCAGAATCCAAAACCGACGTCATACAGGGCGATCTCGTCGTTCTTGTATCCGAGGTCGTCGAACAGGAGACGCACCGTCAGCTGCGAGAGCGTATCTCCGATCTTGTGCACCAGGACGAACAGCAGCACGAGCCAGGCGCCGGAACGGCGCAGGAACTCCACGAAGGGCCCGATGATGGACGCCCAGACGGCCGCCGCACCTTTCTTCTCGATCGCGACGTGCCGTGAGGGCTCGCCGACAATCAGGCCCGTCAACATCGCCGGCAGGGCGAATACGGCACAAACCGCATAGCCCGCGGACCATCCGTATCTTCCCGCGACGACCAGGGCGAGGCCGCCGGCAGCGGCCGAGCCGATTCGCCAGCCGTACTGCGACATGCCGGAGCCGACGCCAAGCTGGTACGGCTTCAGCGTCTCGATACGGTACGCGTCGATGACGATGTCATAGGTGGCGCCGGCAATTCCGACCAGCACTGCCGCGACGACCGTCGCCTGGATGCTCGCCGCGGGATCGACGAACGCGAGATTCAGGACAGCGGCGATCACGGCGCTGCCGGCCAGCAGCAGCCAGGAAACGCGCTGGCCGAGCCGGCCGAGCAGCGGTATCCGGACGCCGTCGACGATCCAGGCCCAGAATACCTTCAGGTTGTAGACGAGGAATGCCAGCGTGAATGCCGTGATGGTGCGCTTGTCGATGCCGTCCTGCGAGAGGCGCGTGGTCAGCGTCGCGCCGATCATCGCGTAAGGAAACCCGGAGGAGACGCCGACGAAGAATGCGGCCAGCGATTCCCTTTCGAGGTAGGGCTTGAGCGCGCTCCAGACCTTCACAGCTTGTAGTCCATCGTGAGCGGCGCGTGGTCGGAGAACCAGGTGTCGCGGTAGATGGACGCGGTACGGGCTCGGCCGGCGAGCAAGCGGCTCGCGATCTGGTAGTCGATTCGCCACCCGACATTCTTCGCGCGCGCCTGCCCGCGATTCGACCACCAGGTGTATTGCTCGGGACGCGGGTCCACTTCGCGGAAAGCGTCGACCCATTTCAGCTCGCCGAACACGCGATCGAGCCAGGCCCGCTCTTCGGGCAGGAAACCGGAGTTCTTCTGATTGGATTTCCAGTTCTTCAGGTCGATCTCCCGGTGCGCGATATTGACATCGCCGCACAGCACGTAGTCGCGGTCGCGCCGGCCGAGCTTCCTGAGGTAAGGAAGGAATGCGTCGAGGAAGCGGTACTTGGACGCCTGCCGCTCCGGCCCGGCCGAACCCGAGGGCAGGTAGAGCGACACGACCGACAGGCGCCCGAACTGGAATTCGAGATAGCGCCCTTCGCGGTCAAACTCCTCGATTCCAAAGCCGGTGATCACGCGGTCGGGCCGTCGTTTCGAATAGACCGCGACGCCGCTGTAGCCGGGACGAACGGCGTCGAAGTAGCGGCAGTGATAGCCGCCGGGGCGGAAGCACTCGTCGCCGAGCTGGTGTTCCTGGGCCTTCGTTTCCTGGAGGCAGACGACATCCGCGGACTGCGCCGGCAGCCACTGGAACAGCCCCTTGCTTGCCGCCGAGCGGACACCGTTGCAGTTGAGTGTGATGATGCGCATGCTTGACCTGCGGCCGAGCTGCAATGATACGCACTGGCGCCAGGAGCCTGCATGCGTTCTCACCAGAAAGAATTCATCGAGATGATCCTTTCGAAGCAGGTCATCCGCTTCGGCGATTTCACGCTGAAGTCCGGCCGCACGAGCCCCTACTTCTTCAACGCCGGCCTGATCAACGACGGCGTGTCGCTGGCGCGGCTCGGCGCCTGCTACGCACAGGCGATCGTCGACTCGGGAACGGCCTTCGACATGCTCTTCGGTCCCGCGTACAAGGGCATACCGCTTGCGACGGCGACCGCCGTGGCTTTTGCGGACAAGCATCGCCGCAACGTACCGATCGCCTACAACCGCAAGGAAGTAAAGCCGCATGGCGAAGGCGGCGCGCTGATCGGCTCGCCGCTCGAGGGACGTGTCCTCGTCGTCGACGACGTCATCACTGCGGGGACGGCCGTGCGCGAATCGGTCACGACAATACGCGATGCGGGAGCGACTCCCGCGGGCGTGGTCCTTGCCCTGGACCGGCAGGAACGCGGTGTCGGCGCCCTTTCTGCCGTGCAGGAAGTTCAGGCCTCGTTCAGCATTCCGGTCATCAAGATCATCACGCTCGATCACCTGATCGAATACCTGGAGGCGGGCGAGCACGATGACGAGCTCGCTTCCCTCAAGAACCACCGCCGGAACCACTGCGTCGACAGCGAAGCGTGAAGCATGCACGGTATAATGTGTGTCAAGGTGCATGGATGAACCGCTGGTCCAGGAAGGCATTGATTCCCCTCTTGCTGCTCGCGATCGTCGGCGGCGTCGCCTATGCACAGTCGGACAAGCAGAAGAAGCTCTATCGCTGGGTCGACAAGAACGGGCAGGTCCACTACGGCGACAGCGTGCCAGCCGAGTATGCGGAACAGGACCGCGACGTGCTGAACAAGCAGGGCGTGCCGGTGAGCCGGGAAGAAGGCACGATCACGCCGGAAGAAGCCAAGGTCATTGCAGCAGCCGAGAAGTCGGCGCGTGACGAGCAGAAGCGCAAGCTGCGCGACCGTGTGCTGCTCCAGACCTACCAGTCCACGAAGGAACTCGAGGCGCTCCGCGACAACCGCCTCGATCTCGTCGATGCCCAGCTGACGATCCAGGAGCAATCGCTCAAGAACCTGCGCGCACAGCGCAATCAGATCGAGCGCCTGGCTTCGCGGTTCGCGCCGATGAACCAGGAAGCCGGAGCGCCCCCAATGCCGGACGAGGTCGTCTCGGATCTCGAGCGATCGGCGAATGACATCGAGACGCAGGAAGCGAACCTCGAGAGGCGGCGCCAGGAGCGTGAGAACATCCGCCTCACATTCGAGGCGGACATCAAGCGCTACGAGGAACTGCGCTCGATCAAGCCGCGCTGACGCGAATCAGCCGCGGCCGGAGCTTCCGAATCCGCCGGCGCCCCGCGCGCTCTCCTCGAACTCCGCAACGATTTCGAGCTCCACCTGCACGACGGGAACGACGACCATCTGCGCGATGCGGTCACCGGGCTCGATCGTGAACTGGTGATCGCTCCGGTTCCAGACCGAGACCATGACCTGGCCCTGGTAGTCCGAATCGATCAGCCCGACCAGGTTGCCGAGCACGATGCCATGCTTGTGGCCAAGTCCTGAGCGCGGCAGCAGCACGGCCGCGAGCCCCGGATCCTCGAGATGGATTGCGATGCCGGTCGGCACGAGCATGGTCTCGCCGGGGGCCAGCACTTTCACGGCATCGAGGCAGGCCCGCAGGTCGATTCCCGCCGAGCCGGCGGTCGCGTGCGCCGGAACCGCAAAATTGCGGCCGAGGCGCGGGTCGAGAATACGGACCTGCAGCTTCCTCATTCATCGATTATCGCCTTGCCATCGCTCAGTCTTCCAGCACCCGCATCTGGCCACGCACTTCTCCGGCCGGGAAGGTCGTCGAATGCACGTTGACGTAGGCGACGCCTGCGCGAATCGCCGCGACCAGCTCGTCGAAATCCCCGGGCGCGATGCCCTGGTCGACGATGCCGCCCTCGATCATGTTCGCGGCCTGCAGCACCCCGCTGACTTTTCCGGACCGCGGACAACGCGGCGCCAGTCCCGTTGGATCGGGGCTAGCCTCGGTCTGGCAGAGAAACACGCTGATCGATCCGTTGACCGACCGCTGACCGACGTGGATGTGCGCCTGCGCCACGTCGCCCTCCAGACGGGAATACGACAGCTCATACGCGATCGTTCCGGCCTTGTCATCGATGTCAGCCCGGAAACTGCCCGAAGCAGCCGTCGAGATCACGGGCACCTCCTTGAAGCCGGCGAGTCCGGCGCGCACCGTTTCCGTTTCGTTAGCCGTAATCGGCAATGCCGTCGTCAGGCCAGAGAGCAAGACCAGGTGAGCGGATACTTTTGAGTGCAAGTTCATATCGGTTTTCCTTCCCCAGATTTCCCCCTCTCGGTATGTTCCCCGCCGGCGCAGAAAGGTTCTTGTTCCGCTCGATTTGCGATGCCCGGGCTTCAATCGGCTCCCGCAGACTCCTTGCATGCACATCCGGGACTGGCCGCCTGCGGAAAGGCCGCGAGAGAAATTGCTGGCGCTGGGATCTGCCGCCCTGTCGGAAGCGGAGCTGCTCGCCATCTGGCTCCGCCATGGCACGAGCGGCATGAATGCGCTCGATCTCGCCCGCACCCTGCTTGTGCGTTTCGGTTCCCTGCGTGGCCTCCTGACCGCGGGACGGCAGGCGCTGTGCGGCCAGTCAGGTGTCGGTCCCACACGCTGGGCCGAGTTGCAGGCCGCGCTCGAGATTGTGCGCCGGCACCACCTGGAGCGGCTCCAGGCGGGACCCCTGCTCGCGAGCCCGCGCGCCGCGCGCGACTACCTGATCGCGCGGCTGCGCGACCTGGAGCACGAGGTGTTCTGCTGTCTCTACCTCGACAGCCGCCATCGCCTCACGCGCTGCGAGGAATTGTTCCGTGGCACCGTCGACGGGGCGAGCGTGCATCCCCGGGAAGTCGTCAAGCAGGCCCTCGCGCGTAACGCAACCGCCGTGATCCTCGCCCACAATCATCCATCCGGCATCGCCGAACCGAGCCAGGCCGACGAAATCATCACCACCCGGCTGCGCGACGCCCTCGCGCTGGTGGAGATCCGGCTCCTGGACCACCTGATCGTCGGCGACGGAAGCTGCGTTTCCCTCGCGGAAAAGGGCCTGATCTGATGCGCAACACGCTGAATTGACTGTGAATCGACAGGCTGGTCTAATACGCGGCCCCAAACGAGCCATCACCATGTCACGAGTCTGTCAGGTCACCGGCAAGCGCCCGCGCTCCGGCAACAAGGTTTCCCACTCGAACATCAAGAAGCGCCGCCGCTTCCTGCCGAATCTGCACACGCAGCGCTTCTGGCTGGAAAGCGAAGGCCGCTGGGTGACGCTCAAGCTCTCGACCCGCGGCCTGCGCACCGTCGAGAAACGCGGACTTGATAAGGTGGTCGCGGAACTGCGCGCCGCCGGAACCCACGTCTGAGGTCAATGCCATGCGCGACAAGATCAAGCTCGTTTCGAGCGCCGGCACGGGTCACTTCTACACCACGACCAAGAACAAGCGCCTGCATCCCGAAAAGATGGAGGTCAGCAAGTACGACCCGGTCGTGCGCAAGCACGTGCCCTACAAGGAATCAAAGATCAAGTAGGCCGCAGCCGTCCGCTCGGCTAAACTTCCCCGCCTGACACTGGGGGAGTTCAAGAATGCGTAACTCGTATCTCGCCGCCGCCATCGCCATGGCGCTGCCGCTGCCTGCCGCTTTGGCGCAAGATGCAGCGGAATCGACTGCCGCGCTCGGCGAAATCATCGTCACTGCCCAGCGTCGCAGCGAGAACATCCAGGACGTCCCGCTATCGGTCTCTGCGCTCGAGGGCGAGCGCCTTGACGCAATGTTCGAGGGTGGCGGAGACATCCAGATGCTCGCGTCGCGCGTTCCGAGCCTGTACGCCGAATCATCCAATGGCAGGCTCGCCCCGCGGTTCTACATCCGCGGCCTCGGAAACTCAGACTTCGACCTCGCCGCCTCGCAGCCCGTGTCGATTATCGTGGATGAAGTCGTGCTCGAAAACGTCATCCTCAAGAGCTTCCCGTTGTTCGATGTCGAGCGGGTTGAGGTCCTGCGCGGTCCGCAGGGGACGCTGTTCGGCCGCAATACACCGGCAGGCATCGTCAAGTTCGACACGCGCAAGCCCACCCAGGAATTGTCTGGCGATCTTGCCCTCAGCTACGGAGAGCTCGGCTCCACGACCCTTGAAGGGGCCGTAGGCGGCGGACTGACGGACGCCATTTCATTCCGCGTGTCCGGGCTGTACCACGAAAGGGAAGACTGGATCGACAACACCTTCACGGGCGAGAACGACTCGATGGGCGGCTATGACGAGTTCGCCTATCGAGCCCAGCTTCTCATCGAGCCATCCGACGCCTTCAGCGCGCTCCTGAATATCCATGGCCGCGACATCGACGGCACCGCATCGATCTTCCGCGCGAATGTCCTTGGCCCAGGAAGCAACGGCTTCAATTCCAATTACGACCGCGACAGCGTCTCCTACGACGAAGGCGACAACAATCCGCAGAGCGCCAAGGGTACGGGCGGTTCGCTCAAGCTCGATTTCGGGCTCGGCGGCGACATGACCCTGACTTCGATTACCGCTTATGAAACGACTGAGAGCAGCAGTCTCGGCGATATCGACGGCGGATTCGGCGCAGATTTCCTGCCGTTTGTCGGGCCGTGCCCGCCGGGCAGCCAGCCGGGCGATCCCTGCATCCCGTTCCCGTCCCAGACGCAGGATGCGATCGACGACCTCGACCAGCTGACCCAGGAGATCCGGATCGCCTCGCAGGCCAGCGACCGCACGTTCTGGCAGGCAGGGGTTTTCTACTTCGACTCCGAGTTCTCGGTGACGACCACCCCGTTCTTTGTCGCGCCGACCACACTGACGCATGAGAACAAAGCCTGGGCCGTGTTCGGCCACGTCAGTTACGACGTGAGCGACGCCCTCACCCTGACCGGCGGCGCGCGCTATACGGATGACGACAAGGACCTCACCGTCCAGGCGTCGCCGGTCCCCACGCCGCCGCAGAGCGTTTCCGATGAGCAGGTCAGCTGGGATCTGAGCGCGCTTTACGAAGTCAGCGACCAGTTGAACATCTATGGACGCCTGGCCTCCGGCTTCCGCGCGCCCACGATCCAAGGTCGCGACGTCGCATTCTTCGGGGCGCCGTCGATCGCGGATTCGGAGACCATCACCTCGATCGAGGCGGGATTCAAGACCCAGCTCGCGAACGACCGGGTACGGCTCAATGGCGCCGTCTTCTACTATGAGGTCGACGACCAGCAGCTTTCGGCAATCGGTGGCGGCGGCAATTTCGTGCAGTTGGTGAACGCCGACAAGGGCACGGGCATGGGCTTTGATTTCGACAGCGAGTTCCTCATCACCGACCGTTTCATGATGACGTTGGGACTCAGCTACACGGACACCGAAATCGATGACGACACGCTCGTCGTCCCGCCTTGTGGTTCCGGGATGTGCACGGTGCTCGATCCCCTCGATGCAAACGGCCGCGCGATCATCGACGGCAATTCCTTCACGCAGGCCCCGGAGTACGTCGCGACCGTCACCGCGCGCTACGGCATCCCGGTCGGCAACAATGGCGAGATTTTCTTCTACACCGACTGGGCATTTCAGGGCGAAACGAACTTCTTCATCTACGAGGCGGAGGAGTTCAAGAGCGAGGACAACTTCGAAGGCGGCGCACGCATCGGTTACTCGCACGATGGCGGCAAGTGGGAAGTTGCGCTCTTCGGGCGAAACATCACCGACGAAGAAAACGTGAAAGGCGCCATCGACTTCAACAACCTGACGGGCTTCGACAACGAGCCCCGGATCATCGGCGCTTCGTTCAGGACCCGCTTCTGAGCCCACGCATGGGATGCCGGAACTACCCGAGGTAGAAACGACGCGCCGGGGCATTGAGCCCTGGCTCGTCGGCCGGCGCATCGAGCAGCTCCGCGTGCGCGAATGGCGCCTGCGCTGGCGGGTGCCGCGCACCCTCCCCGCAAGGATCGCCGGCGCCCGCATTCAGTCCGTCGGGCGGCGCGCCAAGTACCTTCTGATCGCGACCGACGCGGGCACGCTGATTCTCCATCTCGGCATGTCGGGGAGCCTGCGCATCCTCGACGCGGAATCGCCTCCGCTCGCGCACGATCACGTGGACCTCGTGCTCGACTCCGGGCGCTGTCTCCGCTTCAATGACCCGCGCCGGTTCGGATGCCTGCTGTTCACGACCGGCAAGCCCGCTCGGCACAAATTGCTTGCGAGCCTCGCCGTCGAGCCGCTGTCCGATGAATTCACCGCGGAAGGCCTCTGGCGGCGCGGGCGCGGGCGGCGCGCGTCCATCAAGGCATTCATCATGGATTCGCGGATCGTCGCCGGCGTCGGAAACATCTACGCGAGCGAGGCGCTCTTCCGCGCCGGCATCCGGCCAGGGCTTGCGGCCGGCCGCGTGAGCCGCAAGCGGATGGACTCGCTTGTCACCGCTATCCGCGAGGTGCTGGAAGATGCGATCGGCGCCGGCGGCACGACGCTTCGCGACTATGTCGATGCCTCGGGCATGCCCGGCTATTTCGGCCAGCGGCTATTCGTCTACGAACGCACCGGCAAGCCCTGCCGCCGCTGCAAGACTCCGATTCGGCAATTCACCCACGGGCAGCGCAGCACCTACTGGTGCCCGCGCTGCCAGCATTAGGTTTTCTGTCGAACCTTGAGCGCCTCGGCGACGACCGGGTGCACGAACTGGGAGACATCTCCGCCGAAGAGCGCGATCTCGCGCACGAGTGTCGACGAGATGAAGGTGAACTGTTCCTGCGGGGTCATGAAGACATAGTCCACCTCGCGCGCGAGATGGCGGCTCATGTTGGCGAGCTGGAACTCGAACTCGAAGTCCGACATGGCTCGCAGGCCCCGGACCACGATGCCGCAGCCCTGCTCCCGGGCGAAGTCGACGGTAAGTCCGGTGTAGCCAAGTACCGTCACATTCCTGAGGTCCGCGAGCACCTGCTGCGCAAGGCCGACGCGCTCCTCGATCGTGAACAGTGGCGTCTTTCCCGGATTCGCGGCGATACCGATCACGACACGGTCGAAGATTCCTGAGGCCCTGCGCACGAGGTCCTGGTGACCGTTCGTGATCGGGTCGAACGTGCCGGGATAGACAGCGCTCCGCTTCGGATTCACGTGGTGGTCCCCTCGTTGTTTCGCCGGGCGAGATGATACCCGACCGCTCCGGCACGCCCGGATCGATGGGCGATCCAACCGGATGGCAGCGCAGGCGGACCCTCCTTGGCGGGCATCTCGATGTAGATGTACGAATTGCCGGCGAGCCAGCCGCGCGTATCGAGCAGGCGCATCGACTCCGCCAGGATCCCGGCATCGAATGGCGGATCGAGGAAAACGATGTCGTGCGCGGATGGCGTGCCGGTGAGCCACACAAGAGCATCCGCCTGCACGACGGTTGCGCGACCGGGAGCAAGCAGGTTCGCGGTCTCGCGGAGCCTCGCTGAATTTTCCCGATCCCGCTCGATGAATGTCGCCGAGGAGGCGCCCCGCGAAAGAGCCTCGAGGCCCAGGGCACCGCTGCCGGCAAACAGGTCGAGGCATCGGCTGCCGGGGACGACGCCGGCGAGCCAGTTGAAAAGCGTTTCCCGGACCCGGTCGGGCGTCGGGCGGATGCCGCCTTTGCCCGGAAAGCGGATGCGCCGTCCTCGCCACTCGCCGCCGATGATACGGAGGGTATTGAGCATTTTTTGCAGCGCACATCCCTGGACTTGCGCGATGATACGCGCCCGCGACTCTCACTTTGCCGGAGCCTCCGACATGAGCAACCGTTTCGTCGCCGTCCTGCTGACCGCCGGATTCCTGGTTGCAGGGTGTGGCGGCTCGTCGTCCGACGGCATCGGACCGACCAATCCGCAGTCCGGAAACGGAAATCCGACGACCCCGCCGGGCGTCGGCGTATTCAGGGCGAGCTTCGTTCCGGCGTCGGGCGTGCTGCCGTATCCGACGGATCTCTATTTCAATGGCTCGACCGACGGCACGCTCAACCTCCCGTCGACGCCATTCCTGCCGAATGCCGCCGCCGTCAATGCGCTCGACGGATTCTCGACGGTGGCAACGGCGACCGCGCGCTTCTCGGCGCCGATCGACGCGACCACGATCTCGCCGGCGACCGTGATCGTGTTCGAGGTAGACGTCGACAATGCAACCAAAGCGACCGTCGGCTTCCGGCGGCCGCTGGTTTACGGCACCGATTACACGGCGCGTGTCGCGACAACTGTCGACTCGGGCGGCGCCACGCTTGAGATCGTGCCACTGAAACCGCTCGTACCCTCCACTGGCCCGATCACTGAAGACGGAGTCGGCTACCTCGTCATACTCACGAACGGGCTTCAGGACACCAGCGGAAACGCCGCGACGCCCGACGCGGACTACCTGACGGTTCGCACAGGCGCGATTGCTGACCTGACGGCTTTGGTCAACCCGCCGACTTGCGCCACGGTCACGAATGCGACCTTGAACGGCATCTGCCGGCTGACCTTTGCGCACCTTGCGATCGCAAACGGTGCAGGAGTGCCGCTGACAAACATCGTGCTGACCTTCTCGTTCTCGACGCAGGCGACAACCGATACGATGACCGCCGCGGCAGCGCTCGCGGCGCCGGATGTGATCGGCGCGGTTGATACCGGCCTCGATCTTTCGGCGCTTGGGATTCCTGGTGATGCCGACATCTATGTCGGGATACTGAGGGTTCCTTACTACCTCGATCCCGCCGCGCCGCTGACCGGCACCTGGATTGCCGCGGCCGGTGGCCCCGGAGTGCCATCGACGAACCTGACCCGGTTCAATCCGGTCCCGGTCGGGCAGGCGGAACTCGACATCCCGCTCTTCGTGACGGTTCCGAACACGGTCGCAAAGCCG
Source organism: Steroidobacteraceae bacterium (assembly GCA_036802645.1). Classification (GTDB taxonomy): domain Bacteria; phylum Pseudomonadota; class Gammaproteobacteria; order Steroidobacterales; family Steroidobacteraceae; genus SCUD01. The sequence continues at coordinate 13,304 of DAIRVV010000009.1, forward strand.
GTCGCAGGCTGGCCGGTCGTGATTTTCCAGCATGGGTTGCGGGGCAATCGCGCACAGGCGGCCGCCATCGCCGGTGCCTACGCCGGGCAGGGCTTTGTCGTCGCGGCGATCGACATTCCATTGCACGGCATCACGAACGACCCGGCCGACCCTTTTCTGCCCTTGTACGCGGGCCCGGCCGAGCGCACATTCAATATCGATCTCGTCAACAACGGGACGGGTGCCTCGGGTCCCGATGGCATCGACGATCCTTCGGGCTCGTACATCATCAATCTCTCGAGCCTGCTCACGAGCCGCGACAACCTGCGCCAGGCGGCCATCGACATCGTACAGCTCGCGGTCTCGCTGCCGAATCTCGAGCTCGACGCCGTCGCAGGCGCGGACATCGATCCGGCGCGAATTCACTATTCATCGATTTCGCTCGGCAGCATCGTCGGCACAGTCGCCAATGCCATGCCGATTTCCACGGTCTCTGCTTACCTCAATGTGCCGGGCGGCGGCGTCGCGAACCTGCTGCGCGAGTCGGCAGCCCTTTCTCCGACGATCAATGCCGGCCTCGCGAGTGTGAACGCCGCGCTGCAGCCGGGCTTGTCGCTCTACGAGCAGTTCTTCCGCGACGCCCAGACGGTCGTGGACGCCGGCGATCCCATCAATTACATCGCGGCCGCGGTCGAGGCGCGGCCGGTGCTGCTGACACAGGTGATCAATGACACCGTCGTGCCGAACTCGGCGACTCAGCGCCTGATCAGTTCGACGACCTTCGTGAAGACGGCGACACCGGGGTTGAATGCAGTCGCCGCGGGCACGGGCACCTGGGTGCACTTCACTTCAGGCTCGCATGGTTCGCTCCTGAGTCCTGCCGCAAGCCTCGCGGTGACGTCGGAGATGCAGACGCATGCCGCTTCGCTCGCCGCGTCGGGGGGCGCCGCGTTCGCAATTACGAACCCGGCCATCCTGGAACCTTGACGCCGGCCGAGGGCGGATTTCTCGCGCGGCTGCGAGCGCGCGTCAACCGAGGCAGCTCGTGGGTCGCAGACCTCCTCCCGGGGCGGCGCATCGATGAGGCCCTGCTGGAGGAGCTCGAGACGAGGCTCCTTTCCGCCGACGTCGGCGTCGACGCCACCGAGGCCATCCTGTCCGACCTGCACGCGAGGGTCGCGCGCGCCGAACTCGCCGACGCAAAGGCGCTCGAGGCCGCACTCGCAGCGAAGCTTCTCGCGATCCTGAGACCCGTCGAGCAGCCGCTCGCGATCGACCGTGCCCGCAAGCCTTTCGTGATTCTCGTCGTCGGAGTGAACGGTTCGGGAAAGACGACGACGATCGGAAAGCTCACCCGGCGGTTGAAAGACGAGGGCCTGTCGGTCGTGCTCGCGGCGGGCGACACGTTTCGCGCGGCCGCGGTGGAGCAGCTCGCGGTCTGGGCCGCGCGCAATTCCGTGCCGGTCGTGTCGCAGGCGGCCGGGGCGGATCCCGCCGCCGTCGTATTCGATGCGCTTCAATCCGCGAAGGCGCGCGGAGCAGACGTCCTGATCGCGGACACGGCGGGGCGACTGCACACCCAGTCCCACCTCATGGACGAGCTCGCAAAGATCGCCCGCGTGATCAAGCGCCTCGACGCAGAGGCGCCGCACGAGGTCCTGCTCGTGCTAGATGCGAGCCTCGGGCAGAACGCGGTCCGGCAGGCCGAGCAGTTCAACCAGGCGATCGGCGTCACCGGCATCGTCATCACGAAACTCGACGGCACGGCCAAGGGCGGCGTGGTCATCGCCATCGCGCAGCGATTCAGGCTGCCGATCCGGTTCGTCGGTATTGGCGAACAGTCGGAGGATTTCGGTATCTTCGACGCCCGGGCCTATGTCGAGGGGCTCTTGCGTCCGGCGGAGGCCGACAGGCCGTGATCATTTTCGACCGCGTCTTCAAGCGTTACCCGAACGGGCGAGAAGCCCTGTCGGAGCTTTCATTCGAGCTCGAGACGGGCGAGATGGCCTTCCTCACCGGGCACTCCGGCGCGGGCAAGAGCACGGTGCTCCGTCTCATCGCGCTGCTCGAGCGGCCGACGCGCGGGCAGGTCACGGTCAACGGGCGGAATACCAGCAAGCTCCGCCGCGGCGCCATCCCCGCCTTTCGGCGGCAGGTCGGCGTGGTGTTCCAGGATCACCGCCTGCTCGACGACCGGCCCGTTTACGACAATGTCGCGCTTCCGCTCGCGATTGCCGGCGTGCCACGACGCGAGATGGACAAGCGCGTGCGCGCGGCACTCGACCAGGTGGGACTCCTGGGCCGCGAGCGCTCGTTGCCGCTCGAATTGTCGGCGGGCGAACAGCAGCGCGTCGGCATCGCGCGCGCCGTAATCACGAAGCCGCCCGTCCTCATCGCCGACGAGCCGACGGGCAACCTCGACCCGGATCTCGCGCTGGAAGTCATGCATCTCTTCCAGCGCTTCAACGCGGTCGGCGTCACGGTGCTGGTCGCGACCCACGACATTCACCTGCTCGAGCGATTCCGGGTGCGGCGCGTGCACATCGAGCAGGGACGACTCGCGCCGCTGCCGCACGTGGCTGCCTGACCATGTCCATCTACCTCGAACGTCACGCGCAGGCGCTCCTCGGTTCGCTCGGCCGGCTCGCCCGCCAGCCATTCGCCACCTTCCTCACGATCGTGGTGATCGGCATCGCGATCGCGCTTCCGGCCGCGCTCTATCTCACGGTCTCGAACATGCGCATCGTCACCGCGGGCCTCGATGACACGGTGCAGCTCTCCGTTTATCTCCGCATGACGACGACTGCGCCTGAAGCCAGGAAGATTGCGGGCGCGATCGCGGAGCTGGATGGTGTCCAGGAGGCCGTACTCGTGAGCCCGGAGGAAGGGCTCGTCGAGTTCCGGAAGCTTTCCGGCATTGGTGAGGCCCTGCAGGCCCTCCCGGAGAACCCCCTGCCCTGGCTCGTCAAGGTCCGGCCCGCGCCGCCGAAAGACACGGCCGGCGCCGTCGAGGCACTTGCATCGAGCCTTGAAAAGCTCGAGGGAGTCGAACTGGTCGAGGCGGACACCGCCTGGGTGCGGCGGCTGCATGCCATCGAGGACACGATGCAGCAGCTCGTCCTGCTCGTCGCCGCGGTGCTTGGCGCCGGCGTGCTCGCGGTCGTCGGCAACACGATCCGGCTCGAAATCAACAGCCGTCGTGCGGAGATTGAGGTCACCAAGCTGGTCGGCGGCAGCAACGGATTCGTCCGCCGGCCTTTCCTGTATTCCGGCCTCTGGCAGGGGTTCGGCGGCGGATTGCTCGCCGTCGGGCTCGTCACGGCTGGCCTGATGGCGCTCGAGCCCTACGTCGCGCGTCTCGCGGCGGCATACGGCGCCGAATTCGCGCTCAAGGGACTCTCAAACCGCGAGTGGCCGGCGATAGTCGGCGGCGGCGCACTGCTCGGATTCTTCGGCGCCTGGTTCGCTGCGGCCTACCACCTGCGCCGAATCGAACCTCGCGCCTAACTTGCTGTTTTCAAATGCAATTGGCACTCAATAATCGCGAGTGCTAATATCGGCGCACGGAGGTTTTCAAGGCAATGGCAGGCAAGGCTCTCGCGCTCCAGAACTCCCCACTTCCCGTAATCGGGCCACTCGGAAGCCTCGAGGCTTACGTCGAGTGCGTTTCGGCGATACCGATGCTCGGCCGCGACGAGGAGCTCGCGCTCGCCCGTCGATTCCACGAACACCAGGACCTCGACGCGGCGCGCGATCTCGTCCTTTCGCACCTGCGCTTCGTCGTGCACATCGCCCGCGGCTACATGGGCTATGGACTGCCGGTGGGCGACCTGATCCAGGAAGGCAACGTCGGCCTCATGAAGGCCGTCAAGCGCTTTGATCCAGGCATGGGCGTGCGTCTCGTCAGTTTCGCCGTGCACTGGATCCGCGCCGAGATCCACGAATTCGTGATCCGCAACTGGCGCCTCGTCCGCGTCGCGACCACCAAGGCGCAGCGGAAGCTCTTCTTCAATCTGCGCCGGATGAAGAAGAACCTCGCCTGGCTGTCGGAAGATGAGACCAGGGCCGTAGCCGGAGAGCTCGGCGTCGACCCGCGCGAGGTGCGGGAGATGGAGCGCCGCCTTTCGGCGCGCGACCTCTCCTTCGATCCGGCGCCGGATACCGGTGACGAAGAATCGATCGCCTCGCCTTCGCTCTACCTGCGCGCGCCCGAGGCAGACCCGGCGGCGATCATCGAACAGGACCAGTGGGATGGCGCCGTCGCGGGCTCTCTCGCGACCGCACTCGAAGGCCTCGACGACCGCAGCCGCACCGTCATCAAGGCGCGCTGGCTGGCGGAAGACAAGAAGACCCTGCAGGAACTGGCCGCGGACTATGGCGTTTCGGCGGAACGCATCCGCCAGATCGAGTCCGCGGCGATCCTGAAACTCAGGAGCGCGATGAGCGGCTGACCGCCGCGGCGACCGCCTTGTGCACGTCCAGGTTGAGCGTGTCGGGCACCAGGTCGTCGCCCTGGGCGAGACCCGCGATCGTCCGGGCTGCGGCCAGCAGCATCGCATCGGTGAAGCGCGGTGCCCGGGCATCGAGCGCGCCTCTGAAGAGACCCGGGAAACCCAGCAGGTTGTTGATTCCCTTTCCGTCCGCGGCGATGGCAGCGCCCTGCTGCAGGGCGAGGGCCGGCTCGATTTCCGGATCCGGGTTGGAAAGCGCCATGATGATCTGGCCCTTGCGCACGCTCTCGGGCTTGATCAGTCCGCGGCTACCTGTCGTCGCAATCACGATGTCCGCCTTCTTCATGATGTCGCCGAGTGTCGATGCTTCGGCGCCCATCGATGTGAGGCGGCGGACCGCACCCGCGTCGAGATCGGTCCCCAGCACGTGCCGCACGCCGGCCTGCTGAAGGAGGCGCACGATCCCGATGCCGGCGGCCCCGAGCCCGATCTGGCCGATGACGCAATCGCCGAGTTCGATTCCCGCGCGCTTCGTCGCATTGAGCGTCGCGGCCAGCACCACGACCGCCGTTCCGTGCTGGTCGTCATGCAGGACCGGCCGCGAAATGCGCGAACGCAGCCCCTCTTCGATCTCGAAACAGGCGGGCGCCGCGAAATCCTCGAGCTGGATCGCGCCAAAGCCCGCGGAGATCGCGACGATGTGGTCGATGCAGCGCGCAGGATCAGTTTCGTCGAGGAGGATCGGCACGGCGTTGATGCCGGCGAGCGTCGCAAAGAGCGCAGCCTTGCCTTCCATGACCGGCAGCCCCGCGAGCGCGCCGATATTGCCGAGCCCGAGCACGGCGGTGCCGTTCGTCACGATCGCAACGGTGTTGCCGAGACTCGTGTACTCGTAAGCCTGCGCGGGATCCTTCCGGATCGCGAGGCAGACCCGGGCGACGCCGGGCGTGTAGACGTCGCGCAGGACCTGCTGGGTCGTGATCGCGATCGCCGACTGGGTCCGGATCTTTCCGCCGCGATGCCGGTCGAACACCCGGTCGGACTTGCCGACGAAGCGCGCGATCGGCAGCGCGTCGATGCGTCCATAAAGGCTGCGATCCGCCTCTTCGTCCATCTCGAGCGTGATTTCCCAGAGCGTCTTGCCCTGCTCGCGCCGGAGCGCCTGGAGGTGGTCGATCGTGAGCCCCGCGTCCGCGATCACCAGCAGCACTTTCGCGAGGCTGCCCGGCTGATGAACGGTCTCGACCATCAGGATCTCGGGTATCTTCACGCGCGGCATGGTACCCGATCGGTGTTAACCTATGCGGTCGGCAAATGCAGGGGAGTGTCGCGATGACCAAGGGCTCGAAAGCATTCATGTTGGCGGCGCTGGCCGCCGTATTCCTGGCCCTCGCGGCCTGTGCGAGCCAGAAGGAGCCGGCCGAACAGGCGCTGGCCGCCATCCAGAAAAAGTTCGAGGAATCCGGCGTGGAAATCCAGAAATACCTGCCCGAGCGGCATGCGGAAATTTCCGCGAGCATCGAGGCGCTGCGCGATGCGGCGTCGAAGGAGGACTACGGCGACGTCGTCACCGGGGCCCGCGACGTCGAGGCCACGCTGAAGAAGACGATTGCCGATGCCCGGATCCGCCGCGCCCAGACCCTGAACGAGATGGAAGGCGAGTGGAATGATCTGGTCAATACCTTGCCCGAGATGATCGCCACGATGGACAAGAAGATTTCGTCCCAGCGCGGACGTCCGCCTCCGGGCATGACGTCGGACAAATGGAAAGAGACGGTCGCATCGTATGACGCCGCGCGAGATGCCTGGAGCAAGGCGGCGTCCGAAATGACGACCAAGAACTTCGAGGCGACAGTGCTCGCTGCGCGCGACGCCAAGGCAAAGATCGCGGGCATCATGGAAACCCTCGGTATCAAGTCGTCCTGAGACCGGTCTCGTGAACAGATCGATTCGGTTCGCAGCGCTCACCGGGCTCCTCGTCCTCCTCGCCGGCTGTTCACAGAAGGATCCCGCCGCCGAGGCGATCGCGGCCGCGGAGGACGCATTGAATGCGGTGTACGAAGACGCGGAGAAATACGTGCCGGCGCGTTACGAAGAGGTGAAGGCGGAGCTCGTTGCCGCGCGCACCGCGTTCAACGAGGAGCGCTACGCCGATGCCATCGCGGCCGTCAAGGACGTGCCGGCACACGCGGAGGCGCTCAGCAAGGAGGCCGCCGCGGCGAAGCAGAAGCATATCTCGGAGATGAACGCCGACTGGGCGCGCCTGTCCGCCAGCCTGCCCGGCCAGCTTGACCGGATCGGCGCCAGGCTCGACGAGCTCGGCAAGATGGGGAAGCTCCCCGAAGGCATGGACAAGCAGCTTCTCGACGAGACCAGGGCCGCATTCGCGAGCGCCAAGGCCGCCTGGGACGAAGCTGGCGCCGAGTTCACTGCGGGCAACCTCGAGTCTGCGGCGGCAAAAGCCAACGCGGTCGAGGGCATGGCCCAGGATCTCGTCGCACGCCTGGGGATGTAAGGCGGGTGGACCGGCAGGCGGCTCGCGAGGCTCTCGATCCGCTCGATCTCTACGAGATCGGCGCCTCGCTTTCGGAAGAGGAGCGCATGGTGCGCGACTCGACCGCGCGCCTCGTCGACGAGAAGATCCTTCCGGTCATCCAGAAGCACTTCGAGGAACACACCTTCCCGCACGACCTCGTGCCGGAGATCGCATCGCTCGGCCTCCTTGGCAGCTCGATCAGCGGCTACGGCTGCGCGGGCATGAACTCCGTTTCATACGGACTCATCTGCCAGGAGCTCGAGCGCGGCGACTCGGGGATACGCAGCTTCGTCTCGGTGCAGTCGAGCCTGTGCATGTACCCGATCCACGCATTCGGCAGCGAGGAGCAGCGGCAGAAGTTCCTGCCTCGCATGGCCGCGGGCGAGCTGATCGGGTGCTTCGGTCTCACCGAGCCTCACGGCGGCTCGGATCCCGTGAACATGAAGACCCACGCAAAGCGCCGCGGGAAGGACTGGGTCCTGAATGGCGCGAAGATGTGGATCACGAACGCGCCCATCGCCGATCTGGCGATCGTCTGGGCGAAGACCGAGGAAGGCATCCGCGGCTTCATCGTCGAAAAAGGCATGCGCGGATTCGCGGCCCCCGAGATCGAGCGCAAGTTTTCGCTGCGCGCGTCCGCGACCGGCGCGCTCTACTTCGAGGACGTCGTCGTGCCGGAGCAGAATCTCCTTCCCGGCAGCGCGTCCGGGCTCAAGGCTGCGCTCTCCTGCCTGACACAGGCCCGCTTCGGCATCACCTGGGGCGTGATCGGCGCCGCCCAGGCCTGCCTTGCACAGGTTCTCGACTACACGCAGTCGCGCATACTCTTCGGCCGGCCGCTCGCCGCGAACCAGGCAATCCAGATCCGCCTCGCGGCGATGGCCCGTGGCATCACGGCCTCGCAGCTGATGTCGCTGCAGCTCGGGCGACTCAAGGACGCGGGCCGCCTGCACCCGTCACAGGTCTCGCTCGCCAAGTGGAACAACTGCCGCGTGGCGCTCGACGTCGCGCGCGACGCCCGCGACATGCTGGGCGGCTCCGGAATCAGCGCGGAATACGTGCCGATCCGCCACGCCCTCAACCTCGAGAGCGTGATCACCTACGAAGGCACGGAAACGATCCACCAGCTCACGATCGGCCGGGAACTGACGGGTATCAACGCTTTCTGAGCGCTGGTTCACACGGCGGTCGGCGCCGCGGGACCTACACTTCCAATATGAAGACATCCAATTTCATCCCGGCCATCGCCGCGATGCTCGCCGCCACTGCCTTGATCGCGCCGATATCCAGTTTCGCCGACCCGCCATCACATGCGCCTGCACACGGCTGGCGAAAGAAAAACGACCCCTACTATGTCGGCTACACCGGGCGCCAATGGCACGACGATTATGGAATCCGTGAAGGCCGCTGCGATCGCGACCGCGTCGGCGCCGCGCTCGGTGCCGTCGTCGGAGGCGCAATCGGCGCCGCCGCAAGTGACGGCGACGACCGCCTGATCGCGATTCTGGCCGGCGCAACGATTGGCGCGATCATCGGCCACGAAATCGGCGACGAGATGGACGAGAGGGACCGCGCCTGTTTCGGCCATTCGCTGGAGCTCCTCGAAGACGGGCGGAATGTCCGGTGGGACGGCTCGCGCCAGGGCCTCGGCTACCTGCTGACTCCCAGCGGCAAATTTGATCGTGACGGCCGCGTCTGCCGGCATTTCACCCTGACGCGCCTGTACCAAGGCCGCCAGGTCGTGAAGCGCGGCAGCGCATGCCGGTTCGGCGACGGCGACTGGCGCATGATCAAGAGCTGATTCGCCGGATGAGCTACGCTGCGCTCCTCGGGGAGGCAGCATGGCAAGGACGGCGGCATCGCTCGCGCGCGAGGCGCTTGAACAACTCGGTATCCGCTACACGTTCGGCATCCCGGGCGTGCATAACACTGAACTTTACGACGCGCTCGGCGCATCCGAATCGATCACTCCGGTGCTCGTCGCGCACGAGGGCGGCGGCGCATTCATGGCGGACGCGGTCAGCCGCACGGGCGCCGGAGTCGGCGCTCTCCTGATCGTGCCGGCAGCGGGCGTGACGCATGCCGCGAGCGGGATCGGCGAGGCCTTCCTCGACGGGATCCCGATGCTCGTGATCGCAGGCGGCATCCGCCGCGACTTAGGGCGCGCCTACCAGCTCCACGACATGGACCAGCACGCGCTGCTCGCGCCGATCACGAAGGCGCGATGGCTTGTAGAGCGGCACGCGGACGTGATCCCCGTGATCCACGAAGCGTTTCGTGTCGCGACGAGCGGCGAGCCGGGGCCGGTGTTCGTGGAAATTCCCGTCAACCTGCAGCTGATGCCGGGCGATGCGCCCGACCGGCCCGACTTCGCGCCCGCGCTGGCGGCCGGAAGCCGCGCGGCCGCCACGGACATCGCACGGGCCGCAGGACTGCTGCGCGCCGCGAGGCATCCGGGCGTCTTCTGCGGTTGGGGCGCGGTCGACGCCACGGCGGAGCTCATGGCGATCGCAGAGCTTGTCGGCGCCCCCGTTGCAACCACGCTGCAGGGACTCTCTTCCTTTCCAGGGAATCACCGTTTGCACGCAGGCTTCGCGCTCGGACCGGCCGCCGTGCCCGCGGTTGAAAACGCCTTTGCACACTGCGACTGCCTGCTTGCCGTCGGCACGCGCTTTGCAGAGATTCCGACCGGGAGCTATGGCTACGAGCCGCCGGCGAACCTGATCCACGTGGACATCAACCCGCGCGTGTTCGGCGCTAACTATCCGCCCGCGGTCGCACTCGAAGGCGATGCGCGCGCCGTGCTGGGGGCGTTGCGCGACAGCCTGGGTTCATCCGCGGAATCCGCGCGGGCGGCAGCCGTCGCAGCGGCCATCGCCTCGGACAAGCGCACCTACCACGAGGAGTGGCTCGCGCACGATTCGAAGGGCCGGGTGAATCCGCAGCGCTTCTTCGACTCGTTGCGCCGCCGCCTCCCGGACGACGGTATCGTCGTCGCGGACGACGGCAATCACACTTTCCTGGCCGCCGAGCTGATGCCGATCCATGCGCCGCGCGCGTTCTTCTCGCCTTCCGACTTCAACTCGATGGGTTACTGCATACCCGCCGTCATCGGCGCGAAGCTCGCGCGGCCCGACCGCGCCGTCGTCGGCATCGTCGGTGACGGCGCCGTGCGGATGACGGGACTCGAGATGGCGACCGCCGTCGCCCAGAAGGCCGGGGTCGCCTGGTTCGTATTTAACGACGGCGAGCTCGCGCAGATCGCGCAGGCTCAGGAAACGCCGTACAACCGCAAGACCTGCACGATCCTGCCGGAGCTCGACCTCGAGGCGCTCGCGCGCGCAAATCGCGTCGGCTTCCGGCTGATGCGCGACGATTCCGAGATCGACCGCGTCATCGGCGAGGCGCTCGCCGCGGCCGAAGCCGGCGAGCCTGTGCTGGTCGACGTGCGCATCGACTACTCGAAGCGCACGCGCTTCACGGAGGGCGTCATCAAGACCAATCTCAAGCGCTTTGGGCTCGCCGACCAGGCGCGGCTCGTCGGCCGAGCCTTATGGCGGCGCCTGACCGGTTGAATCCACGGCGACTATAATTCCCCGCATGCTGCCCCAGATCGTCGCACACCGTGGCGATGCGGAACACTTCCCGGAGAACAGCCTGCCCGCTCTCGGGGCGGCGTGGCGTGGCGGGATCAGTCACGTCGAGCTCGATGTCCAGCTCTCGGCGGACGGCGTGCCATTCGTGATTCACGATACGAGCCTCGATCGCACGACACGCGGCACTGGCGACGTGAGGCTCATGATGTCGGGCCAGCTCGACGGCATGGACGCGGGCGAGCCGGCGCGGTTTGGGCGCGCGCATGCGGGGACCGTATTGCCGAGGCTTGCAGGCGTCGTCGAGTTGATGGCGGAAATCCGCGAAGCGCGAGCTTTCGTCGAAGTGAAGCGCGCAAGTCTCGTGCACCACGGGCGCGCGCATTGCATGGAAAAAATACTCGCAGTCCTCGCGCCAGTGCAGGAGCGCTGCATCATCATTTCCTTCGATGCGGATGCCTGCCGGCTCGCGCGCACGTCGGCCGGACTTCCGATCGGATGGGTGCTGGACGGCGACCCGGTCCAGCTGCGGCCGGTCCTCGATTTGATGGAACCGGAGTACATTTTCTGCGATCACCGCCGTCTGCTGGCCGGGCGGGCGCTCCCGTCAGGCCTGTGGAAGTGGGTCGCCTACGAAGTGACCGATGCCCGCCAGGCGCTCGATCTGTACGAGCGCGGCGTCGCCATGGTCGAATCGATGACGCCCTTCCGGCTCGCCGGGGAGCTCGCCGCGGCTGAATCTCTTCGCGCATGACGGCAGACGTCTACGTCGCCATCGACCAGGGCGGCCATGCGACACGCGCAAGCGCATATGGCAAGGACGGATCGCTCGAAGGCGCCGCGCTCGTCACGATCGCAACCCAGCGCAACGCCCTCGGCCATGTCGAGCACGACCCGGAAGAAATAATCGCGAGCGTCCGGACGGCGCTTGGCGAGCTCGAGAGAATAGTTCCAGCGGCGCGCTGGGCTGCCGCGGGACTCGCGGTCCAGCGTTCGAGCCTCGTCTGCTGGAGCGTGGAGGACGGCCGCGCGCTGTCGCCGGTCATTTCCTGGCAGGACAAGCGCAATGCCGCCTGGCTCAAGGGTCTTGCGCGCCGCGCGGAGGACGTCCAGCGCCTGACGGGCCTGCAACTTTCTCCACACTATGGCGCGAGCAAGCTGCGCTGGTGCCTGGATCACCTGCCTGACGTCAGGAGCGCCGCTGCGCAATCGAAACTCTGCGCCGGGCCGCTCGCCTGTTTCCTGCTGCATCGCCTGCTGCAGGAGCGACCTTTTCTCGCCGATGCATCGACAGCGGCGCGAACGCTGCTCTGGTCCCCGTTCCAGCGCGACTGGTCAGAGGAGCTCCTCGAGTTGTTCGGGATTCCGCGCGCGGTGCTCCCAAGGGCAACCGGGACTGCGGACGACTTCGGCACGCTCGCCTGCGACGGGAAGTCCGTACCCGTCGTGGTCTGCAATGGCGACCAGTCCGTCGTGCCATTCGCCGCGGGGCCGCTCGACTTCGACGCTGCCTATGTCAACCTCGGGACCGGAGCTTTCGTCCTGCGGCCGACTACGGAAGCACTCCACGCTCCGCCGCTGCTGACGAGCGTCATTCGCGCAGATGCGAAGCACTTCGATTTCGTACTCGAGGGCTCGGTAAACGGTGCGGGCGCCGCCCTCGACTGGCTGGAGCGGAACCAGGGCGCGGCGGCGGATCGCCTCCTCGCGCATCTCGGCGCGGAAGATCTCGCGGACGAAAGCGCTCCCTTCTTCCTGAATGGCGTAGCCGGCCTCGCCTCGCCATTCTGGAAGCCGGATTTCCAGTCATCGTTCGTCGGCGAGGGATCGGACATCCAGCTATGCCGCGCCGTGCTGGAAAGCGTCGCCTTCCTCATCAAGGCGAATCTCGACGAGATGGACCGGCACCGGCCGGCGCCAGGCCGCCTCATCGCGAGCGGCGGCCTCGCGGAGAACCGGCTGCTCTGCCGTCTGCTCGCCTGCCTTTCCGAATCGCCGGTCGACCGCAGCAGCGATCGCGAGGCAACTTCGCGCGGACTCGCATTCCTCGTCGCGGGCGGAGCCCCCGGCTTCCAGGGACCGGCGGTCGAGCGCTTCGAGCCGGAGCCGGACCAGCGTCTTCTCGCCCGCTATCTCAAGTGGCTCGCGCTGATGCAGGAAGCGGCGCGCGACGCCTGATCAGTCGCGTTCGAGTTCCACGACGATCCGCCTGTCGATCCAGCTCGGACCCCTGATCGCGTCCATGTAACCGCAATGCCCGCCGTGAGCGGTGACCGTGAGCTCGAGCGATACAGGACGCGAGAGTCGCTCGAGATCGTGCGAAAGGATCATCGGATCGTCCGCCGAAGTAATGATGTGCGCAGGCGCTTCGAGCGAGGCGAGCACGCTGCCCGTGATTGCGTAGCCGCGAAGGTAAGCAGCGAGGTCCGGGAAGTCCGTGTATTTCAGCACCATTCTCTCTGTCATGCCTGTGAGCGACGGATCGCGGATCAGCTCGCCGAAATCGTAGGTCCCCGGCCACGCCGCCTGCTTGAGCAGCAGCGACCGGCGCCACTTGAACATGAAGTACCGGCTGTACATCGACGGCCCGCGCTCTAGCGCGTCCAGGGTCGTTGCCGGGTCGAGCACGGGACAGACCGCGACGATCCGTGCAATGCGGATACCCGCCTCGCGCGCATTCGCGCCGACACGAAGGCAGAAGTTCCCGCCGAGCGAGAACCCGGCGAGCGAAAGCCGATGGTCGGGGTAGAGTGCCTGGAGCCGCGCGACGGCGCCAATGACCTCGGGCAGGCGGCAGGAGTGAAAAAGATCCCGGTTCAGTTCGTGCGTGCCGCCGTGATCCCGCAGGTTGAGCCTGATCACGGAGAAGCCGCGCTGATGCAGGAGCTCGGCGATCGACAGGATGTAAAGCGATTCGGAGCTGCCCTCCCATCCGTGGAGAAGCACGGCGAGGCGCCGCGTCGCGCCCGCCGCCGCGGCCGCCGCAGGCGGATCGGCGAAGCGGCCCATCAGGCGCACGCTGTCGCCGCAGTCGAGAACGAGCGGCCGGCTCGCCGCCATGACGGCGGCGGCCCGCTTTTCGATCGCTCGACGCCTGAATGGAAGGCTCGGAAGCACCGATTGAAGGTGCCGGCTCGCAAGCCAGGCCGGCGGGCGGAAGGCGAGATTCAGGTCATTCAAGGCGGATCTGCGACGCCCCGGGCAGTGTCGTCACGAATTCGCCTCCCATCAGCCTCGCGGGAGTCGTGAAGCCGGCAGCCGGGTTGGAAGCGAGCAGCCGCTCAGCGATCGCAACCGAGGCATCCTTCGTCACGGTGTAACCGTTCGGGACGCGGATTCGCGCCGTGAGAACCTGGCCCGCCGCGTTCGCCGCCTCGCCCCAGACGTATACGGGCGTCCTCTCGCGCGCCGCTGCGTCCGGCCCGGGCGTGCGCCTGGCGATCCGCGATTTCAGGAATGCCTGCACGGCGCGACGGCGCAGCAGCCAGCCAAAGCGGCCGAGCCGGCGCAGCCTGGCAAGAGCTTTCGGCGAAACCGGGATATAGACCTCGATGTCCGGTACGGAGGTCGTGCGATGCGCGGTGCTGACGTCGCCCCAGGGTATCGCCGTCGCCAGCTTCTCACCCGCGCCAAAGTCGATGCGGCGGGTTCGCGAGCCGAGCGGTATCCGGCGAAGCGTCCCGCCCTCGCGAACGCAGCTCCCATGGCCGAGGCCCTCGACACTCGTCGCCGCGGTCCCACGGCTGAGGCTGCTCCGGCTGTCAAATCCGAGCGCAAGGCGGGACGCGTCGGGCAGGGCCCGCGCGAGCGTGAGCGCGATGCAATCCGTCGGCACCACGTCGAAGCCGGCGCCGGGGCAAATGAGTATGCCCGCAGCGCGCGCAGCCGCATCCTGCCTGAACGCGCGCTCGAACACGTCGATCTCGCCCGTGATGTCCGTGTAGTGGACGCGCGCCGCGATGCAGGCCGCCATCATCGGCGCCGCGGTCGCGGAGAACGGGCCGGCGCAATGAATCACGACTGCGCAGCCCGCCAGATTGGCGGCGAGCTTCGCGGGATCCGAGAGATCGAACACGCGATGCTCGCAGCCGAGCTCCGACGCGATTGCGGCGACGGCATCGCGCGACCTGCCGGCGAGCACGGGCGCGAGCCCGCGCCTGCATGCGGCGCGGGCTATCAACTCGCCGGTGTAGCCGTTCGCGCCGTAGATCAGCGGACTCGGCCTCATCGCTCGACGATGCTGATCTCGATCCTGTTGTTGGATTGGGCCGCGGCGTTCCATTGCCCGGCCGTCGCCTGGTCGGCGGAAGGATAGGCGACCGCCAATCGGTCGCGCGGCCCCGAGCTCAACTCGAGCTCGATCGCTCCACCGGTGCGCTGGCGTACCGATGACGCGAGGTTTGCGAACGCGATCGGCTGGCCCGACGCGTTCGCTAGCGAGTCGGAGAATGGATTGCCGACCTGCTCGCATTGCGAGGCGGACGTTGCCGGCGGCGCCAGCGTATACCCGCCCTGTCCCGCGCTCGCGAGGCAGAAACTGCCGGTGAAGTTCTCGATGCGGACCACGCCGTTGATCGCGGCGCGTTCGAGCTGGGCGACGAGCGCGCGCACGGCTTCGATCCGAGTCGGGTTGAGTGCGGGCTCGCCGAACGGAATGGCGAGCACGAGTGGCCGGAAACTTTCCTGCGAGGCCGAGTCGGCCGACGCGTCGCCTGCGATGCGCCATTTCTCGATGGCTTTCGTCAGGGTTTCGTTGGAAGCCGTGACCGCCTGGAAGGCGCGCTCAGTCTGCTCGCCCGTAATTCGCGCCTGCCAGTAGAGAAGTGCGACGACCACGAGCGCCGCCAGCGCGGACGCCGTCGCGAGCACCCAGGGCCAGGGCCGCGAGGGCGGCGGCCTGGCGGCGAATTCGCCTTCGCCTTCGATCTCCGGCTCTTTCGGCCGGAGCTCGGCGACGATGCGATGGGTCCAGGCGTCGAGCGTCGACACGATAAACCGCCGCAGCTCGAGATTCTGTTCTTTCAACAGGGCTTCAATCGATGCGGGGGTCGCAGTCGCAGGGGGCGCCTCGCGACGCGCCTCACCGTCGACCGGCTCGAGCGCCGAGGGCTCGTCGTCGCGACGGTCCGGCAGAAACTGCAACTGTTAGAAGACCTTGGTGAC
>DAIRVV010000010.1:0-27524 GCA_036802645.1 Steroidobacteraceae bacterium
AATGTTGTGTGGAAAGATCACAGCGCCCTACATGTTGCTGTGACCGTGCACCGCGTCGATGCCGAACATCAGCGGGATCGCGACGCGGCCTGGGCGGGACGCCGATGCTGCCGCGTGGAAGCGGCGCGAGAGCTCCAGCCACTCAAGAGGTGTCGCACGATCATTGCCATCGGGACCGCCATTGCCGCCGGCGAGAATCGAGCCGAGCGGATAACGCGCGAGATCTTCCGGCACAACCGCGCTGATGTCGGTCTGGATGATCTGGCCGACCTTTTCCTCGAGACTCATTTTCGCCAGCAGTTCGTCAATGCGCGCTTCAGTCGCCGCATCGACCAGGCCCCGGCTCTGCGCCTGCGGCCAGCCCTTCGTATGCACCACATCGGCCAATGCCATCGGCGCAGCGCTCATGGCCGAGCCAAAGATCGCTGCGCAGGCCCACACCGCGCTCAACCACGTGTGCGTGTTTTGCTTGGTCATGAACACATTAATCTTGTGATTTTCGGGATTGCGCGCGCGCATGGGCGACTCAGCGCTGCCTCAGGAAGTCGCGATACCACGCCCCGCTGTGCTTCAGGCGGCGCTGCTGAGTGGAGAAGTCGACGTGCACCAGGCCGAAGCGCCGGGTGTAACCCTCGGCCCATTCGAAGTTATCCATCAGGGTCCAGGCAAAATAGCCATTCACCGGCACGCCACGCGCGCGCGCCTCGCGTACCGCCAGGAGGTGCCGCCGCAGGTAATGGCAGCGTGCGGCGTCGGTTATAGCGCCGTCGGGCGCCGGCTGATCTTCGTAGCTCGCACCGTTCTCCGTGATGTATATCGCCAGCGGTTCGAAGTCCCGATGGAGTCGCTCAAGCAGCGCGCACAGGCCCTGGGGCGACACTTCCCATCCCAGGTCCGTGTGCTCGGCGCCGGGAGTCGTCACCACCCGCGCCGTGAGCGGACCGTCGCCGGGTGCATGCCTGACGGTCTCCGGGAAGTAATAGTTGACTCCGAGAAAGTCGGTCACTGCCGCGATCGTAGCGAGATCGCCGCTCGCGACGCGCGGTGCATCGGCGCCGCAGAGCGCCCAGATGTCGGCGGGATAACCGCGGCCGTACAGCGGGTCCAGGAACCAGCGGTTCCGCAGGCCGTCGTACCGTCGCGCGGCCGCGACATCTTCCGGACTGTCGCTCGCACCTTGATGCGGATGAAGGCTGAGCGCGATGCCGACACGTGCGTCGCGAACATTCGCGCGCAGCACCGGGATCGCACGGCCATGCGAAAGCAGCACGTGATGGCAGGCCTGGAGCGCCCCGCGCCAACTCTTCAGGCCCGGGGCGTGCGAACCTTCGTAGCAGCCGAGGAATGCCGTGCACCAGGGCTCGTTGTGGGTGATCCAGTGACGCACGCGATCACCGAGCCGCCGGCTCACGGCGTCGGCGAAGACGCAGAATTCGTCGACCGTGGCACGGCTGCTCCAGCCGCCCAGTTCCTGCAGCCGCTGCGGCAAGTCCCAGTGATACAGCGTCGCCCAGGGTTCAAGGCCGCGCTCGAGCATGCCGTCGACCAGGCGCGAATAGAAATCGAGGCCCGCGCCATTCGGGCCGTTTTGAATCCCATTCGGAAGGATGCGGGGCCAGGCGATAGAGAAGCGGTATGCGCTCAGTCCGAGCTGCGCCGCGAGGTCCAGATCCTCCGGCCAGCGGTGGTAGTGATCACAGGCCGTCGCACCGTTCGAGCCGTCGCGGATGTTGCCTGGTGCGCTGCAAAAGCGGTCCCAGATCGACTCCGCGCGGCCGTCGGCGATCGTGGCGCCCTCGATCTGATATGCGGAGGTCGAACAGCCCCAGCGAAAATCGACAGGAAACTCGGCGCGGCGCAGAGCCTCGAGGGCCGGTAAGGATGCGAAGTCCATCGTCAGCTTTTCTTTGGTCGAACCACGCAGCACGCGGCTGGACGATCCAGGTAGCCCTACAGCCGGTAATTTACCTGAGGATTGGAAAGGTTCCCACTCCTGCCGCGAGCCGTCCAGTGCCCGCTGGGTGGTTTCTGGGGTGTGGGCTGGAATGTTCAGCTCTGGGCAGCCGGATCGGACTGAGGCGGCAACGCCACGGAGGCGCGCCAGACCACATTGATCGGGAACTCCCTTTCGACCGGCAGCAGCGAGTCGTAGCAGCGGTTGAGCAGGCAGTTGAGGCCACTGACTGTCACCTCCCGCAGAGGGATATGGACCGAGGTCAGCCTGGGGGCCGAATACTCGGCGCTCTGCGCGTCGTCGTAACCCATTACCGAGACCTCCTGGGGTACGGCAAGACCCGCCTGCTGGAAATAGGAAAGGACGCCTAACGCCATCTCGTCGTTGGCGCAGAACAGCGCAGTGAAACGGTGCTTCGATGCGAGCAACGCCTTCGCGGAAACCCAGCCGCCCTCCGGTGAGAAATCGCTGTCGATCGTCCACACCGTCTGGGGATCGATACGATGCCGGCGCAGTTCATCCATGAACCCCTCGAGGCGCGCCACGTTGTCGGGCGAACTCGCCGGGCCCGCAATCACGGCAAAACGCCGGTGCTGGTGCTGCAGCAGCGCCCTGGCGGCGACCACACCACCCTGCACGTGGTCGGCGGAAAAACACTGCTCGCGCAGACGCGGGAAAATCGAATTGAGAACCACGATATTCGGCTGCTCGCGGCCGAACGCGACTATGTCCTTCTCGAGCAGCGCATTGCTCATGACGATGAGGCCGTCGCAGTCGCGATTAATGAGGAACTGCACGCCCTTGATGGCCTGGCGGCGCTCATCCGCCGAGCCATGCCCGAATGCCACGACCATGTGGCGCCCGCCCGCCCGCAATTCGGCGTCGATGGTCTGCAGGATCGGAGTATAGAAAGTACCTTTGAGGATCGGGATGTACACGCCGATCATCTGCGTCGAACCCGACAAGAGCGATCGCGCCGCATGCGAGGGGCGGAAGTTGAGCCGCTTGATCGCCCGCTGCACTCGCTTGGCGGTTGCCGGAGCGACGGAACCCTTGCCGCTCACCACGCGCGACGCCGTTCCGAGGCCGACACCTGCAAGGCGAGCGACGTCCTTTATTGTTGCCATGTTGACTAGAATGCCAGACCAGGTTGACCGTGCGCAGCACGGACTTTGACGTCGATGCAACGAACCTCTCGCTGTTCAACATTGGCAGAGAGCGGCATCTTCAGGGAGCGAGCCGGATGACCGACCAGCGCATCCAGAATATCGTGAAAGTCGGTGGCGGCTGCGTGGCCGCTCGAGTATGAAAGCGGCGCCACTCGCGTCGCGGCTCGCGATCTGCACGCTCGCCCTTGCGGTCGGGCCGAGTGCCGGCGCCGCGGACGCTGTGCAGGCCTGGGTGACGACGGCGGATCAGAGCCGGCTGCTCGCGCGCGAACCGGACCTTGCGTTCGGTGCGCAGGCGCCGCTTGCGATTCGCATCGAAGTCGATCCCGAACGTCGTTACCAGGCGATGGTCGGCTTCGGCGCGTCGGTGACCGATTCGAGCGCCTGGCTTATCGAGAACCGCATGAACGAGGCGCAGCGCGCGGCCCTGCTCAAGGAATTGTTCGGCCGTGACAGCGGGCTCGGACTGAGCTTCACCCGCATCTCGATCGGCGCATCGGACTTCTCGCTCACTCACTACAGCCTCGATGACCCGCCGGGCGGCAAGGCGGATCCGAATCTCGCGCATTTTTCGATTGAGCCGAACCGCGCCCACCTGCTGCCCGTTCTCAAAGCGGCGCTTGCGATCAACCCGCAGCTTCGCATCGTCGCTTCGCCCTGGAGTCCACCGGGCTGGATGAAGACTTCCGGCAGCATGATCGGCGGACGCCTGCGTCCCGAGGCGCAGCCGGCGCTCGCGAATTATCTGGTCCGCTTTGTCGACGCCTATGCCGCCGAAGGCGTGCCGATCTTCGCGCTGACGCTGCAGAACGAACCGGGTTTCGAGCCGGGGAACTACCCCGGCATGAAGCTCGATCCGAAGGAGCGCGCCAGCATCATCGGGCGCTATCTTGGCCCGGCGCTCGCGAAACGCCCGGCCCCGCCGCTGATCCTCGACTGGGATCACAACTGGGATGTGCCCGCCTCGCCGCTCGCGGTGCTCGCCGATCCGGTGGCGTCGCGGTTCGTCGCCGGCGTCGCCTGGCACTGCTACAACGGCGAGGTCGAGGCACAGACCCCCGTGCATGACGCGCACCCCGACAAGGACGCGTACCTGACCGAATGCTCGGGCGGAGACTGGGATCCCAAATGGGCACAATCGCTGAAGTGGTTCACGAGCAAGCTAATCATCGGCTCCACGCGCGGCTGGGCGCGCGGCGTCGTGCTCTGGAATCTGGCGCTCGATGAGAATCACGGACCGCATGCGGGCGGGTGCACCGACTGCCGCGGCGTCGTCACCATCGACTCGGCGACCGGCGCCGTCACGCGCAACGTCGAGTACTACCTGCTCGGGCATGCGAGCCGCTTCGTGCGGTTGGGCGCGCACCGCATCGAATCGACGTCCGGCACCAAGGGTCTCGAGAGCGTCGCGTTCCAGAATGCGGACGACGGCTCGCTGGCGCTGATTGTGCTCAATGGTGCGCGACGCCCGCGGCAATTCTCCGTCAGCGTCACGGGCCACTCGTTCCAGTACGCGCTACCGGCCGGCGCCGTCGTCACTTTCGTCTGGAAGCCTTAGCTCCAGTCGCAGGTCCCGTGACGAGGCGCCAACGTAGACCTTGCGCCCGCCCGCGAAGACGTGCCAGGCCGTGTCCGCATTCGACCAGGAGCGCAAGCGATCGGGCACGACATGGAGCTGCACGCGCTTCGCTTCGCCGGGACTCAGCGTGATGCGCTCGAAGTCCGCGAGCGCGCGCACCGCGAAATCCACTCCGGCCGGCGGTGATTCGGGCGCGCCGAGATAAACCTGCACCACTTCATCGGACGCGCGGGCCCCGACATTCTTCACGGTGCAAGTCACGTCGAGCCCGTCGTCCGCCGCGCGCTGAACCGACAGGCCGGAATATTCGAAACGCGTGTACGAGAGACCGAAGCCGAATGGGAACAGCGGTTCGATCCGCTGGCGGTCGAACCAGCGATAACCGATGTGAATGCCCTCGGCGTACTGTGTGCGCCCGTCAACACCGAATGAGGACCGCTCCGGGTGCGCCGGATCGTTCGCCGGCCCGTTTTCGAGGCGCCGCGGCCAGGTGATGGGCAGGCGGCCCGCGGGGCTCACTTTGCCGGTGAGCAGGTTTGCGGCGGCCCAGCCGCCCTCATCGCCCGTGTACCACATCTGGAGAACGGCACGCACATCCTTGAGCCAGGGCATCGCGACCGGCTGGCCCGTGTTGAGCACGACAATGGTGTTCTTGTTGACTGCGGCCACTTCCGCGATCAGGCGATCCTGATCGCCGGGCAAGCCGAAAAACGGACGATTGCGACTCCAGGCGAACACCACCGCGAACTTCGAGCTGCGCGCGGCTTCGATGGCGTCGGCGAACGCGCGCGCCTTCATTTCCGGCGTGACCCAGGCGAGACGAATTTGAACGGGACCACCGCTCCCGTCGGCTTCTGCCTCGACGGTGATGGCATGCGCCCCGGCGCTCAGGGTCACGGAGCGCCGCAGGTTGTCGAGGCCATCGGTGGTCGGAATGACATTGTCGCGATTGGCAAACACGATGTCGCCGTGTCCGCCCCACCATCCCATCCGCGCGATGATCTTGCCGTCGATGCCCAGTTTCCCCGTTGCTCCGAGCAGCTGCAGATCGATCTCGTAGTCCCCCGCTACCGGCACTGATAGCGTGCCGCTCCACTTGATGTCAGTGCCGGCCGGCAGTGCACGGCCGGAACGGCGCGTGAAATCGATGTCGGTGATCGGCGTCGTCGATTGAGCATCCAGTCGTTTCAGATTGCTGAGCGCGCTTGAAGGTACCGGCACGCCGGTCATGTCGTTGGCAACGGCCAGTTTGAGCCCATTGCTCTTCGTCAGGGTCTTGAGCGCGTGCCACGCGCCGACCTCGCGCTCGGGTCGGCCGTAAGACTGCTCCACGCCAGTCACGATCGCAAAAGTCTGAAACGCGCCGGGCCCGATGAGCGCCAGGGAATCGAGATCGGCGCGCTTGAGCGGCAGCACTCCGTCATTTTTCAGGAGCACCGAACCGCGCTCGGCTGTCTGCTGGATGATGCGCGCATTCGCCTCGATGTCCTGCGGAACCGCCGTGTGTTGCGGCGCGTGGTCAAGCCAGCCGAAGCGCTCCATCTGCCCGAGCACGTGCCCGGCCGCCCGATCGATATCCGCTTCGACGACGACGCCGCGCGCGAGGGCTTCGCCGAGCTTGCTGGAAACAACCTCGGGCGGCCGCGGCGTGCTCTCAGGGCGCTCGGGGATCGGATAGCGCTGCTCCTCGGGTACGCCGGTCGTCATGATCTCAACGAGATCGTCGACCTCCTCCGACGTCATCCCCTTCTCGTCCGGCTCTTTCGCAAGCGCAAAGAACGCCCCGGGACCCGTGCCCGGCTGCTCCATGTCCAGGCCGCGCGTGATGAATTCGGCGCCGTGGGTCGCGCCCCAGTCCGAAGTGACAAAGCCGCGAAACCCGTATTCGCCGCGCAGGATTTGTTTCAGCGTTTCCTCGTTGCCGCACGAATGGATGCCATTGATGCGGTTGTAGGAACACATCACCGAGGCGACGCCGGCATCGACCACCGCCTTGAACGGCGCGAGGTAGATCTCGCGCAGTGTCTGGCCATCGACGATCGCGTCGTCGGCGCCGTCGTAAGCGACGAAATGCTTTGCCTGCGCCATCACGTCTTCGCCTTGCGCCGCCACGACAAATTGCGCCGCGAGCGTGCCGGTCAGCACCGGGTCTTCGCCGAGCGTGTTGTAGGCGCGCTCGAAGGTCGGGTCGCGATACAGGTTGATGTACGGCTGCAGGATCACGTCCACGCCGAGTGCGCGCGCATCGCGTCCGATGACCGCACCGTTCGCCGCGGCCTCTGCGCGGCTGAATGTCGCGGCCATGGCAAGGGTTGCGGGCATCCCGGTCGATGCGTGGCGCACCAGCACGCCTGGCGGGCCATCGGCGAAGCGCAGGTCAGGGATGCCGAGCCGCGGCACGCCGCGGATCCAGCCGGCCTGGCCCATGAATACTCCGTCGGGCTCGCGCGTACCGCGGATGACGGCGAGCTTCTCCTCGAGCGTCATCCGCTCGAGCAGCTCGCGAACGCGAGGAGAGAACTCGTCGGGCGGCGGCTGCCCAGCCGCAGCCGTCGCGCCGATCAGGATGATCGCGACTGCGAGACTGCGGCGGCCTCGGGGATTCACGCGTAAGCGCAATGCTGCGCAATGAACTCGGCGTGCGTCGGCATTGCCTCGACACATGCCGAGATGACGCGCTGCGTGTCGGCCAGGAAGGCGCGCACTTCGTCAATTGGGCGCAGATCGGCAAAGGGGTGGTAGCCGCTCGCGCGAATGCGCTGCCCCTCCATCACCTGTACCCAGCTCAATTCGCCGAACAGCTCGTTGTCCTCGCGGAAGAAGCGGCCGTTGCTGCGGTACAGGTCGATCTTGTGCTGCAGCGAGGGCGGAATTTCCATGGCGCGGCAGTGTTGCCAGAACGGCGTGTCGTCGCGCTCCGTGGCCTTGTAGTGCAGGACGATGAAGTCGCGCACGCGCTCGTACTCAATGCGCGCCTGCGTGTTGACCTCGTCGATGTCGGCCTGGTCGAAGCCGGCGCGCGGGAACAGTGTCATCAGGCGCGAGATCGAAGTCTGGATAAGATGGATGTTGGTGGACTCGATTGGCTCGAAAAACCCGGCCGCCAGACCCATTGCGATGCAGTTGCGGTTCCATACGCGCTTGCGCCGGCCGGGCATGAAGGGGATATGGCGCGGTTCGGCCAGCGGCTCACCGTCCAGGTTTCCCATCAGGATCGCAGTGGCGTCCTCCTGGCTCATGAAGCGACTGGAGTAGACGTGGCCATTGCCGATGCGATGCTGCAGCGGGATGCGCCACTGCCAGCCGGCACCGTGCGCTGTGGCGCGCGTCATCGGGATCAGGGGCTCCACGGAGCGGCAGGGGACCGCGACCGCGCGGTCACAGGGCAACCAGTGCGACCAGTCTTCGTAGCCGGTGTGCAAGGTCTTCTCGATGAGCAGGCCATGCATGCCCGAACAGTCGACGAACAACCCGCCTTCGACGCGGCGCCCATCGCTCAGCACGACGGCGCTGATGAAACCATCCGGCTCGCGCTGCTGCACGGTGACGATCTTGCCTTCAATGCGCTCTACGCCGTTTCGCTCGGCCAGCTGGCGCAGGAATCGGGCGTACAGTCCGGCGTCGAAGTGGTAGGCGTACGCGATTTCCTGGAGCGGCGAGCCCGCCATGTCCTGCTTCGGCCGCATGAACTTGGCGCGGCGCGGGGCCGCGGTGTTGATGGAGTAGTCGCCCAGGCCAGCGGCCAGGCCCGACTGCACGCCGCGCAGCCAGAAGTGGTGGAACGGCAGTCCGTCCAGGTCGGGGCCGAGCTTGCCGAAACCGTGGGTGTAGCGATCGCCGATCGCGCTCCAGTTCACGAACTCGATGCCGAGCTTGAACGTGCCGCGCGTGGCGCGCAGGAACTCGTCCTCGTCGATGCCCAGGATGCGATTGAAGGAGACGATGTGCGGGATCGTCGCCTCGCCGACACCGATGATGCCGATCTCGTCGGATTCCACCAGCCGAATCGAGCACGCGCGCCTGAAGTGGTTCGAAAGCGCGGCGGCCGTCATCCAGCCTGCGGTGCCACCGCCGACGATGACGATGTCACGGATCAGCGGCTCCGGCATGCCTCGACCCCCCGCGGCTTGCAGCGCCGCGCGCCCGCCCGTCGTGACCTCAGAGCTTGTACGACGCGCCGATCAGCAGCACGCGCCCGTAGTCGTCGTCGAGCGAGGGCAGCAAGCCTGTGGGCGAACCGGCGGCGCCCACGGTTTCCGGCGATTGCCGTGTAACGGAGTGCTCGTTGGTGAGGTTGTTCCCCTGCAGCAGCAGCGTCAGGCCGCTGAGCGCGCCCGAGTTGAACACGTAGGCGATCTGCGCGTCGACCTGCGACTCGGCATCGATGTGCGTGCTTCTCAGTGTGTTCAGGATCACGCCACGCGTGGTGGCCGTAAATGACGAGCGATACCACTGGTTGATCCGGGCCGAGAAACCGCCCCTCTCGAAGTACGCCCCGATACTGTAGACGGTGCCGGAGAAGCCATCGAGGTCGATCGGGTTGCCGTTGTCGTCCTTCGGCAGGCTGTTTTGCGTATCCGCATAACTCAGGATCAGGCCGATGCCGTCCAGCGCGGGCGTGAACAGGCTGCCGTCCAGCGAGGCCGACACCTCGAAGCCGTAAACCTTGCCGCCGCTGCCATTGTCCTGCGTGGTTATCGTGCCGATGTTGGGATCGCAATCCGGCTGGGATGGCGCGCAGCCGGGCGTGAGGGCCGGATCGAAGTTGGGGAAGCCGCTGAAGTCGCGCTCGGTGGTGCGCTCGTAAATGAAGCTCTTCAGGTCCTTCAGGAATCCAGCGACGGCGACGTAGCTTCGTTTCTGGAAGTACCGTTCCAGCGAAAGGTCGACCGAGTCTGCACGCCAGGGCCTGAGCTCCGGCTTGCCGCCGCCGTTTGCCGTCCACTGACCAGGGTCCGGCGGGTTTCCGGACGGCGCCGGCAACCAGGGCGTGAGTATCGGTTGGTCGGCACCGGCGCGCATGTCGTCCATGCGTGGCCGCGCCATGGTCTTGCCGAGTCCGAAGCGCAGAATCAGGTCCTCTTTCAGATCGAACACGAGGTTGAGGCTCGGCAGCACGTCCGTATAGTTGGCACCCCCGTGGACTGGCGTCACGCAACACGTGCCTGTGCCATCATCGTTCCACGCGAAGCCTTCGGAACCCTGATCCGTGTAGACGAACTGAGCGCCCAGATTGCCGCGCACCGGCACCGTGCCCCACGTCGAGCCAATGTCGAGCTTCAGGAATCCGGTCCCGACCTTCTCATGCACCGCAAATTTGTTTGACTGGGCCTCCCACGGGCCCTTCGGGATCACGGCGTAAAGGTCCATGATGCTCGCCACATCCCAGCTCAGCACGCGCTGGCGTATGCCGCCGATGTCGATCATCACCGGAGCCCGCAACGCGCTCGCCGGGATCGCCTGTAGAGGGAGCCCCAGCAGAGGGTCCGACGCCCCGGTCAGCGTCAGCAGGAAGGCGTTGGACACTACGTCCTTATCGCGCTGGTTGTAGGCGACGCCCACATCGAGACCGTTGAACCAGCCCCAGCTCAGGCTGCGACTGGCCGAAAGCTGCGCGGACTGAATTTTGTCATTGACGTCCGGGTTGCGCATTTCGGCCCAATTCGGGTCATTCGTCAGCTGCACGACATCCGGGTCGGTCAGGTCCTGCGGGGTAGACCAGGACGTGGTCGAGGCGTTGGATGTGCCGGGGCTGGAGAAATTGAAGGAACTGAATGCGTTCCCCCGCGCGACGGACTGGATGTAAAGCTCGTCGCGGGCGGCGCGCGAATAGCCCAGGTCGAAAGCACCTTTCCACTCGTTGCCAAAATCCAGCTCGTTTCGCCAGCCGACCGAGGTGATCTTGTCGGTACGGTCCCAGTTCTTGTTGTACACGTAGCTTTGACCACCGGCCACCGTGGCACTGTCGATGACGGTATTGCCGTTGATCGCGCTGGTACCGACGTTGCTGAAGTCGGCCGGCGAGCCGTTCCACAGGCCGATGTCGCCCACCCAGTGGTGCCCCACGCGGTCCTGCTCGAACTTCGAGTAGTAGAAATCGACGACGCTGCTGAAGCGTTCATTCGGCCTGAACTCCACGACGCCCATCAGGCCGTCTCGCACCTGTTCGCTGGAGGTGACGCTGGACTCGAAGCCCTGCTGGAACACCGCGCAATCACTGCCGAAAAAGCAGTCTCCGCTGCTGCCGTCCGCGTGCGGTACGCCGGTAGCGACGGAGCCCCACTGGCCGTTGTAATCGCCGAAAGCCCAGGCGCCGTACTTTTTCGCCTGGCCCGGCGAATCGAGGTGCGCGTACCCGACCGCCACGCCGAGCCTGTGGTCGGCAAACTGGTCGACGTACGAGGCACTGTAGCGCGTGCCGTACTCGCCGTTGCCCGTGGACGACAGGTTGCCATTGGTGTTCTGCTCGGCGCGGAGACCGAGGGCCACTTGCCGGTCATCGAGGCTAAGCGGCATCAGCGGCCGAATGTCGATGGTGCCCGACAGGCCCTGGCCGATCAGCCCGGCGTCCACGGTCTTGTATACCAGGACCTTGTTCACCAACTCGGACGGGAACTGGTCGTATTCGGCGGCGCGCCCTTCACTGGAGCTCACCACCTGGCGCCCATTGAGCAGCGCGCCGGCGTAGTCTTCACCCAAACCTCGGATAGAGATCGCGGCCGGGCGGCCGTCGATGCGCTGCGCCGTCACACCCGGCAACCGGGCGATGGAGTCCGCGATGCTGGTGTCGGGCAGCTTGCCGATGTCTTCGGCGCTGACGACCTCGATGACGGAAGTCGATTCTCTCTTGGTGGCAATCGACTCCTCGATCGAGAAGCGAATGCCGCTGACCACGACCTCCTCGAGCGGCGCGATACTGCTTGCTTCCTGCGCGTGTGCTGAGCCGGATGCTGCGGCGAGGACTGCTGCAACTGCAGCGGCGACGGTATTCATGGAGGGAACGCGGCAAACCGTCGCGCGGTCGGCGGTCGAATGGCCTGCACGGATTTTCATCAATTTCCTCCCTGACTTCGCTCTAACGCCGCGTGACTAGGGCGGCACTCGCGCTCCACACCAGGATTGGAAACCTTCCCACTCAGTCTGGCGGAATTTACTCATACAGCCCAGTCGTGTCAATCATCCGCGCCATGGGTATCGGCTTGGCGGCCCGTGAAATGCGTGACGCCTGCGCAGACCAGGGGCAGGCGGGCCACCGCCGCCCGGCATTCTCGCTCATCGTTGCTTTCGACTGCACACGAACCTCCATCAAGCGCATGGCTTACGGCTGCCGCGATGTAGCTTGCGGCCAGACTGCCCGCGCGGGCGGGAACGCACCTTGCATTCAGGTGCTACGCTATTTGCTGAAATGCGGTTCAACATCGTCGTCGACGCAACTCGGTCCAACAATGCTTGAATCTGCAGAGACCACGGAGTTGCTGCTGACGCATCAACTCGTGCCGGCAGGTCCGATTCCCACGACGAACGACCCTGACGGATTCTATCCGTACGAGAGTTTCTGCGAGACCAGCAAGCGGCCCGTGTTGAAGAGCTACCGCATGGTTTCGCTCGAAAACGACCAGATTCGCGTGAAGATCTGCCCGGATCTCGGAGGGCGCGTCTGTTCGATCTTTCTCAAGCAGGCCGAAGTCGAGACGCTCTTTCTTCCGCGCGTCGTGCGGCCGGTACGAATCCTGCCCAGACAGTCATTCACAGGTGGCGGGATCGAATTGAGCTTTCCTATTTCACATAGCCCCGTCCAGATCGTTCCGGTGCGACACGTGGTGACGTACGATCGGGAAAGAATCTATGTCTCCTGCGGAGAGAGAGAGCTCAGATTTGGGATGAACTGGTCCGTCGAATATTCGGTTGGCGAGCACGATGCGTTCCTGACCCAGCGGACGGTCTTCAACAATCCTGGAAGTGACGCTCACCCGTGGATGTCATGGTCCAATGCCGGTGTGCCCGCCCGGCCCGACACCGAGTTCCATTTCCCGGGCGGCTCCGTGCTCGTTCATGGTCGTGATCTTCGGACCATCGACTGGAACGCAGATGGTCCCCGGCGCCAGGCAGACGTCCAAAGGATGACCGGGTTCTTCTGGAGGAACCCGGACTGTTCTGCATTTGGAGCCTTCACCCCGAGTCTGGGTGCAGGTCTCTTTCATGTCGCCGATCCGTTGCAGGTACCCGGGATCAAACTGTGGACCGACGGCACAGGTCGAGATGAAGCATGGGTGACCCAATACACCCTGAGCGGCGAGCAATGCCTGGAGATCCAGGCCGGACCGCTTGTCGATCAGTCAGTGAAGTGTGTCCTTCAGCCCGGGCAGCTGCGACACCACGTCGAATTCTGGATTCCCTCCCATACGAGGCGCGACATTCGGGAAATTCCCCTTCCCCATCCGGCGCTAAGGACCGTGGACAAGGTTCCTCTTTTTGATTGGACGACGAGTGACGATGTCGGCTATTGGCTGGGTCTCACCGCCGCATGGAAATCAGGCCTCATCGATCAAATCCCGATTGCCCCCAGGGTGGACAGTAATCGCTGGGCCATCAGTGGCATGACCGACTTGGGCGACGCGCTTTGCTGGGCGGCTTTGTCTACACAAGGAGGCGAACGAGACAGGTGGTTATTTCAGCATGGTGCCTGGCTCGCTGCTCGCGGCCAGACAGACTCTGCCTTGGAAGCGCTGGCGCAGTCGGCCGACGATCGCGCGCGGGCGTTGGCCGGTCGCATTTCGCTAGCGCACGGGCGGGACGCGCGCGCCGCGGCACAGTGCTTTCGAGCGATCGAGTTGGAGGCAATCTCACTTCACCCCCAGGTCGTGATCGAGCGGGATAGAACTCTCGCCGCGCTGGGGCCGGAAACCCTCGCCGAGCGTCGGCGTTGGCTCGATGCTGTCTCGGCTCTTGATGACGAATGGCTGGCCGAGCGGCGAGCGAGTCTATTGATCGACTGCGGAGACTCGCAAGCCGCTCTGAACGTGCTCAGGAACACCCGCTTCCAATTGGTCCATCAGCGATATGAACGGACTCGCCTGTGGAGACTGGCTGAAGCCAATCTTGGCCTCGAGCCCGTCGAGTACCCTTCGTGGCTGGGGGAAGACGATCTGGCGGAATTTGGAGCCTATCGTGAGCATCCGGTCACTTGATCATTACCACCGTACTCATCCAGGCAACAGTCGCAGTGCGTTTTCGCGATAGACGCGCCTCAGAACGTCATCCGGAAGGAACAGGCCATAAATATTCCAGCGCCCCTGGCGCGACGCATGCGACGGGTATTCAAAGTACTCGTCCGCCGTCTCCAGGAATCTGAAGTGCAGACGATACATTCCGACGTCGGGAACGAGGTCCGTGCCAAACAGAATGCGATCGCTGTACCGCAGGAAAAATTCGCGCGCCGCGTACGGCTGTCTCCCGAGTTCTGCTGAACGTGCCCCAATATCCACACGTACATTGGGATACCTCTCGAGCAAACCGCTGACATAGGAAAGGTCCTCCGCGCGCTCGGCGACATGTGCCGCAACGAATGTCGTGCGGGGATGGCGCGCGAACACGCGGTCGCGTTGCTGCAGGAGTTCCTGCTTGCCAAAGTGCGCGGAGTGGAAGCTCCACTCCGGGTGCGCCGCCAGCTCCTCAAAGCGCTCATTGCGTTCATCGACGGGCAGGAAAAACGCGTCCGGGTCTGCGATGTGAAACATGACCGGTACACGCAACTCGGCCGCTTTCTCGAACATCGGCGCGAGCCGCTCATCATCGACCCGCAGCAATCCGCCCGTCGAATCCCTCAGACTCGTGCCCAGATCCTTCCAGACTTTCAGACCGCAGGCGCCGTGCTCCACCATCTTCTCGAGCCGATCGGCACAACGGCTGAAGAAATCGGCGGTGTTGAGGTCGGTCCAGTCCATCCACGCATAAGTGGCGAACCGTCCTGGAGCTGACGAGTGAAAACGCTTGATGACCGCAAGAGCTTCATTCCCCACCTGCATGGTGATGTTGACAATGCGTTCGATCCCGCACTCATCCATCACCTTCAGGACAGCGTCCGGGTCCTGTGCGTCGAGGTGGTTGTGATAATCGATGACCGGAAACTTCGCCCGCTTCGGGTCGTGCATGGGCGTGACCAGCATCGAGCGCGGCTGAAAATCGCTGAGACGAAGGTTGACTTCCGCCTTCGCGGTCACCATCGCGATGAACTTGTCCTCATGAGTTGCCGGCTCACTCGTCATCGTGTGTCCTCTGCTCCGCCAGTCGGCTGAACATCGAACGCAGGTCCTTGTAGCCCTTCACCATGACGATCCCGGTGATCACGGCGAATGAAACGCCGGCGATCACCAACGAGACAGTCCAGAAGGTCAGCCAATAGTTCATTCTGCCTCCTTCAATGCGCGTTCAAGTGCGCTTTCCCATCAGGGAACCGAGGACGAGTCCGAGGGCGGCCAGGCCGAATGCGCAGAAGCCCGTGATGTTCTCGCTCCAATGCAGGAAGAAAAAGGGGATGATCGCTCCGGAGGCACCCATCAGCATGGCCAGATATGCGCCTGACGTACTCGCGCGTTTCCAGTACAGACCGCCGATCACGCAGATGAACGTGCCCGCAAGAAAGATCGTGCCGGTGATATTCAGGTACAGATAAACGGCGCCCGGTGGCGTGTAGTACAAGCCCCAGAACATCAGGAACAATCCGACGAACAGGTTGGCGGCACGATTGACGAAGATCTGGCTGCGCGAGCTGAGAGCCGGCTTACCCATCTGTTCGCGGATGGGCAGGATGATGTCCTGGGAAATCACTGCGCTCCAGCCGAGCATGTACGAACTGTTCACCGACATCGTCGCGGCCAGCATGCCGGCAACCACGATTCCCTTGACGCCCGGGCCAAGCATGCTCGCGAGCATGGCCGGCATCGCGTCAATCGGAGCGAGGGTCTGTCCGTCGACGACTGGCAAAGGCACTCCATCGTCGATCGCACCCACGCCGAACAGCGTGAGTGCAGCCACTCCCCAGAGCATGGGCAGCATGCCTCGACCAAGATAAATGAACCCTGTCCAGGTCATCACCCGTTTTGAAATCTCGGGACTCTTGGTCGAGAACACCCGCATGGCGGTGGTCTGCCAACAAGTGTGGATGGAAAACCAGAGCAGTACCTGCCATATCAGGAAGGTGATGCCGAATTTGGGGTTCTGGATCGGATCAAAGCCGGCGCTCCCCATCGTGCTCGAGATCTTGTCGACGATGTGTCCCCAACCGGCGTGGTGGACCGCGTAGATCGACACCAGAATCGTGGCCACCGACAGCAGGACATATTGAATGAAATCCGTTATGACCACGGCCATCATTCCGCCCGAGACGGTGTAGACGAGTTCCAGCAGCAGAATTGCCGTCATGACCGCAACGAGGTACTGGCTGTCGATGCCGGTCACGATGGTCAGGAATTCGCCTTCGATCCTCAGGAACACACCCATGTTGAGGATGCCCCCGGTCGCGACCAGGATCCCCGCAAGAAGGCGCAGTCCGCGACTGTATTTGC
The DNA here is from genome assembly GCA_036802645.1 of Steroidobacteraceae bacterium. GTDB lineage: Bacteria > Pseudomonadota > Gammaproteobacteria > Steroidobacterales > Steroidobacteraceae > SCUD01. Next base: position 16,267 of record DAIRVV010000010.1, read on the forward strand.
GCTCGAAGTACTCCGGCACAGTCATCAGCTTCAGAGCACGAAAACGCTCGATAACCAGGCCCGTCCGCCCAACGACGATCATGACGAGTCCGGAAATCAACGCCGCAGCAAACGCGGCGAATCCATACTTGTAGCCCAGTTCGCCGTTGTACATGAACGTGATCGTGCCGATCTCGGTGGCCGCAAGCGTCGCGATGCCTGCATGCGTCCCGAGTTCTCTTCCGGCGACAAGGTAGTGGGAAACCTTGCCGATGTACTTCTTGCCCAGGAGTCCGATCGCAACGGACACAATGAGATAAGCAATGACTATGAACCAGTCGATGGCGGCGAAGTGCATTCAGTGCTCCTGGCCGTTGCGAATTCGTGCGCCTGGTTGGCGTCTGTAGCCGCGCGGACCAACCAGACTCCGGGGGCTTGTATCTGCATCTAGTATCGTACACTTGCCGAAATGCAGTTCGACGTTGTCGTGATCGCCGATTTGTGCGTCGACATCCTGATGAAGGGAGACGTCGTTCCCGTCTGGGGCCAGGCTGAGCAGTTCGTCGACGACTATTGCCTGGAGCTCGGCGGATCGGCCGGGATCTTCGCTTCCCAGTTCGCGCGGCTCGGCGGAAGGGTGGGTTTGTACGGCAAGGTGGGGAACGATCTGTTCGGCCATTTTCTGCGCGACCGCATCACCGGCCTCGGTATCGCAACGGATCACGTGTTCACGTCGGAGCGATTCAGGACAGCCGTTGGGCTCGGCCTGATCAGGAAGGATGACCGGGCGATGCTCACCTACCGGGGATGCCTGCAGGAGATCACCATTGATTCTGTCGAAGCGTCGGGATTGCTGATGCAGGCCCCTCATCTTCACATCGCGAGCTACTTCCTGCTCGAAGCCTTGCGACCGCACTGGCCCGAGGTGCTTCCCAGGTTCAGGCAGCGGGGCATGACCGTGTCGCTGGATACCAACTGGTCTCCTGCGGCGGACTGGGACGCCGTGCGGGAAATTCTTGGCTACGTGGACGTGTTCGCGCCCAATGAAGAGGAGGCCTTGCATATCTCCGGCAAAGACAACGTCGAGGACGCCGGGGAATGGCTGAGCCAACTGGTGAAGTTGACGGTGATCAAGCGGGGAGCGCGTGGAGCCGTCGCTTATGACCGCGCGGCAGGCATTCGGCTCGAAGTCCCCGGCGCATCGCTCGATGAACGGAGCACCGCAGACACGACGGGCGCCGGCGACAATTTCGACGCCGGATTCCTGTTTGCGTGGCTGAAAGGCGCCCCGCTCGGCCACTGCATGAAGCTCGGCACGCGCTGCGCGATTTCGAGCCTCGCGTGCATGGGCGGCATCGAGGGACAGCTGGCCTGCGTCGCGGAGCTCAACTGACATGGCGGGACACGACACTGTTCGAATCGGACTGGTCGGGTCCCAGTTCATCACCACGATCCACGCCGAAGCCCTGCGAATGGTGTCACAGGCCGAAGTCCTGGCCGTGATGTCGCCCACCGCCGGGCATGCGCGCGACTTCGCATCGAAATACGGCATTGCACACCACTTCCAGGACCTGGATGCGATGCTCGCGATGGACGAAATCGACATGGTGGTCGTCGGCGCACCCAACTTCGCTCACTGCGAGATCACGATAAAAGCTGCAAGGGCCGGCAAGCACGTCGTCGTAGAAAAGCCGCTGTGCCTGAATCTGGCGGAGGCGGATCGAATGATCGGGGCGTGCGCGGAGGCCGGCGTCAAGCTGATGTACGCGGAGGAACTGTGCTTCACTCCCAAATACGTCCGGCTGAAGCAACTGCTGGATGACGGCGTGCTGGGCTTTCCAGTCCTGTTCAAGCAGTCCGAGAAGCACGACGGTCCACATGCCGCGCATTTCTGGGACGTCGATCGCTCGGGCGGCGGAGTCACGATGGACATGGGTTGCCACGCCATCCAGTTCTTCCGCTGGATGAATGCCAACAACTCCGTGAAGAGCGTGTATGCGCAGATGAACACCAGCGTCCACGCCTCCAGGACGCGCGGTGAGGACAACGCGATCATCATCCTCGAGTTCGACAACGGTGTCGTCGCCCTGGCCGAGGAAAGCTGGACCAAGCGCGGCGGCATGGACGACCGTGCCGAGGTCCACGGCTCGGAAGGCGTAGCCTACGCGGACTTGCTGCATGGCAATTCCATCCCGACCTACACTACGAAGGGAGTGGGCTATGCGGTGGAAAAGGCCGGAAGCACGGTCGGGTGGAGTTTCGTGATGTATGAGGAGATCTGGAACTACGGCTTTCCGCAGGAGTTTCAGCATTTCGTCGATTGCGTCCGGCACGACCGGCAGCCGTTGGTGACGGGAGCGGACGGCAAGGCGGTCCTCGAGATCATCTTCGCGGCTTACGAATCCGCGGGCTCGGGCCGCAAGATCGTGTTGCCGTCGCCGACAAGAGCGGATAAGCCCTACGAACTGTGGAAGAAGCGATAGCTGCCGCGGGCACACGAACGCTCGCATGACCACGGTTCATCATTGCCGGAATTATCAGGAGATGAGCCGGGAAGCCGCTGCGCGCGTCATCGCGGCGGCGGCAGCAAAGAGCGATTCGTTGCTGTGCGTTCCGGCCGGCAACTCGCCGGCGGGGCTGTATCAGGAGCTGATTCGGGAAGCCGGGAGGAAGCCGGATCTCTTCCGGAGCCTTCGGGTCGTCAAGCTCGACGAGTGGCTGGGAGTACCAGCGAGCGATCCCGCGACCTGCGAGTATTTCCTCAAGAGCCGGCTTCTCGACCCGCTGGCGGTTGCAGCGGAGCGCTACATCTCTTTCGACCCGGAAACGGCGGAACCATTGCGGGAATGCGACAGAATACGAGCGGAGCTCGAGCGCCATGGCCCGATCGACCTGTGCATTCTCGGGCTCGGGAAGAATGGCCATGTCGGCCTGAACGAACCGGGCCCTTCCGTGAAGCCCCATTGCCACGTCGCGAAGCTGTCCGAGGCAACGCTTCGGCACGCGATGATAACGTCGGGTGAGGCCAGGCCTGAATTCGGGCTGACGCTCGGAATCGGCGACATCCTGCGGGCCCGGAAAATCGTGTTACTGGTCACGGGAGAGGGGAAAGAGCGGGTCATCGCAAGATTTCTCGACGGCGCCGTCACCACGGACCTGCCCGCCACATTCCTATGGCTGCATCACGACCTGGAAGTATTTCTGGATGACAGCTGCAGCTAACCGGGCGGCTTCCGGTATTCGACGGCCACGTTCCTGAACGTCAGCGCGAACAACACGGATATCAGCGCCGCAAATCCCGCCGGGTACAACCAGATGATTCGCCAGTCGTGCAGCCCGGCGTCTACGTACATATCCGAGATCGCGCCTGCGGCCTGGAAACCGATCAGCATGCCGAGGCCATAGGTGGCCAGCGTGATCATGCCCTGCGCCGAGCTCTTGAACCGGTCGCCCGACCTGGAGTCGGTGAAGATCTGCCCGGAAACGAAGAAGAAGTCGTAGCAGACGCCGTGCAGCGCGATACCGATCAACAGCAGCAGCGCCAGCTCGTTGGCGTTGCCGAAGGCGAAGAATACATATCGGACGGCCCAGGCCAGCATGCCGATTAGCAGTGTCATCTTCATGCCGAAGCGGTGGAGAAAGAACGGGATCGCCAGCATGAACAGCACTTCCGAGACCTGCCCCAGGGTCTGCTTGCCGGTCGCATTCGCCACCTGGATCTCGGTCAGAAACTGATTGGCATTCTGGTAATAGAACGCCAGCGGGATACAGATCAGGATCGAGGAGACGAAAAACACCAGGAAATTGCGGTCGCGCAGCAGCGACAAGGCGTCCATCCCGAGAATCTGCCCCAGGCTTGGCCGCTCGCCGGAAGCCTTGGGCGGCGTCCGCGGCAGCGTAAAACTGAATAGGCCGAGCAGCAGGGAGGCTGCCGAGCACATCAGGAAGGTATTGCGCAGCAGCCCGCCCGAAAGCGCTTCTCGCGAATCCCAGGAGAACCCATAGCTGATGACCAGGCCCGCAGCGATCCAGCCAACCGTGCCCCAGACGCGGATCTTTGAGAAATGCCGGCTCGGGTCGTCGATTGCCCTGAACGAAATCGAATTGACCAGTGCCAGAGTCGGCATGTAAAGGATCATGTAGCCGAGAAGGTACGGGTAGAAATCGTCGAACTGCCGGGCCCTGAACAGCAGGTACATCAGCACGGCGCCAACCAGGTGGATGGCGCCCAGCAATCGCTCGGCGTTGACGTACCGGTCGGCGATCACCCCGACGACGAAGGGCGCGATGATGGCCCCCCACGACTGCGTCGAATAAGCCGCCGCACTCTGCGCGCCCGAGGCGCCGAGGTTGGCCGCCAGGTAGCTGCCCATCGTGACGTACCAGCCGCCCCAGATGAAGAACTCGAGAAACATCATCGCGCTCAGCTTGAATCTCGCCGCCAGGTTCATGCGATGTTCGCCTCGGTGATGCCGGGTTAGCCCGGGCGTATTGAACTGCGGCATGAAGGATCTTTCAATGCGGTCGGTGGTCTTCTCATCCCCTCAGGCCTCGCAGTCCCGCGCCACCTCGTTGGCTAGAATGGAATGGGCGCTAGCAAGGAGCTCGACGTGACGGCAGGTCTTTATCATCGCAGACAAGTGCTGCAAGGGCTCCTGGCAGCCGCTGTGCCTTGCGGCATGATCTCTTGTACTGCAGAGAAAAAGGGGCCGTTGCAGGTGGGTGGCCTGCCGGTGACCTGCAACCTCACGCTTCCGGTGGCCTGTGTGGCCAAGGCCGTGAGCAATCGGATGGCTCCAGCCGGCGGTTCGCGATTTGAATACGAGTTCAGCAAGTACAGCGGCTGGCCCGAGATCAAGGAATCGCTGATGGCCGGAAGAATTCAGGCGGCCTACATGCTGGCGCCGCTCGTGATGGACCTGGCCGACAAGAAAATCCCGGTCAAAATCGTCTCGCTCGGCCATCGATCGGGCGCCGTGATCATGGTGCGAACCGATTCTCCGTACCGGCATTTCAGGCAGCTGGCAGGCAAGCGAATCGCCATTCCAAGCCGCTTTGCGGTCGATTTTCTCTTCCTGCGAAAGATGCTCGCGCAGGAAGGCATGACCCCCGCCGACATTCAGATCCTGGAAATGCCACCCCCCGACATGCCCGCCGCTCTCTATGCGAACGCAGTGGACGCTTACTGCACCGGGGAACCGTTCGGCGCGGCCGCGCAGCGCGCAGGCTATGCGCGCCCTCTGCGCATGACTCGTGACGAGTGGCGCAATTACATCTGCTGTGTCCTGACTGTACGCGAGGAGCTCATCAGGGAGAATCGCGCGCTGGTGCAGGATCTCGTTAACCTGGTACTCGGCGCCGGCGTATGGCTGGACGCGCAACAGGCAAACCGCGACAAGGCGGTCACGATCGCTGCCGGACCCGAGTTCTTCAATCAGGACGCGAATATCATCCGGTTCGTCATGGAAAATCCGACGGACCGGGTGACCTACGGCGATTTGCGCATGATCCGGTCGGAGTTTGAGGAATTGATGGAGCTGTCGCTCGCGGCCGCAACCCTCAAGCACCCCATCCCGTATGAAACCTACGTGGACGACAGCTTTGCGCGCAGCTCCAAGCCGGCCGTCATTACGCTGTGAGAGGCGAGAGATTCATGCATCCGGCACTGCGGCTCCTTCTCCCGCTCCTCTTTACGGCTGCGGCAAGCGCGACCGACGAGGCGGCCCTCAAAGCGGGAGTTTTTGACCCAGCCAGACAGGCACCTGATTTCTCGCTCAACGGATCGAACGGCCCGGAATTGAAACTGCGGAGCTATCGCGGAAAAGTGGTGGTACTGGCATTTGGCTTCACGTCCTGCCCCGATGTCTGCCCGATAACGCTTGCGACCTTGGCGCAAGCGCGGAAGAAACTGGGCGCCGAAGGCAATGAATTGCAAGTGGTGTACGTCACCGTCGATCCCGAACGCGATGATGCCGAGCGCATGCGAATGTACCTCGCTGCCTTTGACCCGACATTCATCGGCGGCACGGGTACAGCCGAGCGGCTCGATGCTGTACGTAAAGAGTACGGGATCACCGCCAGCAGGCACGCCTTCAAGACCAGCTATCTGTATGCTCATTCGTCATTTACCTACCTGATCGATCGCGAGGGCAAGCTGCGTGCGCTGATGCCGTATGGGCACTCCGCCGACGACTACGTACACGACCTCAGAATCCTGATGGCAAAGTAGTCGTGAATGCACTGCGCCGGCATGGGTTCTTGAGTGTGATCGCCGCCCTCGCGCTTGGCACGACGGCGTGGGCAGGGTTCGCTCCAATCAAGCCGCCTCCGAGAGAGGCGCTGTTCGAGATTCCGCAGGGCACCTGGGCACGGCGGATGTCAGGGAACAAGATCGAGATTCTGCCAGCGGAAATTCGCCTGACGCTCGGCCTCAGGGACATTCTCTTGTTGCGAAATCTGGATGAGGTGCCGCAGATATTCGGGCCAACCCTGATGATGCCCGGTCAGAGCCTGCGGTTGCCGTTCGCGGTGGCCTCGAGCTACACGTTTGCCTGCACGGCGCACCTGAGTGGACAGATGACCGTTGTCGTGGAGCCCCGGCCCGCGTCGCCGTTAGCCCGAATTCGATGGCGCGTGCGCGAACTGTGGACCTCGAAATCGTAGCAAGGAGGCACGGCACCGGAATGGAAAAGGTCAAGAAGCTCCTGCCTTCGCTGACGGCGATGGCGCTGCTGATCGGTGTCTGGTGGCTGGTGGTCGCAGGGACGCAGAGCGTCATTTTTCCCACGCCGTGGCAGGTCGTGACCGGCACCGGCGAGCTGATCCAGAACGGTACGCTGTGGGAGCACATCGGCGCATCCCTGTTTCGGGTGGGTTGCGGATTCCTGCTCGCGGTCGCCTTTGGCGTTCCGTTGGGACTGTGGATGGGATGGGTCCGCGGGGCATTCACGACCTTGAATCCGATCTTCCAGATGCTGCGGCCGATATCCCCCATCGCCTGGATCCCCATTGCCATACTCTGGTTCGGCGTCGGCAATGCCTCGCCGATCTACCTGATCTTCATCTCGTCGATATTTCCGATGGTCGTTCAGACCACGTCTGGCGTGCACACGATCGAGCGGCGATATCTGCGGGCCGCCGGGAATTTCGGCGTTTCGCGTGCCACCCTTTTTCGCCGGGTCGTCATCCCCGCTGCACTGCCCCAGATCATCGTGGGGATGCGGATCGGTCTCGGCGTCGCCTGGCTCGTCGTCGTCGCGGCCGAGATGATCGCTCTCAGGTCCGGGCTGGGTTATCTCATCATCGATTCGCGCAATGCCGGCAACCGCTACGATCTGGTGATCGCCGCAATGATCATCATCGGGCTGATCGGGCTGCTGCTGGATGGCTTGATGCGGCTGCTGGAAGGGCTGAAGGCAGTGCAGTGGCGCTATGCCCGTTAAGATCGTCGTCCAGGACATAAAAAAAGCCTTCCGCTCCGACAAGGGTCCGCTACCGGTGCTGGAGCGGGTCAGCTTCAGCGTGGGCGACGGGGAGCTGGTTGCCATCGTCGGTCCCTCCGGCTGCGGCAAGTCGACGCTGCTCCATATCATCGCGGGATTCGATCGCCCGGATCACGGCCTCGTCACGATCGATGGCGCGGAGAAATTCGAGCCGAGCTCGCAGGGCATCCTCATCTCCCAGCATGGCTCGGTATTTCCCTGGCTCACGGTTCAGCAGAACCTGATGTTCGGGCTCAACGGCCAGGCGCACAGCGACCGCGAGTCGCTCGCCGATCACTATGCGGCGATGGTCGGATTGAAAGGATTCGAGACGAGCTACCCGCACGAACTGTCGGGCGGAATGCTGAAACGAGCTGAGCTCGCGCGGGCGCTCGTCGTCAAGCCCGAGATTCTCTACATGGATGAGCCCTTCTCTGCCCTCGACGCGCTCTTGAACCTGCGCATGCGCAACGAGCTGCTCAGAATTCTGTCTGAAGAGCGTCATACCGTCGTGCTCGTGACCCACGACGTCGAGGAGGCCATTCATCTCGCCGACCGGATCATCGTCCTGTCGTCTCGTCCGGCAACACTGCAGGCCGTCTTTGACGTGCCGTTCCTTCACCCGCGCAAACTTTCGAGCCCCGGGGTACAGGAGCTCAGAGTGGCGATTCTTCGTCAGCTCGGAGTCGGCTAATGGAAAAGAGCCGGGCCAGCGAGCGGCTGCAGCTCGCCATCCGCAGCGGCCCAACCGACGCTGAGCGTCGCCCCGCCTTCCGACTGGTAGTATCTCAGGCTGATCTTGTGAAGTCCGCGACGCAGCGGAACGTGACCGGTGACCAGCTGGGGCCCATGGTTGCCGTCGTTGTCGACCACCACTTCGTCGTCGATGCGCAGGACAGATCCATCGTCCGACTCGATGGCGAACCGGTAGAAGCTGTCCGCCTCCACATTGACGTAGCCTTCGAACCGCACTCCGAATTTCATCTTCCGGCCGAATTGCTCGAGGTCGAGCGAGCTTGAAATTCCGGTCCCCACGGGACTGCCGTTTTCGATGTCATTCACTGTGGTGAACATCCCCTCGAACAGCGCGAACGAAAGTCCCGGTTGCGGAACGACGCCTGAAATCGCATCCCGATACGGGCGGCGCAGGAAAGACGCGCCATAGACGACACTGCGCCGGCCGACCGGCGCGGTGACAAGGACGTTCAGCGTCGTCTTTTGATTCGACGGCAGCGGAATCTGCAGCGGCGTCTCATAACGTGGAGACGCGACGGTCGGATCGCTCCCATCGAGCGTGTAGTGGATTGTGCTCCCCGCGACCAACGATTGCAGGTCGACGGTTGTGTGCTCCTCCGTCGTCGTATAGAAATCTTCGAGACCCGCGGGTTCCGGAATCCGGTAGCGCACGGCCTGCTTGTCGAGCCGCCCGAGCTGATAGGGCAGCCGGCGCATGAAATACTCGTAGTCCTTGCCGGGCGCCGGCGACCACACCGATTCCGAAAACGCCAGCAAGCGCGGAAACAACATGTACTCGGCGTAGTCGGGCGTCGCAATGTACTCGGTCCAGAGATTCGCCTGTGCGCCGAGGATGTACTTTGCGTCGTCCGCACTCAACTCCCCTGGAACCGGTTCGTAGGCATATGCCTTGGCGAGCGGGATGTAGCCGCCGATGTTGACCGGCTCCCGATCGCGATCGCCCTGGCTGTAATCGAAGTAGCAGTAGTCCGTCGGCGACATGATCGCGGAATGCTTCATCCGCACGGCTTCAATGCCGCCCCCTTCCCCGCGCCAGGACATCACGATCGCGTTCGGGGCGAGGCCACCTTGCAGGATTTCGTCCCAGCCGATCATGCGACGATCCTTCGAAGTCAGGAAACGCTCGATCCGCCGGATGAAGTAGCTCTGCAGCTCATCTTCGTCCTTCAAACCTTCCCGCTGCAGGATGGCTTGCGCCTCGGCGCTCTGTCGCCAGCCTTCCTTCTCGACCTCGTCACCGCCGATGTGAATGTACCGGCTCGGGAACAATTCGATGACCTCGCTCAGCACGTTCTCGAGGAATTCGAAGGTCTCGGCCTTGGGACAAAACGCGACGGCACTCTCGACCGGCGCGCAGCCGAGTTCGGGATACGCGGCGAGCGCCGCACCCGAGTGTCCCGGCATCTCGATTTCAGGAACTATTGTGATGAAGCGCTCCCGCGCGTAAGCAACGACGTCCTTGATCTGCTCCTGCGTGTAGTACGCCACATGCGCAGGGTCATCCGGGTTCAATGATTTCCCCTGCGTCAGCCTCGGATAGCGCTTGATCTCGATCCGCCAGCCCTGATCGTCCGTGAGGTGCCAGTGGAAATGGTTGATCTTGTATTGCGCGGCAAGATCGAGCAGCTTCTTGACGTACTCGACCGTATAGAAGTGTCGGCCGACGTCGAGCAGCAGTCCGCGATACTCGAAGCGCGGCTGGTCGGCAATCTCGAGCGCGGGAAGCTCGATCGTCGGACCCAGCTCCAGCGGCAGCAGTTGAGTCAGCGTCTGCATGCCGTAAAACAACCCGGCACCCCGGCCGGTCACGCGAATGCTTCGGGGCTCGACCCGAAGAAGGTAACCCTCCTCCCGCAATGCGCGACTGCCACTCTGACTGAATGAAATGTAATTCCGCCCACCGGCCCGCCTGGCACTTGTCTTGAGATGCAAGCCATGCTGCTCGAGCAGATAATCGTTGAAAAGGCCGGCGATGCGGCGCGACTCCTTGTCGGCGGCCAGGATTCTGGTTTCATTGCTGAGCACGAAACTGCCGGACAGCATTTTCAGCGACTCCGGCCGCGGCACAATGTTGATGTCTGGCGGCGGCGTTTGCGCAACGGCAAGGCTCGCGGCGCCGAGCAGAATCAGTATCCCGAGAATCGATCGAGCATTGCATCTGAATTCAGGCCAGCGCATTGCCGCTCTCCGGATCGAAGAAATGCAGTTGCGCCGTGTCGACGCCAAGGCGCAGCCGCTCGCCGACCGCGATGACGTCCCGGCCGTTCAACAGCGCGCTGACTTCCATGTCAGCAACCCCGCCGGACGGGTCATTTGCGCGAAAGCGCACGATCCGCTCGTGTCCGTATTCCTCCACTGCATGCGGCATGACCTCGATTCGCGGCCAATGGCCGGGTGCGCTGCGATCGAGTGCCAGGTCGCCGGGCCGGAGACCCATGAGCAATGTCGGTGGGATCCCGTTCGGGATCCTGGCGCCCGATTCGAGTGGCAGCTCGTACTTGCCGAAGCAAATTCTTCCAGCGATGATTTGCGCCTTCAACAGGTTCATCGGCGGCGAACCCATGAATGTCGCCACGAACACGTTGCACGGCTGGTCGAAGAGCCTGCGTGGCGTGTCGCATTGCTGAATCGTGCCTTCGCGCATCACGGCCACCCGCTCGCCCAGCGTCATGGCCTCGATCTGGTCGTGCGTGACGTAGACGGTCGTGACCGCGAGCCGATCTCGCATCCTGGATAATTCGGCGCGCATTGACGTGCGCAGCTGCGCGTCCAGATTGGAGAGCGGCTCGTCCATCAGGAACGCCTGCGGCCGTCTCGCGATGGCGCGGCCCATGGCGACGCGCTGCAACTGGCCACCGGACAGTTCTCCCGGGCGGCGCGACAGCAGCGATCCGAGACCGAGCAAAGCGGCGACATCGGCGACGCGCTCGCGGCGTTCGTGCTCGCTCATGTGGCGTGACTTGAGGCCGAACTCGATGTTGTCGCGAACCGACATCTGCGGATACAGCGCGTAGTTCTGGAACACCATCGCAATATCGCGCT
>DAIRVV010000011.1:0-25998 GCA_036802645.1 Steroidobacteraceae bacterium
GACCTGCCGGGCGGCGGTTGCGCGGCAGATTGCCTATGGCAACCAGCAATCGTTGCCCTGGGGTGTGTCCGAGTCGGGCTACAACACGGTCGACGCCAATCTCAACTACCAGTACCACGCTTTCGGCGTGCCGGGCCTTGGCCTTACGCGTGGCCTGGCGGACGACATTGTTGTCGCCCCCTATGCAACTGTGCTCGCCCTGATGGTGGAGCCGGAAGCCGCGTGCGCGAATCTGCAGCGCCTGGCTGCTGTCGGCCTGGAAGGCCGCTTCGGATTCTACGAGGCAATGGATTGCACGCCCTCGCGCGTGGAGCGCGGCCAGTCCAGCGCAGTTGTGCGCTCATACATGGCGCATCACCAGGCAATGAATCTGCTGTCGCTCGCTCATCAGATACTCGACCGGCCAATGCAGCGGCGATTCGAATCCGATCCCCTGTTCAAGGCGGCGCTGCTGCTTCTGCAGGAGCGGATTCCCAAGGCATCGGCATTTCACAAGCATGTCACCGAGCATTCCGACGGAGGCGCATTCATCGATGCGGCCGAAAGATCGCCACAGACGCCGATCGGAGTGGACACGCCGACTCCGGAGACCCAGCTGCTTTCGAATGGCCGGTACCACGTGATGGTCACCAACGCGGGCGGTGGCTACAGCCGCTGGCGGGATTTCGCGATCACGCGATGGCGTGAAGACAGCACCCGTGACAATTGGGGCTCATTTATCTACTTGCGTGACACCGCGACTGGACGGTACTGGTCCGCAGCGCATCAACCCACGCTGGAGCCGGCGGATTCCTACGAAGTGATGTTCTCCGAGGGTCGCGCGGAATTCCGGCGCCGTGACCACGACTGCGAGACGTACTCGGAGATCGTCGTTTCGCCGGAAGACGACATCGAGCTGCGCCGCGTACGAATCACCAACAATTCGCGCGTACGCCGGTCGATCGAGGTCACGAGCTATGCGGAAGTCGTGCTGGCACCGCCGGTCGCGGACGCGATACAGCCATCGTTCGGCAACCTGTTCGTGCAAACGTCCATCCTGCGCACGCGTCACGCAATCCTCTGCACGCGGCGACCGCGTTCCATCGGCGAGCATGTCCCGTGGTCATTCCACCTTCTCGCAGCGCGCGGCGCGGACATCGGCGGGATCTCGTACGAGACCGATCGCATGAGTTTCATCGGCCGCGGTCGCACGGCCGCCTCGCCGCTCGCACTCGCCGATAGCGCCGCGCTCTCGGGGACCGAGGGCTCGGTGCTTGATCCGATCGTCGCGATCCGCTGCCATGTCGCGCTCGAGCCGGGCCAGTCGGCGACGCTCGATTTCGTCTCGGGTGCCGGCGGCAGCCGCGAGGCCTGCATGGGGCTGATCGAGAAATACCAGGATCGGCACCTCGCAGATCGCGTCTTCGACCTCGCCTGGACTCACAACAACGTCATCCTGGCCCAGATAAACGCGAGCGCCGCCGACGCGCAGCTTTACCGCCACCTGGCGAGCTCCGTGCTCTACGGGAATGCGGCGTTGCGGGCCGATACCGGCGTGCTGATGCAGAATCGCCGCGGCCAGTCCGGACTTTGGGGCTACTCGATATCGGGTGACCTGCCGATTGTGCTGGTGAAAATCGCGGACGCGTCGCACATCGATCTCGCGCGCCAGATGATCCGCTGCTACACGTACTGGCGCCTGAAGGGCCTGGTGGTCGACCTCGTGATCTGGCACGAGGACCAGGTCAGCTACCGCCAGCGGCTCCAGGACCAGATCATGGGCCTGATAGCCACCGGAATCGAAGCGCACGCCATCGACCGGCCCGGCGGCATCTTCGTACGCTCCGCCGAACAGATCTCTCTCGAGGATCGCACCCTGCTGCAAGCCGTCGCGCGCGTCATCATCAGCGACAGCCGCGGCACGCTGATGGAGCAGGTCAATCGTCGCGGACTTACGGACAAGAGCGTGTCGCGTCTGGCCGTCACCCGATCGCACCGCCTGGAACCCGCTCCGGCTGCCATGCCATCGCGACCGGACCTCATCCTCGGAAACAATCTCGGAGCATTCACCGCGGACGGCTCGGAGTACGTCATTTCCACCACGGAATCCCGGCAGACGCCGATTCCCTGGGTCAACGTACTGGCGAATCCGAACTTCGGCACGGTCGTGACCGAAAGCGGCATCGCCTACACCTGGAGCGAGAACGCACACGAGTTCCGCTTGACGCCCTGGAGTGACGATGCGGTCGGCGCCTCCTCCGGAGAAGCCATCTACCTGCGCGACGAGGAAAGCGGGCACTACTGGTCGCCTTCCCGGTTTCCGAGCGGCAATCCGTTGCCGTACGTCACGCGCCACGGTTTCGGCTACACCGTGTACGAGCACACGGTGGGCGGCATCCACTCGGAGCTGTGGGTCTACGTCGACCTGGAAGAAGCGGTCAAGTTTTCCGTATTGAAGGTCCGGAACGATTCAGGCCGCCCGCGACGCATGTCGGCGACCGGCTATGTCGAATGGGTTCTCGGCGACTTGCGGTCGAAATCCTCACAGCATGTCGTCACGGAAATTGACGCGACGAGCGGCGCGCTCTTCGCCCGCAATGCCTACAATAGCGAGTTCGGCGGTCGAATCGCGTTCTTCGACGTCGACGACCTGTCCCGTACGCTCTCCGGCGACCGCTCGGAGTTTGTCGGACGCAATGGGACGCTCGCGGATCCGGCAGCCATGGACCGTTCCCGGCTTTCCGGAAGGCTGGGTGCCGCACTCGATCCCTGTGGGGCCATCCAGGTTCCGTTCGATCTCGCCGACGGTCAGCAACGCGAGATCATTTTCAGGCTCGGCGCCGCAAACGACATCGAGCGCGCCCGCGAACTGGCGCAACGACTGCGGAAATCCGGCACCGCGCGCGCAGCCCTCGAAAGAGTGCGAAAGCACTGGCGGCACGTCCTGGGCGCCGTTCAGGTCAATACGCCAGATTCCTCGCTGAACGTGCTCGCCAACGGCTGGCTTCTCTACCAGACGCTCGCCTGTCGCGTATGGGCGCGCAGCGGTTACTACCAGTCCGGAGGCGCCTTCGGATTTCGCGACCAGCTTCAGGATGTCATGGCGCTTGTGCATGCGCAGCCGAAACTCGTGCGCGAGCATCTATTGAGATGCGCGGGGCACCAGTTCCCCGAAGGCGACGTCCAGCACTGGTGGCATCCGCCGGCGGATCGCGGCGTGCGCACGCGCTGCTCGGACGACTACCTGTGGCTTCCACTCGCCGTCTGCCGCTACGTGTCCACCAGCGGCGACACCGGCGTGCTTGACGAGAAGGTCCATTTCCTTGCGGGCAGGGCGCTCAACACCGACGAAGAGTCGTACTACGACCTGCCATGGCGCTCTCCGGAGACCGCGAGCCTGTACGAGCATTGCGCCCGTGCAATCAGGCATGGCCTGCGATTCGGCCCGCACGGCCTGCCGCTGATGGGCTCAGGGGACTGGAACGACGGCATGAATCTGGTCGGCATCGGAGGACGGGGCGAAAGCGTGTGGCTGGGCTTCTTTCTCCACCACGTGTTGACTTCGTTCTCGGCCCTGGCTCGCCTGCGCGACGACAGCGTCCTTGCCGAACTCTGCCTGACGGAAGCAGCCAAGCTGCGCGAAAACATCGACAGTCACGCTTGGGACGGGCAGTGGTACCTGCGAGCCTGGTTCGATGACGGCTCGCCGCTCGGCTCCGCGGGCAATCCTGAGTGCTCAATCGATTCGATTTCACAGAGCTGGTCGGTACTTTCGGGCGCGGGAAATGCTGAACGGGCGCGGGCTGCCATGGATGCCGTCGACAAGCTGCTCGTGCGCCGCGAGTCGGGGCTGGTCCAATTGCTCCACCCGCCATTCGACAAGTCGCCGATGAATCCCGGCTACATCAAGGGCTATGTTCCCGGCGTACGTGAAAACGGCGGGCAATACACGCATGCCGCGGTCTGGGGGGCAATGGCGTTTGCGGCGCTTGGGGACAGCAGGCGCGCGTGGGAATTGCTGGAATTGATCAATCCTATAAACCATTCGAAAACCGACGAGGCTGTCGGCATCTACAAGGCGGAGCCGTACGTCGTGGCAGCGGACGTCTACGGCGTCCCTCCGCATACCGGGCGCGCCGGCTGGACCTGGTACACGGGTTCGGCTGGCTGGCTCTACCGGTTGATCCTGGAATCGCTGCTCGGCGTGAAAAGGTCGTCTGACAGCCTGCAGATCGCTCCCTGCATGCCGGAGGACTGGCAGACCTATTCCATGAGCTATCGCTACCTCGATACGATCTATCGCATTGTCGTCGAGCGTTCGTCGATCGCGGACGCGGCCGAAATCCGGACGTCACTCGACGGCGTCGAACTCGCGAACGGCAAGATTCCGCTGGTGGATGACCAACGTGAACATCTCGTCGAGGTCCGGCTCAACCGCGTCCATTAGGGGTCACGCATCGCCCACTGAGACCTGGTTCACAGTTGGTACTGTGAGGCGCACGCTCACAGCGGTCTCTGCCTGAACTGCCCACCTGCACACACCGTTCCGAGCCAGGTTCATCCACGCTTCAGCGACCTGAATCACGGGTCGATGCGTCGTTGAACAACAGGCTGCAGGCAAGTCTTCGCTCGGCAGCGGCGGCGCTCACTCTCACGTGGCGCCGGGCGACACGGCGCGTCCCGCGCGCGGGTCGGCTCGGCATTGCCACGCGACTTTCGATCGCATTCGGCGCCGTCGCCGTGTTGACGGTCGCCGCCAACCAGATCGCGGAACACGGCAGCGCGCTGATCCGCACGATGGCACAGGCGACCGTCGTGCCTCAGGGCCTCGACAACCGCACTGCGGAAGTCCTGCCGGCCGCCCTCGACCAGTTTCAGCGCGCCGCGCTCGCCCGCGTCGACTCCGGAGCTGCACCACGCATGCTGGCCCACGAGGAAGCGGTCGTCGCACTGGATTCTGCCCGGGCAACCTATCTCGCGGCACTCCGGCCGACGATCGACGATGCCGTGCTGCTGGGGATCGAGGCCGAAGTCGCGGCCCATGCCGAGCTCGGCGCACATCTCGTACGCTCTTCCGATTCGAGGCGGCGCATCCTGAACGAGCTCGAGATCGAATTCGAATCGCTCGACGTCCGGATCAAGTCCTCGCTCGACCGGGTCTCGGCGGTCTTCGGCAAGGTGACCGGCCGCGACTATCTGCTCGAGGCGAGCCGCACGCTGGACGAGCTCGGCCGCCATCTCGACGACCTCGGGGACCTTCACGGCTACAGCCCGGCGACGGTGCGCGCGATTACTCTGCGCGAAAAGGCCGTGGGCGCGCTGCTCGTCGAAAATGAACAAAGCATCAACCGTGTCCTCGGCGCCGACTGGCTCGCCCAGACGCGCGCAAACCTCGGGCGAATCGTGTGGCTCCGGGGCCTGCTCGTGCGCACCGATGGCCAGCGCAAGGAGACGAATGAGGCATTCGCGCGCAGCCACGCCACCCTCGCGACGACGGTCCGCAAGGCCAATGCGCAGTTCGAATCAGTACAGGCGCTCAGGGAGGCCAGGCGGCAGTCGGAAGTCGTCCTCTCCGCGGTGTCACAGCAGGAACAGCAGCAGCGCACCCTGCTCGCCTGGCTGAGCGCAATCGTCCTCCTGCTGCTGCTCATCACGATCGTCAGCACGGTACGAAGGGTCGTCCAGCCGGTCCGCCGGCTGGTCCGCGCCACGGAGCGGCTCGCACAGGGAGAAACCGGCGTCGTGGTGCCACGCGGCGGCATCAAGGAACTCGACACACTCGCTGTCTCATTCAACCAGATGGCAGAACGCCTGGCGGCTGCGCAGGAGCTCGCGCGGCAGTACCACGGGCAGCTCGAGGCCAAAGTCGAGGAGCGCACACGCCAGCTCCAGCATCTCGCCGGGCATGACCCGCTGACACGGCTGCCAAACCGGCGCCAGTTCCTCGTGCAGCTCCACGAAACGCTGGCACGCGCGACCGAGCGCGGACTGCTCGCCGGCGTGTACTTCCTCGACCTCGACAACTTCAAGACCGTCAACGACAGCATGGGTCACGTGTACGGCGACCGCGTGCTGCAGTCGGTTGCCGAACGCCTTCGCGAGGCCGTGCGCGAATTTGGCTATTGCGCGCGGCTCGGCGGCGACGAGTTCATCGTCGTCTTCGAGCAGGGCCGCCGGCCCGAGGAAATCGAACGCGCCGCGCACCGCATCGTGAGCAGCTTCCAGGAACCGCTCGTCGTCGAGGGCCGCGAATTGCTCATGGGCCTCAGCCTTGGCGCCAGCGTATTCCCGGACCACGGGCGCGATCCCGAAGCCCTGCTGCGGGCAGCGGACGCCGCGCTCTTCCACGCCAAGGCGCAAGGCCGCAGCCGCGTGCGCATGTTCAGCCCGGACCTGCTGGAGGCCGCCGCCGCGAGATTCGCGACCGAACAAGGGCTTCGCCGCGCGGTCGAGCGCTGCGAGTTCGAGCTGCATTTCCAGCCCGAAGTCGACCTTGCCACCTGCGAGGCCAGTGTCGTCGAGGCGCTGCTTCGCTGGCGGCTGCCGGATGGCAGCTTTGCGTCGCCGCAGGATTTCCTGCCCGTCGCCGAGGACTGCGGCCTGATCCGCGAGATTGGCGACTGGGTGATCAATTCGACGGTCGAGCATGCGGCTCGCTGGAATGCCGCCGCATGGCCTGCCGTCCGCGTGGCCGTAAACGTCTCCGCATTGCAGCTGCTCGACACACGGTTTGTCCATGGCCTGCGGCTCGCCCTCGATCGCTACCAGGTGCCACCGCAGTGCATCGAGGTGGAGCTCACCGAAAACGTGTTGCAAACGGGCCACCACACGACCGAAGCGCTCGTCGCCCTGCGGGAGCTCGGCGTGGGCGTCGCCCTCGATGATTTCGGGACGGGATACTCCTCACTCGTATCGCTGCAGCAGTTGCCGCTGACTCGGGTAAAGCTCGATCGGAGCCTCATCGCGACAATCGACACCAGTGCGCGGTCACAGGCGATCACGCGGGCGATCATCTCGCTGTGCCAGAGCCTCGGTCTCGAGGTCACGGCCGAAGGCGTCGAGCGTCCAGGTCAGCTCGCCTGGCTCGCCGGCTATCCGGGGATGCATCTCCAGGGATATTTGCTGTCGAAGCCGGTGCGCGAGGCTGACCTGCTTACGGCGCTGACCGGAATGCCGGCCCACATGGACAGCCTGCTGCAGGACGCGCTGCCCGCGAATGCGGTGCCGATCGCGCGGCTTCGCGCCTCAAAACGCCGGTAGTTGTGTCGAGATCCGTTTCACGCGTCGCCGAGGATCGTGACTTCGATGCGGCGCATCGTTCCCACGGTCGCACCGGCCGAAGTGCCGGTCAGCTCGACGGTGAACGTCCTGTCACCGGTCGCGCGCGCGCTCGTCACGATCGGCACGTAGAGGATTCGGAAGGTATTGCCTTCCACGAAGGTCTCGACACCCGTCAAGGGTCCACCATAGTCGAGCCCCGCCCGTGCCGTACCATCGATGACGCGCCAGTTCACATTGACTGCGAGCTTTTCGTGGTTGAGATGCCTGAGCGGGATGGCGGCAACCACGGCCCGCTTGCTGACGATCATCCTGGACGAATCGAAGGAAACGAGGCCGGGCGGCAGGTCCGGCTGCGGAGGCGTCTCCACAGTCGGCGTCCCGCTGATTGCGGGCGCCATCCGGGCGAAGTCCGTCAGAGCTGCCGACTGCGACATTGCCTCAATAGTTGCCTCCTTCGGCACGGCCGGCTGTCGGGTCAGCACGGGGACCGGCGCTGAATTGAAGCGTCCGATCAGGAGGCCGAGTGCGAGCGCAAGTACCGCAGCGCCGCAGGCTGCCAGCGTCAGCAGCCAACGCCTGGGCCCGGATGGCGATACGGCGCCGGCCGGAACTACGCCGGCTCGTTCCGCCACATCAACGGCCGGTGCCACGACCTGCGGCGAGTCCGCTTTCACAGCATCTGTGGCCGCGCCCGATTCCGCCGGCACGACCGCCGGTGCAACGGGGAGCTGCACTCGGGTCAGGCCGTGCACGAGCTCCCGCATCGTGGGCCGGGCGGCGCGCGTGAAGTCGAGCGCACTGTCCAGGCATGCCCAGCGCGTGGCATTGAGCGTGGCAATCGGCACCCGGACGACGCGGTCGCGCTGCGCGAAGTCCGCGCCACGCCGCCCATAGGGGTGCAAGCCGGTGAGCATTTCGTAAATGACGCAGGCAAGGCTGAATACGTCGTCGCGCGGCTCGGGGGCCGAGCCCGAGAGCACCTCGGGGCTCGCATAGACACGGGTCGCCGCCGCGAACACCGGAGCAGGCGGTTCTGCAGACGCCGAATGCATCTGGAGTTCCGGCGCCACGCCAAAATCGAGGAGGCGCACCTCGCCCGAGGTGGTCAGATAGATGTTGTCGGGCTTGATGTCCCCGTGAGTAACCCCGTGCGCATGCGCGTGCACGAGCGCCTCGCCCACCGCCACCGCGATGCGAATGGCCTCCGGCTCCGGGATGCCGGCCGGAAATGAGCGGCGCAGGCGGGGCCCGAGTGTCTCGCCCGTCAGGAGTTCCATGATGATGAACCAGGAACCGCGATCGCAGTCGAGGTCGTGGAAGCGTACGACGTTCGGATGCGTCAACGCCTGTGTCTGCCGGAACTCCCGTTGCATCCGCGCGATGTTCTGCGGCCGATCGCGCAGCTCCGGCCGCAGCAGTTTGATGGCGACGCGGCGCCCGTCGGCGGCAGTTCCGTCGCGGCGAAGGTCGATGGCGCGGTAGATCATTGCAGTGCCGCCATTACCGAGCTGCGTCTCCAGGACGTAGCGGTCTCGCAGGATGTTGCCGCCTGTCGCACGCGCGGTCTGGTGCGCCGCCACGTCCGCGGCGACGATGCGAATGACCGCAGGGGCGGAGCCCGCGGGTTCGCGCCGCGCACCGGCGGCGATCTCGCTCGTGATCTCGTCGCCGAGATCCTCGGTGAAATCTGATTCGACAGTTGCCGGCGCGGGCGCGGGCGCAGGCCCAGGCGAGTCGATACTCAGCACGCTGCCGGGGAATCCGGGAATCGCGTCCTGCCCGTTCGCACTCATGTCGCTTGATGTCGGATCATGGCTCGTCACGCACTATGCGCTTCTTGCAAGTCTGTCGAAGCGTATGTCGCTATTGCAACAGGGAAATCGCTCGCGCCTGCGCATTTCGCATTATGGTAAGGGCCGTTGCCCTGTAGGACCGCCGTCTTCCTCAGCCGGCAATCGACTTGCGTCACGGCGCAGCAGCCGGTCGTACAGTTCGCCGAACAGGATCTCGAATCCGATGGAGGCGCCGACGCAGGAAGTGCAGCGATCAGAGGGCATAGGGCCCTCGGCCCAGAAAAGTTCCGCGCCGAATTCGACGAAGAACCAGTCGCGCCACATCGAACGGCGGTGCGTGACGCCGACGCCGTACAGATCCGGCTGATCGCCATCCGTCTCGCCGCGGACGAACGCCTCGTAACGCATGGCGCGCCGGTAGTCGAGCGTCTGGTAGAGCGCGGGCCGAAGTCGCCAGCGCACGCCTCTCGTTTCCTCCGATATGCGCACCGAATTGCTGAACCTCAGCAGATACTCCGGGCTCAGCACCTTGTCGATGTCGACAGCCTGGGTCACGCCGAATCCTTCGTCATTCTCGACGAATGCCGTGGTGCGCAGCGTCAGCAGGACGCCGGGTGAACCATAGATGTAGTGGCGGTATCGGGCATTGGCGTAGGGATTGAGCGGCGACTCGAGCTTCACGCCGGCGCCGAGGTCGAAGCGGCTGTCCCGGGTGCGGTGCGCGCGATAGCCGACACCCGCAAACCATTCGGCAGGATCATCGTCGGAGAACGCGCCGACTGCCGGGTTGAATACGCCGATCTCGTCGGCGACGTACTCGTCGCGGCTCGCCTTGCCGATCGTCAGGTTGAACCGTTCGTTGATCTGCGGCAGGTGGACGCTCGCGCGGAATCGCGTGTCGACTTCGATGTCGTCCTGCTCATTCCAGCCGAGCGTCACGCTCGCGCGACCGCTGGCCTCGTCGTCATAATCGTATTCGGCAAATTCCCTGTCGCCGCCGAACAGGCGGTCGACGAAACGCGCCGTGCTGCAAACGCCACGCTCGAGGCCGGCACGCATGGTATCGAGCCCTGCCGTGTCGGGCGCTGATTCGCCGCCGCAGCCACTGCCCGGTTTGGGCTCTTCAGTGGAATCCGGTGCGGTGGAATCAGATTCGGCGGGGTCCGGTCCGGCGGAGGGCGGGTCGGTCACCTGCGCGGACGCGGGCAGGACGCAAATGAGCAGCAGGATGGCGACTAGCGACCAATGTGTGGCCGCCATCGTCAGGACGGACGCCCCCGCCCGCTCGCGTCGAAGTAGTGCCGCCTGCAGAGTGAGACATAGCGCTCATTGCCGCCGATCTCGACCTGCTCACCCTCGCGCTCGGGAAGGCCGTCGGCGCCGACGCGCACGACCATCGTCGCCTTGCGGCCACAGTGACAGATGGTCTTCAATTCACTGAGCTCGTCAGCCAGTGCAAGCAATCGCGCACTCCCCGGAAACAGTTCGCCACGGAAGTCGGTCCTCAGGCCATAGCAGAGCACGGGAATCGACAGATGGTCCACGACTTTTGCGAGCTGTTCGACTTGTTCCCGCGTCAGGAACTGGGCTTCGTCGAGTAGGACGCAACTGACAGGCTGTGCGCGATGCTCGACGTCAATCTCAGCGAAGAGATCGGATCCTGGCGCGAAATGCAGCGCGTCGCTCGACAAGCCGATTCGCGAATGCACTCTGCCGCCTCCCCGCTGATCGAACTCGGCTGTATAGACCAGCGTGCGCATTCCGCGTTCCCGGTAATTGTGGCTCGACTGGAGGAGCGAGGTCGACTTCCCCGCGTTCATCGTCGAGTAGTAGAAATAGAGTTTCGCCACTGAGTGGAAATCAGTACAGGAGCTTGATCTCGCGCAGTCGCTCGCGCAGGTAATCGTCCGCGAGAATCGGCTCCGGATAACGGTCGGGCCGCTCCGGCGTGATGCAGCCCGGGAGCGTCGCAATCGGGTAGTCCGAATTGAAGTGCAGGAAGAATGGCATCGAGTAACGCGGCCGATTGACCCTCGCGCCGGTCGGATTGACGACGCGGTGGGTCGTCGATGGCAGCACGTGGTTCGTCAGCCGCTGCAGCATGTCGCCCACATTGCACACGAGCGTTCCCGGCGGCGGATTGATAGGCAGCCATCGACCATTCCGGTCCAGGAGTTCGAGTCCGCCCTCCTCCGCCCCGAGCAGGAGAGTGATGACGTTGATGTCCTCGTGTGCGCCCGCGCGCACGCCGGTCGCACCGTCGTTGAGCGGCGGGTAATGGATCACGCGCAGCACGCTGTTGCCCTCGCCCACCTTGTCGTCGAACCAGTGGCGCTCCAGGCCGAGGTACACCGCGATCGACTCGAGCAGCTTCCGTCCCATCCGGTCGAACGCATCCCACAGCTCGAGCGCGGCGCGCTTGAATCCGGGATCGTCCGCGAGCCAGACGTTGTCGGGCATCGAGGACCGGTAGCGGTGCCCGGGTGGCAGCTCGCGGCCGATCTGCCAGAACTCCTTGAGGTCGTGGTGCGCCGCGCCCTTCGCGGTTTCGACGCCGAATGGCGTGTACCCGCGTGCGCCGCCGAT
This sequence comes from Steroidobacteraceae bacterium, assembly GCA_036802645.1. Lineage (GTDB taxonomy): Bacteria > Pseudomonadota > Gammaproteobacteria > Steroidobacterales > Steroidobacteraceae > SCUD01. The sequence continues at coordinate 11,640 of DAIRVV010000011.1, forward strand.
GCCCGCGACCTGGTAGCGCCGCTTGACCGCTTCGTCATGGGCGAAAAACAGCTTGAAGCGATCGAGGCAGCCGTCGATCAACGCCTGCGGCAGCTCGTGGTCGCCGACCACCGCGAAGCCATAGCGCTCGAAACTGCCGGCGAAGTGCTTCACGAAAGCCGCGGGGTCGCGCTTCGCGAGCTCGTAGCTGACCGGCGTAATGGCTTCAGTCATGCTCGCTATCGGAACGAGCCGAGAATCCTGCCGAGCTTGTCCGCACCCGGGCACAGCCGTTCGTGTGGCACGGCATTCAACGCTGCTTCCGCCGTTCCGTGTTGCGCATGAAAATCGCGCCGCGAAGTGTCGACGTAAATGATCCCCGTGACGTACTCGTTGCGCATCGCGCGCTCCTGCACGTAGGCGGCTGCATGCGCGCGGTCGGTCGGGTCATAGCCAGGGTCGAGCTTTCGCAGCACCACGTTGCTGCCGTCGTGCATCGGAACCGATACTGTTTCGCCCGGTGCGTACTGCACGCGGATCTCCTGCTTCGGCGCGATGTAGTCGGCCGAGACCGGCGTCTCGCTGTGCTCGCGGACATAGGCGTAGCTTTTGGTCGATCCCTCATGGTCATTGAAGGTCACGCAGGGCGACAGCACGTCGATGATCGCGAAGCCCTGGTGTGCGAGCCCGGCCTGGATCAGCGGGACGAGCTGCTCCTTGTCGCCCGAGAAACTTCGCGCGACGAACGATGCCCCGAGCGCGAGCGCAAGCAGCACCGGATCGATCGGCTGCTGCTCGTTGGCCTCGCCCTTCTTCGACTTCGAGCCGATGTCGGCCGATGCCGAGAACTGGCCCTTGGTCAGGCCGTATACACCGTTGTTCTCGAGGATGTAGACCATGTCGAGATTCCGGCGGATCGCGTGCGCGAGCTGGCCGACCCCGATCGACAGCGAGTCGCCGTCGCCCGAGACGCCGATGTAACGGAGGTGGCGATTCGCCGCATTGGCGCCGGTCGCGATCGACGGCATGCGTCCGTGAACGGCGTTGAAGCCATGAGCTCCGGCGACGAAATAGGCGGTGGTCTTGGACGAGCAGCCGATGCCTGACAGCTTGACGACGCTCTGCGGCGGCAGGGCGAGTTCGTAGCAGGCCTGCACGATCGCGGCGGTGACCGAGTCGTGGCCGCAGCCCGCGCAGAGCGTCGACATGCTGCCCTCATAGTCGCGACGGTTGAGGCCGAGGGGATTCCGCGGCAGGCCCGGGTTCGCAACTTTCGGCTTCGCTATGAAGGTCATGCCGCCGCCTCCTTTTCGAGCGCCTGGTTGACACCGTCGACGATCGTCACGGCCGGCATTGGCAGGCCGTTGTAGTGAAGTATCGACCGCAGCTTCTTCTTTTCCACGGCGGTTTCTATCGTCAGCAGGGCGCGCAGCTGCGCGTCGCGGTTCTGTTCGATCACAAAAATAGTCTGGTGGGCGGCCAGGAACTCCTCGACCTCGGCGCCGAACGGAAAGCCGCGAACGCGCAGGTAGTCGACGGCGACGCCGGACTTGCGCAGTGAGGCGAGCGCCTCGCGCACCGGCGCGTCGCATGAACCGAGGCTCACGATCGCGACTGCTGCCCCGCGGCCATCGATCACGGGTGCCGGCAGCAGCTTCGCAGCCGTGCGGAACTTGCGGACCAGCCGGTCGAGCAGCTCCTGGTACTCGGCGGCATCCTCGGTGTACGCGCCGAACTTGCTGTGGCCGGAGCCGCGCGTGAAGTACGCCGCCTTCGGGCTGATGCCGGGCAGCGTCCGGTACGGAATGCCGTCGCCATCCGGGTCGAGGTAACGCTGGAATTTCCCGATTCCGGCGATCTGTTCGGGTGTCAGCATCTTTCCCCGGTCCGGACGATAGGCGTCGTCCCAGCGGAATTCGGGCGCCATCCAGTCATTCATGCCGATGTCGAGATCGAGCAGCACGAAAACCGGGGTCTGCAGTCTCTCCGCGAGGTCGAAGGCCTGGACCGCCATCTGGAAGCATTCCTCGGGCGAGTCCGGAAAGAGCATCACGTGACGCGTGTCGCCATGCGATGCATAGGCGCAGGCCAGAAGGTCGCACTGCTGCGTGCGGGTCGGCATTCCGGTCGAGGGTCCGACACGCTGCACGTCGAATATGACGGCGGGGATTTCGGCGTAGTACGCCAGGCCGATGAACTCCTCCATCAGTGAGATGCCCGGACCCGAGGTCGGCGTGAAGGCCCGCGCGCCGTTCCACATGGCGCCGATGACGATGCCGATCGCGGCGAGCTCGTCCTCGGCCTGGACGATCATGTAGTCGCGCCGACCCGTCTCCGGGTCGGTGCGGTGGCGAGCGCAGAATGAGCGGAATGCGTCCATCAGCGAGGTCGAGGGCGTGATCGGGTACCAGGCGCCGACGGTCGCGCCCGCGTACAGGCAGCCGAGCGCGGCCGCCGTGTTGCCATCGATCATCACCTGCCCGGCGGTCGCGTTCATGCGCTCGACACGGGCCGGCAACGGACACTCGAAATGCTCTTTCGCATAACGGTAGCCGATCTCAATGGCCTTCATGTTCGAGTCGACCAGCGCGGGCTTCTTCGCAAAGGTCTCGGCCAGCAGGCCGCGAATCACCTCCAGGTCCAGGTCGATGAGCGCGGCAACCGTCCCCACGTACATGATGTTCTTCATCAGCGTGCGCGCGCGCGCGCCTTCGAAGGTCTCATTGCAGAGCTCTGCAAAGGGCACGCCGAACGTCCTGATGTCATCGCGGGAAAGCAGGGAACTGCGCGGCCAGGTCGAGTCATAGACGAGGTAGCCGCCCGCCGCAACCTCCTTGACGTCGCTGGAATAGGTCTCCGCATTCATCGCGACCACGAGGTCGATGCGCCCGGACCGCGCGCGCCACCCCTCGCGCGTAACGCGGATTTCATACCAGGTCGGGAGCCCCTGGATGTTCGACGGGAAATAGTTCTTGCCGACGACGGGCACGCCCATCCGGAAGATCGCCTTCATGATCAGCGAGTTCGCGCTCGCCGAGCCCGAACCGTTAACGTTGGCGAACTTGAGCGTGAAGTCGTTTACGCGCGGCGCAGCGCTTTTGCGCTCTGGCATCGGGCCTCGTCCTCGGCATAGGGAATCTCGATCCATGACTTCTGCATGTCCCAGGCGTCCGTCGGGCAGCGCTCCGCGCACAGGCCGCAGTGCACGCACAGGTCTTCGTCCTTGACCATCACGCGCGCGGTCTGGATGAGCGGTTCGGAGACGTAGAGCGGCTGTTCCGGATTGCGCCGCGGCGCCTTTAGCCGGGCGGTCAGATCCGCTTCTTCGCCATTCACCGCGATCGTCAGGCAGTCCGTCGGGCAGATGTCGATGCAGGCATCACATTCGATGCATAGTTTGGCGTGGAATACGGTCTGCACGTCGCAGTTCATGCAGCGGCTGACTTCCTCCGCGGCGCGCTCGGCATCGAATCCGAGCTCGACCTCGATGTTCAGCTTCTTGAACCGCTCCTTGAGGCTCACGTGCGGCATCAGCCGGCGGGCAGCCGGGTCGTAGTCATTCTTGTACGACCACTCGTGCATGCCGACCTTGCGGCTCTGAAGGTTGACGCCGCGCGGCATGCGCTCGGTCAGCTTCTCACCCGCACAATGCTTGTGGATCGAGATCGCGGCCTGGTGGCCGTGCTCGACCGCCCAGATGATGTTCTTCGGCCCGAAAGCGGCGTCGCCGCCGAAGAAGACGCCTCGACGAGTCGACTCGAATGTGACCGCGTCCAGCTTCGGCACGTCCCACTTGTCGAATTCGATGCCAAGGTCGCGCTCGATCCAGGGAAACGCGTTTTCCTGCCCGATCGCGAGGATCACGTCGTCGCATGGAATGAAGACCTCCTCGACCACGCGCTGGCCCTTGATGTCCTCTCCATCCATCTCGTACTCGAGCCGCTCGAAGGTCATGCCCGTGAGCCTGCCGCCCTCGGCGACAAATGCCTTCGGCGCGTGATTCACGATGATCTCGACGTGCTCCTCCTCCGCGTCTTCCAGCTCCCACGCGGAAGCTTTGAAGAAGCCGCGGGGCTTGCGCGCCATGACCTTCACGCTCCTGGCGCCGAGCCTGAGCGAAGTGCGGCAGCAATCCATCGCGGTGTTGCCGACGCCGATGATCAGCACGCGCTCGCCGATCTTGTCGATGTGTTCGAACGCCACCGATTCGAGCCAGGCGATGCCGATGTGAATCCGGTCGGAGTCCTTGCGGCCTGGTAGATTCAGTTCCTTTCCTTTCGGCGCGCCGGAGCCGACAAACACCGCATCGAATCCGCCCGTATCAAGCAGTTCGCGCATGCTCGGTATGGGCGTTGCGAGCCGCAGGTCGGCGCCGATCCCGACGACATAGCCGATCTCCTCGTCCAGCACCTGCGCAGGCAGCCGGAATGCCGGGATGTTCGTGCGCATCAGGCCGCCGGCCGTCGCGTACTGCTCGAAAATCACGACTTCGTAGCCGATCGGCAGGAGGTCATTCGCGACCGTCAGTGTCGCCGGGCCCGCTCCGATGCAGGCCACGCGCTTGCCATTCTTTCTTGACGGCGCCTTTGGCAGTCGCGGCGTGATGTCGTCGCGCAGGTCCGAGGCGACGCGCTTCAGGCGGCAGATCGCGACCGGCTTGTCCTCGACGCGCCTTCGCCTGCAGGCCGGCTCGCAGGGCCGGTCGCAGACGCGACCCAGGATGCCGGGAAAGACGTTGGATTCCCGATTGACGATATAGGCGTCGGAGTAGCGTCCCTGCGCGATCAGCCGGATGTACTCCGGAACGTCAGTGTGCGCGGGACACGCCCATTGGCAGTCCACCACCTTGTGGTAGTAGTCGGGATCCGCAGTATTCGTCGGTTGCATCAGCCGCTCAGTATACCGGCCGGCCGCAGGGCCGCGGCGGGCATGCCGCCGTCCGGGACGCCCCGGTTTACGAGCTCGACGATGCGCGTCGCGGTTTCGAGCGCGCGCAGGCCATCCTCTCCGGAGACGACGGGCGCCCCGCCGCGCTCCACGGCGTCGACAAAGGACCTGATCTCCTCGAGGAGGGCATCGCCGGGGTCAAAGCTGCGTTCCTGCAGGTCTACCTTCGGAATCGCTCCCTCCTCAATCACCTGCGGCCGCCGCACGATGGTGAGAAGCTTCTGCTGCAGGTCAATCGACAGATAAGCATCCGCCTGGAACACGCGCAGCTTGCGCTCCGCCTTCAAGCTGATGCGGCTTGCAGTCACGTCCGCGACGCAGCCGTTCGCGAAGCGGATGCGCGCGTTGGCGATATCGATCTCGTCGGTGAATACCGGTGCGCCGATCGCGTCGATCGACGCGATCGGAGATCGCACGATGTGCTCGATCAAGTCGATGTCATGGATCATGAGGTCGAGCACGACGCTGACGTCCGTGCCTCTCGGCTTGAATGGCGCCAGGCGGTTCGACTCGATGAATCGCGGCACTGTCAATTCCGCGGCAACGGCGAGTATGACGGGATTGAACCGCTCGAGATGACCGACCTGCAGCACCCGCGCATGCGTGGCCGCCGTGGCGATCAGGTCTCGCGCCTCCTCCGCGGTCGTCGTGATCGGCTTCTCGACAAGGACGTGCGCACCCGCGGCCAGAAAATCGCGCGCGACCGCGTGATGCAGCGCAGTCGGAGTCGCAATGCTGACCGCATCCACGCGGCCGAGCAGCTCGCGATGGTCCGCGAATCCCGGGACCCCGAGCTCGGCCGCGATCCTGGCGCGCGCCTCGGCCGAAGGATCGGCGATGCCGACCAGCTCGCAGTTCCCGAGAGCGGCATATTTCTGGGCGTGGAAGCGGCCGAGATAGCCGGCGCCGACGACGGCGCAGCGCAGTCGCGTCATGTGAACACCATTATAACGGTGGGGTGACGCGGCTTGCCCCGGACTTCAACGCGCCTCAGACTTGCGCCGATGGCCATTGGCGATCCAATCCGGAACTGGTACGCGGGCCTTTCGCCCGACTGGCGGCGCGAGCTCAGGATCGCCATCCTCTGGTTCGGCTTCGGGCTGCTTTTCATGCCGTTCCTGATCTACCTGGCGGGCGTGCTGACGCTCGGACCTTATGACGACGGCCTGCTCGCCTTTCTCGGGTCGCTCCTTGCCGCTTTCTTCACAGCGAAGCCGACCGCATGGCTGCTCGTCTTCGGGCCCTATCTGCTCTTCACGGCAATCCGGCTGCTGACGCGTCCGCTTCGGCGCGCTGACTGAAGCAACTACTCTTCCTCGGGCTTCCTGCTCGCCGCGCTCTTGTCGCGCGCGGCGCGGAATTCGTTTCCCTCCCGCCATTCCGGCCAGGTCTTCGAGTTCGCAACGCGGGCGCCGACCTCGAACAGGAGGCGCAGGTCCTCGATCGAGCCGGCGACGTCCCAGGACTCCGAGTATTCGTCATCCGGCTTGTGGTACCGGGTCGCGTAATAGTCGTCAACCATCGCCTTGCCCGCGCCTTCGGGCTTGTCGCGGAGCCTGGTACCGGACTTGATGTAGAGCGCGGGCACGCCCGCCTTCGCAAAGTTGAAATGGTCCGAACGGTAGAAGTACCCGGCCTCCGGGCGCAGGTCTGGCGTCAATGTGCGGCCCTGCGACTTGGCCGCCACCGCAAGCAGGTCCTCGAGCCCGGATGCGCCAAAGCCGATGACTTCGAGGTCCTTCGCACGGCCAAGAGGCTGGATGGCGTCGATGTTGATCACGGCCGCAGTCTTCTCGAGCGGGACGAGCGGTTTCTCGGCGTAGTACTCGGAACCGATGAGTCCCGATTCCTCGGCCGTCACCGCGATGAACAGCACCGAACGCGACACGCCGGGCAGCATGTCGCGAAAGCCGCGGGCGATCGTGAGGATGCCGGCGACGCCGGTCGCATTGTCCACTGCACCGTTGTAAATGCGGTCTTCACCGGGCTCCTCTGCGACGCCAAGATGGTCCCAGTGCGCGATATAGACGACGTATTCGTCGGGGCTGTCCTTGCCAGGCATGAGTCCCGCGAGATTCGGCGATCGCTTGTGGCGGATGGCGTTCTTCACGCCGCCGGTCGCAGAAACGCCGAGCGGCACCGGCTTGAACCCGCGCTTGACGGCCGCGGCTTTCATCGCGTCGAAATCCCGACCGGCGAGCTCCATGAGCTGGCGTGCGCGAGCTTCCGTGATCCAGCCTTCGAGGGCGGTCCGGCCGGCATTGCCGTCAGGCCGGTCGAGATAGAACTGCGGGCCTGACCAGCCATTCCTGACGACATCCCAGTCGTAGGCCGCGGCCGCGGTCTCGTGCACGATGATCGCGCCCGCCGCGCCCTTGCGCGCCGCTTCCTCGAATTTGTACGTCCAGCGGCCATGGTAGGTCATCGCCTTGCCGCGAAAGAGCGTCTCATCGCCGGTGACGAAGCCCGGATCGTTGACGAGGATGAGCGCGGTCTTGCCGCGCATGTCGACGCCCGCATAGTCGTTCCAGCCGAACTCCGGGGCATCGATGCCATAGCCGACAAACACGACCTCGCTCCCCGCGATCGACGATTCGGGTCGGACGCGCCGGGTGCCGAGCACCATATCGTCGCCGAATGCCAGAGCCATGCCGCCAGCATCCTTGCCGAACGAAAGCTTCTGGTCGCTCCCGGTGATTTCGACGAGCGCCACGTCCTGGCGGAAGTCGCCACCGGCGGCCGGCTGCAGGCCGAGCTCGAGGAATTGCTTTTCGACGAATTCGAGCGTCTTGCGCTCGCCCTCCGATCCGGGCGCGCGGCCTTCCATCTCGTCGGCCGACAGGCCCTCGACCTGCGTGCGATACGAGCTGCCATTGATCGCCTCACCCGCTTTCTTGATCATCTTGTCGTCGGCGTTGAATGCGGCGAGCGACCCCGCGAGCGCAGCTCCAATGAACAGCAGGCGGAACTCCTTGTCGAAATGCTTCATGTCGTCTCCCGGGTCATTTGCCGGCAGGCCAGTAGTACCAGGCGATCGCCGCCAGGACGAACCACATGCCGCCCTGTGCCGCCCAGCGCCAGCGCCGTTCCCGCTGCAGTCCTACAAGGGCTGCGCCGGCCGTCGCGGCGAGGATCCCGAACAGGGCGGCCGAGGCCAGCAGGCCGGGATATTCCCGGCCGACCGCGGGCTGCCCGCCCACTGAAAACGCAAATATGACAACCACCATGACCAATACGAGTGCGATCGAGGCGGCGGAACCCAGTACGACGCCCGTCAGGAAGCCCAATGGCCGCATCCGATTGTCCCCTCGGCGGGCGTGACGGTGGTACTTGATACCGTGCCCGCTCGCCCATAGCCTGTCCCGACCGGGATCTGCCCCGTGAGGGGCCGCAAGGAGCAGTTTACCAGCCCATGACAGCCTGGCTCAGAGCGCCGACCTCCCCTCAGCTCCGCATCGCGGTGGCATTCGCCATCGTGGTCGGAATATTCATGCTCGCGGGCTCCGGCCCGGAGCGCACAGCACTCGCGCCGGCGATCACGCCGGCGGTCGCATCCTCCGGTGAACTGGAGCCAAGCGAGCGGCATCGGCGCGTGATGCGTCTGGTGTCCGAAGTGGTCGAGCGCCAGCATTATCGCCAGACTGCGCTCGACGACGCGATGTCGTCGCAGATATACGAGCGCTATCTCGAGGCGCTGGACGGCGGCAGGAGCTACTTCCTTGCGTCCGACATCGCGGAGTTCGAGCCGCTGCGCTACCAGCTCGACGACGCGATCCAGAAAGCTGACGCGGCGCCGGCATTCCAGATGTTCACGCGGTTCCAGGAGCGCAACCGCGAAGTGCTTCGACACGCGATCGCCCTCCTCGACGTCGAGCCGGACTTCACGCTCGACGAGTCCTTCCGCTTCGACCGCACGGACGAGGGCTGGCCGGCCACCGTGGATGAATTGCATGAGCTGTGGCGCAAGCGCGTCAAGAACGACGCGCTCTCGCTGCTGCTTGCCGGAAAGACCTGGCCAGAGGCGAGCGACATACTGCGCAAGCGCTATGAGCGTGGGTCCAAGCGCATCGAGCAGGTGACCCCCGACGACGTGTTCGAGACGTTCATGAACGCTTACTCGCACGTCTACGATCCACATTCCAATTACCTCTCGCCCCGCAACTCCGAGGAATACAACATCGCGATGAGCCTCTCCTACGAGGGCATCGGCGCATCCCTCCAGCTCGTCGACGATTACGTGACGATCATGAATGTGCTGCCGGGCGGCTCTGCGGCGGCATCGACGGAGATCAAGGTTGGCGACCGCATCACGGCCGTCGGCCAGGGCGATGCCGGCGCGCTCACGGACGTCGTCGGGTGGCGTCTCGACGACGTGGTCCAGCTCATCCGCGGGCCGGAAAACACCATCGTCCGGCTCCAGATACTGCCGGCCGCGGCGACCCCGGGCTCCCAGGAGTCCCAGCTCGTCCTCAAGCGCGCGAAAATCACGCTCGAATCGCAGGCAGCCAAGAAGGAAGTGCACACGCTGAAGCGCGGCGACCGGGAGCTGCGCGTGGGCGTCATCTCGGTGCCGAGCTTCTACCAGGATTTCCAGGCCCGCATGAAGGGCGACGCCGCATACCGCAGCACGACGCGCGACGTGCAACGCCTCGTCAACGAGCTCAAGACCGAAGGGATCGATTCCCTCGTCGTCGATCTTCGCGACAACGGCGGCGGCCACCTGTCGGAAGCGACAAGCCTTGTCGGCCTCTTCGTCGAACGCGGCCCGGTGGTCCAGCTGCGGGAGACGAACGGCCGAATCGAGGTCCTCGACGACCCCGAGCCGGGCGTCGCCTGGAATGGCCCGCTCGTCGTGCTCGTCAATCGCGCGAGCGCATCCGCCTCGGAGATATTCGCGGGTGCGATCCAGGATTATCAGCGCGGTCTGGTGGTCGGCCAGCAGACCTACGGCAAGGGTTCCGTCCAGAACCTCTATCCGCTGGATCGCTATGCGCTCGGGCCCAAAGCGGGCTTCGGACAGCTGACCGTGACCATCGGCAAGTACTACCGCGTCACGGGCGACAGCACACAGCACCGCGGCGTGGAGCCTGACATCAACCTGCCCTCGCTCCTGAACACGGACGACATCGGCGAGAGCACGCGCGAAAGCGCCCTCCCCTGGGACCGGATCAACGCGGCGCACTACACACCGGAACCGGCGGAGCTCCCATTCGTGAAAATGATCTCGCAGGTGCACGAGGAGCGTGTCGCACACAACCCGGATTTCGTCGCACTACAAGGCGAAGTCGACGCGTTCGACCTGCTGCGGAGCCAGCGCGACGTTTCGCTCAACCTCGTGAAACGCCGCGCGGAGCGCGACGCCGTCGACGCCGACACTCTCAAGCGCGAGAATGCGCGCAGGGCGGCCCGGGGACTTCAGCCCCTCGCAAAAATCGGCGACCTTGATGATGCCGAGGCACCGGATGCCGTCCTGGATGAGGCGGTCGAGATTGCAGCGGACGCAGCCCAACTGCCAAAGAGCCAGGAACCGGCCAAACTCAGCTGATCGGGTCTCGATTCTTTACTTTCCCCGTTATTTCAATGGCTTAGGTCATACAGATTCCTATAGTGTTATACTTGACTACAACACTAAGGAACCGTAACATGGCGCCAACTGAACGCTGGAGCCGATCGCGATGCGCACCGAATCCCAAGTACTTCCCGACTTTGCGAGTGCTGACAGGTACCTGATCGCGGCCGCGCTGCTTGCGGCTGCACTCGCGCTCGCCGCCTGCGGCAATGCCAACGGCGACAGCGCCAAGGACGGCAAGGAAGCGGTCCCTGCCGTGCCCGTCGAGGTCGCGGCAACGCAACGCGCGGAGATGGCCGCGCTCTACGCGGGCACCGCGCCCGTCGAATCCGACCGCAAGGCCTTCGTCATGCCCAAGGTGCAGGGCGAAATCCGCCAGGTGCTGGCGGACGAAGGGCAGCGCGTGCGCGCGGGCCAGGCGCTCGTGCGTCTCGATGGCGACAAGCTGCGCCTCGAAGTCGCCCTCAACGAAGCGACGATGCGAAAGCTCGAGCGCGACTACAACCGTAATCTCGAGCTGCAGCACAAGGGTCTCGTGAGTGCGGTCTCGCTCGACAATCTGAAGTATGAGCTCGATGCCGCCAAAGCCAACTGGGAGCTCGCCCGGCTGCAGCTTTCCTACTGCGACATCCGCTCGCCGATCGATGGCACGGTCACGCAGCGTCTCGACCACGTCAAGGTCGGCAACACGGTGACGCCGGTCGGCGGCGTAATCGAGAGCGCCGACAGCTCCCTGTTCGTCGTCGAGGATCTCGACACGCTGATGCTCCGCGTCAACGTCCCGGAACGCGAGCTCGCGAAGCTGTCGGTCGGCCAGCCGGCCGAGCTGACCTTCGACGCGGTGCCGAACCGCGCCTTCAGCGGCGAGATCTCGCTGATCAGCCCTTACGTCAATGCAGACACCGCGACCTTTGCGGTCCGCATCCGCGTGAAGAAGACGGACGGCCTGCTGCGCCCCGGCATGTTCGCGCGCGTCGCGATCGTCTATGAACGCAAGCTCGATGCCCTTCAGATCCCTCGCACGGCGCTGCTGGACGGCGACGGTCCGCCCAAAGTGTTCGTCATCAAGGACGGCAAGGCCGCGGAACGCGCGGTGAAGCTCGGGCTCTCGAACGGAGCCTGGATCGAGGTCACCGAGGGCCTCAAGGACGGAGAGCAGGTGGTCGTCGTCGGCCAGGGTGCGATCAAGCCCGGCGCGGCGGTTCGCATCGTGAACTCGCCCACGCGCCCGGCGGCCTCGAAGCAGTCCGCCGTCGCGGCCGGCTGAGCGAGACGGCCGGGCGATGAAAATCGTCGAGTTCGCCACGCGGCGGCGCGTCACCATCCTGATGGTGACGGTAGCCATCGTCCTGTTCGGCTTCGTGTCGCTCTCAAGGCTGAAGCTCAACCTGCTTCCCGACCTTTCCTACCCGACTCTCACCGTCCGGACGGACCTGCCGGGCGCCGCTCCTCTCGAGCTGGAGACGCTGATCACACGGCCGATCGAGGAGTCGGTCGGCATCATCCGCAACGTCAGATCGGTCCGCTCGGTCTCACGCGCGGGACAGGCCGACGTGATTCTCGAGTTCGCCTGGGGCACGGACATGGATCTCGCGGGCATCGACGTGCGCGAGAAGATCGACCTGATCCAGCTGCCGCTCGAAGCGAGCCGGCCGATCCTCCTGCGCTTCGATCCGTCGACCGAGCCGGTGATGCGCTATGCCTTCGTCGACACCGACGAGTTCGCCAGGGACACGCCCGGCGAGTCCGGCGGCGTCGAGAGGTTGAAGAGACTGCGCCGCTTCGCCGACGACCGTCTCAAGCCGGACCTGGAGTCGGTCGACGGCTCCGCCGCAGTCAAGGTCAGCGGCGGCTACGAGGACGAGATCCAGATCTTCGTGGACCAGCAGAAGCTCGCGCAGCTGAACCTCTCGATCGACATGATCGCGGAACGCCTGCGCGAGGAAAACGTCAACCTCTCGGGCGGCCGGCTCGAACAGGGCACGCAGCGATTCCTGGTGCGGACACTCAATGAATTCACGTCGGTGCAACAGATGGCCGACGCGATCATCGCGAACGTCGGGGGCAAGCCCGTCTACCTGCGCAACGTCGCGAGCGTCACGAGCGGCTACAAGGATCGCGAAGCGATCACCCGCGTCGACGGGCGCGAGTCCGTCGAGCTCGCCATCTACAAGGAAGGCGACGCGAATACGGTTCAGCTTGCCGCCGGCGTCCGCGAGCGCACCGAGGAACTCGGCAAGGCGCTGCCTCCGGGCAGCGAGCTGAAGCTCGTCTACGACCAGTCGAAGTTCATCTCGTCCGCCATCGGCGAGGTCCGTGAAGCCGCGTTGATCGGCGGCCTGCTCGCGATCCTCGTCCTCTACCTCTTCCTGCGCGACGCACGGGCGACCTTCATAACCGGGCTTGCCATACCGGTCTCGGTGATCGGCACCTTCGTGGCGATGTACATGTTCGACCTGTCGCTCAACATCATGTCGCTCGGTGGCATCGCCCTCGCGGTCGGAATGCTCGTCGATAATGCCGTCGTCGTGCTCGAGAATATCGTGAGGCACCGTGAAGAGGGGCGCTCGCGGGTCGAGGCCGCGACTCGCGGCACCAGCGAAGTCGGCACGGCGATCACCGCCGCTACCCTGACATCGGTCGCCGTCTTCTTCCCGATGGTCTTCATCACCGGCATCGCGGGACAGCTGTTCCGCGACCAGGCGCTGACGGTCAGCTTCTCGCTCCTGTTCTCGCTGATTGTCGCGATGACACTCGTGCCGATGCTCGCCGCCGGCAAGCCCGAGTTCGAGGTTCCCGACCCCGAGCGCAGCCCCGGCAAGGTCGGGCGCTGGATCGCGCGAGCCCTGGCCGGCAAGCGCTGGCTGACGTCGAAGGTCTCCGACTTCATGGCATGGCTGCTCGGCTTCGCGGCGCGGCCGACCCAATCGGGGTTTGCGGCGGTCTCGCGCGCTTACCTGCCGGCGCTGCGCTGGTCGCTCGAGCATCGCGGGCGTGTCGTCATCGTCTCGGTGGCGATACTGCTCGTGACGGCGGCGCTGGTGCCGCGCCTCGGCAGCGAGCTGATCCCGCAGTTGTCGCAGGGTGAATTCATCGCAGACCTGCGCCTTGCGCCAGGCACGCCACTCGAGCAGACCGACCGCGCCATGGCTGCCGCCCAGGCCGAGACGATGGAGCTTCCCGAAATCGCGCTTTCCTACGCCGTGACAGGCACAGGCAACCGTCTCGATGCGAGTCCGACGGACGCCGGCGAGAATACCGGCAGGCTTTCGGTCACGCTCGAGCCGGGCGCGGGACCGGCCGAGGAGCAGGCCGCAATCGAGGGATTGCGGGACAAATTCGACTCGCTCGCCGGCGTGCAATACCAGTTCAGCCGGCCGGCGCTGTTCACATTCGCATCGCCGCTCGAGATCACCATCACCGGCTACGATCTCGACCGGCTTCGCTCGGTAGCGGAACAGGTGCGCCTCCGGATGCAGTCGAGCCCCACGTTCAGCGACATCAAGTCGACCGTGGAAGCCGGCAATCCCGAGATCCAGATCGTGTTCGACCAGGAGCGGGCCGCCCAGCTCGGGATCACGGTCCGCGAGCTCGCGGACCGCGTGGTCGCAAGCGTGCGCGGAGAAGTCGCGACTCGCTACAAGCTGCGCGAGAAGAAGATCGACGTGCTGGTCCGCAGCGTCGACACGCGCGCGTCTTCGGTCGAGGAAATCCGTTCGCTGATCGTCAACCCTGGCAGCGAGCGCCCGCTGCCGCTTTCCGCGGTCGCGGACGTTACCGTCGCGACCGGGCCGGCCGAGATACGGCGGACGCGCCAGCAGCGGGTCGCGGTCGTCTCGGCCAACCTGTCATCGGGCGATCTCG
>DAIRVV010000012.1:0-25013 GCA_036802645.1 Steroidobacteraceae bacterium
AGACACATTTGCCGGTCGCGGCGACGCCGCAAATGTGTCTGTCCCCTTTAGAGGGGCGCGTCCTCTTTGATTACCCCTTTGATTTCCTTAGCTGCGAGCGAGCCAGTCGCGAACGAAGGGCACGGTCAGCCTGCGCTGCGCCGCCAGAGACTCGCTGTCGAGTGCATCGAGCATGCGGCAGAGCGTTGCGAAATCCCGCGGTGCGCGGCGGGTCAGGAAGCCAAGAGTCTCTTCGGGCAGTTCGAGCCCACGGCGTTCGGCGCGGAGCTTAAGGGCCGCTGGCTGCTCGGACTCCGCGAGCGGTTCCAGCCGATGTATCTCAGAGGCGGAGAGTCGCGAAACGAGATCCGGAAGGCGGATTCCGGTCACCGCGGGAGTGTGCAAGGCCGCCATTGCGAGCCGCCCGCCCTGCTCTGCAAGCCCGTTGAAAAGCGAGAAGAGCGCCATTTCCCACGCATCGTCGCCCGCTATCGCATCCAGGTCGTCGAGTGCGACGAGGTCGAGGCGCTCGAATCCGTCGAGAATGGCGGATCCTTCCTTTCGCACGACGGCGAGCGGCAGGTAGCCCGTTGTCCGCCCGGCGCCGCCAGCCTGGGCGCAGGCCGCCTGCAGCAGATGGCTCTTGCCGGTCCCTGTTCCACCGTAAATCCACACGGGGTTGCCGGAGACGCCGTCCGAGATACGCCGCAGCGCTTCGACAGCCTCGGCATTCCTGCCCGTGGTGAAGGTTTCGAAGCGCAGCGTGATACCGAGCTGCACCCCGAGCGGGAGCTGGCGCACCTACGAACTCCGGGCCGGTCCCCGCATCAGGGGCGTCATGCCGTGCCGCGGCGCCCGCGGCTCACCGCAATCGCCTTGCGGATGTACGTCAGCACGTAATCGACGCCACTCACGATCGTCGTCACGAGTACGCCGGCGCCGAGCCCCAGTACCATCCACTCGGGCAAGTCCTGGAAGGCCGCACGCCACACGACCGCGATCACGAACAGGAGCTGCACCAGCGTGTTGAGTTTCGATGGGATCGTCGGGCGCCCCTCGAGCGGGCCGAAGAGCCACCGGTAGACGCCGGCACCGACACCGATGACGACGTCGCGCAGTACGGCGATCGTTGCGAGCCAGACGGGGACGAGCCCGATGACCGCGAGCGTGATGAAGACGCTCACGAGCAGCAGCTTGTCCGCGAGCGGATCGAGCACCTTGCCGAGCTCGCTCGTCCAGCCGAATGTCTTGGCGAGGTAGCCGTCCAGGATGTCGGAGGCCGCCGCCACAGCGAACAGCACCAGCGTCTGGCCATAGCGGCCTTCCGCCAGCAATACGACGATCGGTACCGTCAAGGCCATCCGCAGCAGGCAGATGAGATTGGGTATGGTCACCAGTTTCATGGCGACATCGCGTAAATGAGCCGTCCGGCATCGACGGGCTGCAGGCGCCCGTCACGGAGAATGGCGTCGTTCAGCGCACCCGGATCGCCGCGAACGTTCACGCGGAACGACACGGCGTCCGGTGTCACCTCGTCGACCGAGACGCCACGCACGGGCGCGAGCCTGGACAGCGTCCGCATCGCCGAGGCATAGGACTCGAGCGAGCCGATGCCCGTGACCGTTACGATCTGTTCGCTGCGCTGGGCGGCGCCGCGAGAGGTGTAGACACTGGCGTAGCGCTCGACCGCGAGCTCCGGCCCCGTTTCGAGCTCTCCCGCGGCGCTGCCCGCGACGCCCGCACCCGAGAAGCTCCAGTCGACCTCGTAAGTTCCCGCCGCGGTCTGGCGCGCGCGCCCGATCAATACGCCGTCCGCGCCGTAGCGGCGCGCAGCGTCCATGAGCTCGTCATGGTTCCCGGACCAGGTCTGCTGCATCGCGCGCACGAGGTCGTCGCCGGCGTCCGGCCACACGATCGGCAGGCCGCTGCGATCGGCTTTCGCATCGACCCGGGCCTTCTCGGCGCTGGTGTCGCTCGATGACACGAGGCCGCGCCGGCCTCCGCCGCGGTCCAGTGCGAGCCATACGAGCGTGACCGGCCGGTCACTGCTCCATGTGGCGAGTCCCGAGGCGTCGACCGCATTCTCGATCGCGGTCCCGTTGAATGACACGGTGAGCTGGTTGCCCTCGGCGCGGCGGAAGCTCGTGACGTAGCGAGAGGCCTGCCCGACCAGCGGCGCAAGATTCTCCATGTCCGGTGCATCGGGCCGTCCGGTGATACGCACCAGGATGTCGCGCATGGCCTGGCGGAAAGCCGACTCGTTCTCTCCGGTATAGGGAACGGTCACCGTGTAGAGATCGCCGAGCGACTCCGCATGAGCCGGCAGGGCAAGCGCCGCGAGGGCGAGTGCGGCCAGCCAGGTTCGGAATCGACTTGACGGGTCCAAGGCGGGGCGTGCGCTCACGCTACAATAGTACACTGCCCGCCGGACGGGCCTGTCGAACGCATCCCGGAAACCTGCGATGACCGAAACACCTTCGCTGACGTACCGGGATGCCGGCGTCGACATCGACGCCGGCGAGGAACTCGTCGCTCGCATCAAGCCGCGCGTGGCCCGCACGCATCGTCCCGAAGTCCTTGCCGGCGTCGGCGGATTTGGAGCGATGATCGAACTGCCTGAGGGCCGCTGGAGGCGCCCGGTGCTTGTCGCGGGCACGGATGGCGTGGGCACCAAGCTCCGGCTTGCGATCGATACCGGGCGTCACGACGGGGTCGGACAGGATCTCGTTGCGATGTGCGCGAATGACGTCGTCGTCCAGGGCGCCGAGCCGCTTTTCTTCCTCGACTACTACGCAACTGGCCGTCTCTCCGTCGACGTGGCCGAACGGGTGATCGCGGGCATCGCCGAGGGCTGCCTGCAAGCGGGTTGCGCGCTCGTGGGCGGCGAGACAGCCGAGATGCCCGGCATGTACTCGGGAAACGACTATGACCTCGCCGGATTCTGTGTGGGCGTCGTCGAGCGTGAGCGGATCATCGATGGCAGCCGCACGCGTCCCGGCGACTCCGTCATCGGGCTCGCCTCCTCGGGGCCGCACTCGAACGGATTTTCGCTCATCCGGCGTCTCATCGCGGAGACCGGCGCAGGCGCTGCAACGCGCGTCGACGGTGGGCTTCTCTTCGATGTCCTGATGCAGCCGACGCGGATCTACGTCAAGCCGCTCCTCGCGCTTGCCGCCACGCTCGACATTCATGGACTCGCGCACATCACGGGCGGCGGGCTCACGGACAACATACCGCGCGTGCTGCCCAACGGTCTCGGCGTGCGGCTCGACCCGCGCGCCTGGCGCCGCGAGCCCGTATGGACTTGGATCCAGGCGAGCGGGCGCATCAGCGATTCGGAAATGCATCGCACGTTCAACTGCGGCATCGGCATGATCGTCGTGCTCGCGCGCAGCGAGGCAGACGCCGCCCTGGCGCAGCTTCGCGCAGCGGGCGAACAGGCGAGTGTCATCGGCGAGGTCGTGCCGGGCGCGGGCGTGCAGATCGGCTGATGGGGCCATTGCCTTTCGCCGTGCTGATCTCCGGAAGAGGCAGCAACATGCTGGCGCTGGCGCGCGCGACCCGGGACGGGGGCATCGACGGCAGGATCGTTTCAGTCGTGAGCGACCGCGCGGATGCCGCGGGCCTCGAAGCGGCGCGAAAACTTGGACTGGAAACTGCCGTCGTCGAGCGGGGTCCCGGGATGGACCGCGCCGGGCACGGGCGCCAGCTTGCGGCGACGCTCGAACGAAGTGGCGCGCGGCTTGTTGCATTGGCGGGCTACATGCGGATCCTGGACGACGGCTTTGTCAGGCAATGGCAGGGACGCCTGCTGAACATCCACCCTTCCCTGCTTCCGGCATACCGCGGGCTGCACACGCACCGTCGCGTGCTGGAGGCAGGCGAAGCCGTGCATGGCTGTACCGTGCATTTCGTCGTCGAGGAACTCGACGCCGGCCCCGCGGTCATCCAGGGAAGGCTTGCCGTCAAACCGGGCGAGGACGAACACGCGCTTTCAGCGCGCGTTCAGCGGCTCGAACACATCATTTATCCGCGAGCCGTGGGCTGGTTCGCCGCCGGCCGTCTCGAGCTGCGCGACGACGCGGCGCTATTCGACGGGCAGCCGCAAGTTCCCGTGGTGCTCGAGGAGGACGCGTGAGAGCTATGGCTGTCGGTTTGTTTACGCTCTGCGCTGTCACGTCCCCGGCCGTCGTTGCGGCTGACGCCGCGCTTGAGCCCTTCGTCGCGGAATACGACGTCCGCTACGGGCGCATGGCGGTGGGCAGCAGCCGGACCGAACTCTCGCGTGCGAGCGCAGGCTGGGAGATCGAATCGACTTCGACTGCGACGGGCTTCGCCCGGATGATTGCGACGGGCACGCTGAAACAGCAGTCGCAGTTCGAACTCGGCCCGGACGGCCCGCGTCCCTCCGCTTACCTGTTCGACGACGGGACGAAGCGCACCAGCCGCGACGTCGCGCTCGAATTCGACTGGCGCGCCGGCCGCGTCCGCGGAACGGCCGAGGACGAGTCGGTGGACGTCGCGACTGTGCCCGGCCTGCAGGATGCCGCCTCGATGCAGGCCCTCGTGCAAGTGCGGCTGCGCGCGGGCAAGGAGCCCGGCACGATCGCCATGATCGAGAAGGACCGGATCAAGGAATATCGCTTCTCGCGCCTGCGGAGCGAGACGATCAAGACCGCGATCGGAGACGTCGAGACGGTCGTCTATCGCAGCGCCCGCGACGGCTCGGAGCGCGAGACCATTTCCTGGTATGCGCCGAAGCTGAATTACGCAGTCGTGCAGGCTGAGCAACGGACCGGCGGCAAGCGCGGGTTCCAGACCTATATCCGCCGCTACCAGCCGGGCTCCTGAACGCGGCTCAAGTCCGGGGGAGAGTGACGCCCTTTTGGCCTTGGTACTTGCCGCCGCGGTCCTTGTACGAAGTCTCGCAGACCTCGTCGGACTCGAAGAAGAGCATCTGCGCGACGCCTTCGTTCGCATAAATTCGCGCCGGCAGCGGCGTCGTGTTCGAGAATTCGAGCGTCACGTTGCCTTCCCATTCCGGTTCCAGGGGCGTTACATTCACGATGATGCCGCATCTGGCAAAAGTGCTTTTCCCCAGTGTGATCACGAGCACGTTCCGTGGAATCCGGAAGTATTCGACCGTGCGAGCTAGCGCGAACGAATTCGGCGGGATGATGCAGACCTCGCCTTCGAAATCGACGAAATTCTTCGGATCGAAGTTCTTCGGATCGACGATGGTCGAATTGATGTTCGTGAAGATCTTGAACTCGGAAGCGCAGCGGACGTCGTAGCCGTAACTGGAGGTCCCGTAGGAGACGATCTTGCGGCCGTTTGTCTCGCGGACCTGGCCTTCCGCGAACGGCTCGATCATTCCCCTGGCAGCCATACGCCGTATCCACTTGTCCGACTTGATCGTCATTGTTCGGCCTCGATGCGGATTTCCGGCAGCTTGACCGCGCCACGGATGGCGCTGGCCGCGAGCGCGCCCGCCGCGCGGCGCGCGATCGCATGAAAAGCGGCTGCGACCGGCGAGTCCGGGTCTGAGACTACCGTCGGCCGCCCGGAATCCGCCTGCTCGCGGATGGCCCCGTCGAGCGGCAGCTCACCGAGCAACACCGTTTCGTAGCGTTCCGCCAGTGCCTTGCCGCCTCCCAAATCGAACACGTGCGACTCATGCCCGCAGGCCGGGCAACGGTGCAGGCCCATGTTCTCGACGATGCCGAGCACCGGCACGCCGACCTTGCGGAACATCTGCAGGCCCTTGCGGGCATCGAGCAGCGCGATCTCCTGCGGGGTTGTCACGATCACCGCGCCGGAAACCGGCACCCGCTGCGTCAGCGTGAGCTGGATGTCGCCGGTCCCAGGCGGCATGTCGACGATCAGGTAGTCGAGCGCGCCCCATCGCGTATCTGCAAGCATCTGGCTGAGCGCCTGCGTGACCATCGGGCCGCGCCAGGCCATGGGCTGGTCCGAATCGACCAGGAAGCCTATCGACATGACGGGGAGTCCATGGCCGCGCGGCGGGTCGAGCGTCTTGCCATCGGTCGTCGTGGGGCGCTGCCCCGAAAGACCCATCATCCGCGGCATGCTCGGACCGTAGATATCGGCGTCGAGGACTCCCGCCCGCGCGCCCTGGGCAGCGAGTGCGAGCGCGAGGTTCGCGGCGACGGTCGACTTGCCGACGCCGCCCTTGCCTGAAGCCACGGCGATAACGTTTGCGACCTCCGGCAGCGGCCGCTGGCGCGGGTCGGCGACGAAGGCCGGGATGCGCGCGCTGATTTCATACGTCGGCCGCGTCTCGATGCCCGCGGCCGCAAGGTGCTCGTCGAGGGCCCGCTGCAGCGTGTCCACGTAGCCGCCGACCGGAAAGCCGAGCACGATGCGGGCGATCGGCCCCGCCGGGCCATCGACAACCGCTTCGATTGCGCCGGCATCAGCCAGGCGCATCCCGAGATTCGGTTCGACATAGTGTCCGAGCGCGCTCGTCAGCCGCTCCTGCGTGCCGGTGGCCATGAACTCGTTCCCGCTGGGGGGCGGCATTGTATCCGATGCCGCCCGCCGGGTCGGCCTGCGGGGGCGCTGTGGCATACTGATTGTTCGGCATTTTTTCCAGGTCCCACAAGAACAGCCGGGGTTGGATGGGAATTTTCGGAGGCTACCGAGCGGATCGTCTCATTGCCGAGGTGCGGGAGAGTGGCGACCCGACCAGCGCAAAGGCGAAGGCGGCACTGACCAGGCTCCAGGGCCTCGGCCAGACCGCGATCCAGCCAATCGTGGACGCGCTGTCGACCTCGGACAAGCGCGAGACGATTGCATTTGTCGAGGCGCTGACACCGCTCATCGACAACAAGTCCTTTCCAATGCTCGCCAAGGCGCTCGCCGAAGAGAACCCGCGCGCGGTCGCGGGCGTCGCCTGGGCGCTGGCGTCGTCGCGCAATTATTCGCCGTCACTGCTGCTCGAGCTGTTGCAGGCGCCCGGCGTGTCGAAGCCGGCGGTCCTCGACGTCATTGCGTCACAGAAGAACCGCTTCAACCTGCGCGAACTCCTGAACTCCGCTTACCTCCAGGACCCTAACGAGAAGGCCGCCCTCTTTCGCATCGCCGGCGAGCTGGTTGACGCCACGAGTGTGGACGAGCTGGTGGCGCGCGTCGACGGCAAGGATGCGATCGCCCGCACGCACATCATCGCCCTGCTGGCGCGCTTCGATACGCCGAAAGTGCGCGCGGCGCTGCAGCGGACCCTGAAGGATCCCAACAAGCTGGTGCGGTCGGCGGCGCTCAGGGCAATCACGAATGGCAGGGGCGAGGTCGACCCGGCGCTGGTGGCGCCACTCCTCAAGGATCCGGAGCTCGATGTCCAGAATCCCGCCATCGAGCTGCTGTGCCGAAGCAAGCATCCTGAAACCGTCCGTCACCTCGTGGAGGTCCTGAAGGACGAGTCGGAGCACGCGCGCCGCGCCGCAGTCGAGGTGCTGAACGTCGTCGGCGATGAAAGCTCGGTCAAGTACCTGCTGCGGGCGATACGCGATGCGGACTGGTGGGTGCGCAGCCGCGCCGCGGATGCGCTTGGCAAGATCGGCGGCCCGATGGTCATCACCTCCGCGCTCGAGCTCGTCTCGGACAAGGACGAAGAGGTGCGCCGCACGGCGATCGAGATTCTGAACCAGACCAAGGACGAGCGCGCCGTTTCCTACCTGGTGCAGGCGACCAAGGACACGGACTGGTGGGTCAGCGAGCGGGCCGTGGACGCGCTCGGCGACATGGGCAGCAAGAAAGCCGTGTCGCGGCTCCTGGAGATGCTCACGACGAATCCCAAGTCGACGCCGACGGTGGTGCGGGCGCTCGGCAAGATCGGCGATGCCGCGGCGACCGAGGGCGTGATGCGGGCGCTCGACCGTTCCGAAACCGACATCCGCATCGAGGGCATGTCCGCGCTGGCCCGGCTCGCCGACGACCGCTCGGTCGATGCCGTGCGCGCGAAGATCCTGCCATTCAGCACGCTGACGGACCAGTCGCTCGCCGGCGCCGCCCAGCGCGCGCTGACCGAGCTCGACTCACGCTTCGGGGGAGACTCGATCGTCGCCGCGCCCGGCACCCTCACCCAGGCCGCCGCCGCGGCCCGCGCCGACGCGCAGCGCACGCTCCTGATCGAGTCCGCCGACGTCTCGCAGATCATGAAGCAGGCCGAGCAGCTGCAGCGGCTCGACATCAACACGCTCAAGAGCGGCGACATCATCGAGGGCCGCTACAAGTACATCGAACGGATCGGCCGCGGCGCCTTCGGCACCGTGCTCCTGATGGAGGACACGGTCGTCGACGAGCGGCTCGTGCTCAAATTCCTGAATCCAAGCATCTCCCAGGACGAGGAGATGATGCAGCGCTTCGTGCACGAGCTGCGCTACAGCCGCAAGATCACACACCCGAACGTCATCCGCATCTACGACTTCCTGCACATCCGCGGCAACTACGCGATCTCGATGGAGTACTTCCCCTCGCACACGCTGGGCGGCGAGGTGAATGACGGCAAGCCGCTGGCGCTCCGCCGCGCGGTGCGTCTCGGCATGGACGTCGCGAAGGGCATGGCGGTCGCACACCACGTCGGCATCGTGCATCGCGACCTGAAGCCCGCGAACGTTCTGATCAACGAGGAGGGCGTCGTCAAGATCGTGGATTTCGGCGTCGCGGCGGCGCAGCACCAGGGCGACACGCAGCTCACGAAGACGGGCTACGTGATCGGCTCGCCAAAGTACATGGCGCCCGAGCAGATCCTCGGCAAGAAGGTCGACGAGCGGGCGGACATTTACTCGCTCGGCGTCATCATGTACGAGATGCTGACCGGAACGCCGCCCTATCACCGCGGCGACCACATGTCGGTCATGTACCAGCACGTCCAGGGCCGCGCCCGTCCGCCGATCGAGCTCAATCCTGCGCTGCCGCAGGGGATATCCGATGTAGTCATGAAGTGCATGTCGGTAGACAAGGAAAAGCGCTTCGCCTCGATGGACGAGGTGCATGTGGCGCTGGAACGATTCTTGTGATTCACTCGCGGCGCAATGCCGCGCATCGATGCCTTCCTGAAGCTCGGTTCCGCCCAGGGATGTTCTGACGTCCACTTGGCCGTCGGCGTGCCGCCGATGCTGCGCATGAATGGCGACCTGGTGCCGATCCGGTTCCGCGAACTGGCCGCACCCGAACTCGAGGCCTATGTCACGGAGATCCTGTCGCGCAACCTGGCGGACAGGTTTCGCGCGGGCCAGGACGTTGATTTCTCGTACGTGTCCGAGGACGGCGGGCGCTTCCGCGTCAATGTCTTTCGAAAGGACTCCGGAGTCGGCGCGGTGTTCCGGACGATTCCGGCCGAAGTGCCGACGCTGGACTCGCTCGCGCTGCCGCCGCTCGTGAAAAAGCTCTGCGACTACCACCAGGGCATGATCCTCGTGACGGGCTCGACCGGAACCGGCAAGTCGACGACTCTCGCCGCGATGATCGACCTGCTGAACACGAACAAGAAGCTCAACATCATCAGCCTCGAGGACCCGATCGAGTTCGTCCACCGCAGCAAGCAGAGCCAGGTCGTGCAGCGCGAGCTCGGCACGCACCTGCCCAGCTTCGCCGAGGGCGTGCGCGCCGCGATGCGCGAGGACCCGGACGTGATACTGGTCGGCGAGCTGCGCGACCCGGAGACGATCTCGATGGCGATGACGGCCGCGGAGACCGGCCATCTCGTGCTCGGCACGCTGCACACGACGAGCGCGGTCAAGACGATCGACCGCATGATCGATGCGCTGCCGGCGGACGAGCGCGAACAGACCAAGAGTTTTCTCGCGCAGGGACTTATCGCGGTCATTACGCAGGTGCTCGTGAAGCGCCCCGAGGGCCGCGGGCGGCGCGCGATCTGCGAGATCATGCTGATGAACCGCGCGATCGCGAAGCTGATCCAGACCGACCAGTCGCACCAGATCCCCGCGCAGCTCCAGACCGGCAAGGACGTCGGCATGGAACTGATGGACCAGGCGCTGCTGCGCGCAATCAAGGCGAAGGAAGTCGACCCGGACGACGCCTATATCTACGCGAGCGACAAGCGCATGTTCTCGAAGTTCGTCGTCGACCGAAGCTTGCTGCCAAAATTCGAGACGCTGGAATAGCGGGGCCGCGACTTGGCGAAGATCGACGAATACCTCGAGGAGATCCTGAAGCGCGACGGCTCCGACCTGCATTTCATGGCGGGCGACCCGCCGCGCATCCGCCAGTACGGCAAGCTGTCGAGCCTCAGGACCGAGCGCCTCGGCGTCGACTTCGTGCGCGAGGCCGTGTATGAGATCATGCCGCGCAAGGCGCTCGACCGCCTCGAGACCCGCGACGGCACGGATTTCGCCTACACGCTCGGGACGGTGGCGCGCTTCCGGGTCAATGTACTCAGGCAGCTGAACGGCATGGGCGCGGTCTTCCGCGCGATCCCGTCGAAGGCGCAGACGCTCGAGCAGCTCAAGATGCCGGAGGCCGTGCGAAATCTCTGCAAGGTCTCGAGCGGGCTCATCCTCGTGACCGGCAAGACGGGCTCTGGAAAGTCGACGACGCTCGCCGCGATGATCGACGACATAAACACGCGCATCAAGGGACACATCCTGACGATCGAGGACCCGATCGAGTTCGTGCACGCGCGCAAGAACTGCCTGATCAGCCAGCGCGAGGTCGGGGTCCACGCCGAGTCATTCGCGACGGCCCTGCTCTCGGCCCTGCGCGAGGATCCGGACGTGATCCTGGTCGGCGAGCTGCGGGACCTCGAGACGATCTCGACCGCGATCACCGCCGCGGAAATGGGCATTCTCGTCATGGCGACACTGCACACGAACGGCTCGGCGGCGACCGTGGACCGCATCGTCAACGCCTTTCCCGCGGACAAGCAAAACCACGTGCGGACCATGCTCTCGACGTCGCTTCGGGGCGTCGTGTCGCAGCAGCTGATCTCGCGCAAGGGCTCGGCCGGCCGCGTCGCTGCTCTCGAGGTCCTCATCAACACGCCGGCGGCAGCGAACCTGATCCGCCAGGGCAAGATCGACCAGCTCGAGACGGTGATGCAGTCAGGCGCGGCGGCCGGCATGCGCACGATGGACTCGGCGCTAGAGCAGCTGCTGGACCAGGAGTTGATTACCGGCCGCTCCGCCTATGAGAAGGCCATCAACAAGTCCAAGTTCGAGCCACTGCGCGAACAGGACTAATGTAGGAATGACCCGCCGCATCCTGGTCACGAGCGCCCTACCCTACGCGAATGGGCCGACCCACCTCGGGCACATGACCGAGACCATCCAGTGCGACATCTGGGTGCGGGCCATGAGGCTCGCCGGCCACGAATGCATCTACGTCTGCGCCGATGACAGCCACGGCACGCCGATCATGCTGAAGGCCCAGTCGGAGGGCATATCGCCTGAGGCCCTGATCGCGCGCGTCGGCGCCGAGCGGCGCCGCGACTTTGCCGCGTTCGGTATCGGATTCGACAACTACTACACGACCCACTCGGAGGAAAACCGCCGCCTGACCGTGCGCATGTACGAGGCCCTGTCGAAGGCCGGGCACATCACGCGCCGCAGCGTGCGGCAGGCATTTGACGAGAAGGCCGGCATGTTCCTGCCGGACCGCTACGTCAAGGGGACCTGCCCCATCTGCCGCACGCCCGGCCAGTACGGCGACAGTTGCGAGAACTGCAGCGGAACCTACACGCCGCTCGACCTCATCGACCCGGTCTCGGTCGTCACCGGCACGCGCCCTGTCGAGCGCGAGTCGGAGCACTTCTTCTTCAGGCTCGGCAATTTCGAGTCGATGCTCCGGAAGTGGACGCGCTCGGGCGCGATTCAGAAAACGGTCGCCAACAAGCTTGATGAATGGTTCGAGGCGGGCCTTCGCGACTGGGATGTTTCGCGCGACGCACCGTACTTCGGAATCGAGATCCCCGACGCGCCGGGCAAGTATTTTTACGTCTGGCTCGACGCGCCCGTCGGCTACATGGCGAGTTTCGAGAACTACTGCAAGCGGAAAGGCCTCGACTTCGAGGACTGGTGGAAGCCGGACAGCACCGCAGAGCTGCATCACTTCATTGGCAAGGACATCCTGTATTTCCACACGCTTTTCTGGCCGGCCACCCTCGAAGGCGCGGGCTTCCGCAAGCCGACCGCGGTACATGCCCACGGCTTCCTGACTGTCAATGGCGAGAAGATGTCGAAGTCGCGGGGCACTTTCGTCACGGCGGAGCGCTACCTCGCCGTGCTGCCTCCAGAGTACTTCCGCTATTTCCTGGCCGCGAAGCTCGGCCCGTCCCTAGTGGATGTCGACCTCAATTTCGAGGAGTTCGCGACCCGGATCAATGCCGAGCTGGTGGGCAAGCTGGTCAACATCGCGAGCCGATGCGCGAGCTTCATCCACCGCGGGCACGGCGGACGGCTTGCCGCCGCGCTGCCGGACCAGGGGCTTTATCGCGAATTCATCGACGCGGGCGTCGGCATCGGCGAGGCCTGGGAGTCGCTTGAATACGCGGCGGCCGTGCGGGAGATCATGGTGCTCGCCGACCGCGCCAATCTTTACATCGACCGAAGCAAGCCCTGGATTGCAGCGAAGGATCCCGCGCGCGCGGAGGAAGTGCAGTCGGTCTGCACACAGGGTCTCAACCTGTTTCGCGTGCTGATGGCCTACCTGAAGCCGGTGCTGCCGGAAATTGCCGCGCGCGCCGAGGACTTCCTCCGCTCGCCGATCACGCACTGGAATGACATCGCCGCGCCGGTCCTCGGCACGACGATCGCCGAGTACAGGCCGCTGGCGACACGCGTCGATGCGGCGATGCTCGGCAAGCTCGTGGAGACTTCAATGACGGAAACTGCACCGACTACCCCAGCCACGCGGGCCGCCGAGATCAGCGCCGAGGAATTCGCGCGCATCGACCTGCGCGTCGCGCGAGTCGAAGCGGCGGAATTCGTCGAGGGCGCAGATCGGCTGCTCCGGCTCACGGTCGATCTCGGGGGTGAGCGCCGCACGGTGTTCGCCGGCATCCGCGGATCCTACGAGCCGGAAAAGCTCGTCGGTCGGCACGTCGTGATCGTTGCCAATCTGAAGCCGAAGAAGCTGCGCTTCGGCGTGTCCGAAGGCATGGCGCTCGCGGCGTCGGGCGATTCGGGCCTGTTCCTCCTGACACCCGACGCAGGCGCAACCGCGGGAATGAAGGTCAGTTAGACCGTCGCGCCTACCCGGCGCGTCCGTCACGCCGGTTGGTCTGCCTCGTTTCTCGTTCTCGGTTTGCCTGTTTGTTCCATGCCTGGTCCCACACCAGTTCATCGGCACGACAGGCGCTAAGGGATTTATGCTGCGCTCAACCGTGCATCAGGCGGTTCGCACAGCAGACCAGCTCCGGTTTACCTGCACACAGGCGCGCCTGAATCCCATGACCCTCTACGGGTTTTCTCATGGCGATCGAACAGCAACCGATCTCTTGTTCACCCTACTGCCTAAGTCGGCGCCTCCACAAGTTCGAGACAAATCCAAAAAATAATTGCAAATCCAATTGCCACAGCAAACGAACCAAGGAATGGCTGTAAGTAGTATGAACCAAATCCAATTGGAACTATCGCCAAAATAAACCTTAAGAGACTTAGGTGTAGACGAACCTTAACGCCACAATGCGGACATGTTCTTTGAGACGGGCTTGCTCTCAGTGACTGAGCAAACATGGATACCTTTCGGAAGCAAGCTGGACATCTCACTCTTGCGCTCCGGCGACTGCCCTAATGGGACGGGAACATTAGAACGTGTATTGCATGCAGTGGGGCAAGCACTGCAAGAACGCTGGCTGCGAAATCAACTATCGCGTGTTTGACTTTGCCCTCCACATGGTACCACTGGATTGGAATGTGCTCTAACGGTTCACCGGTTATTGATTCGAATAGTTTTGAGGCACACATCAAAATACCAAATTGCAACGACGGCATTAGCATTGCAATGCCAAGAACTCGCAGTGGAGGGCTGAAGACTGCAATTCCAATTCCAAGCACCCCCGGAATCCAAATAATGCGCTTCCGAATATGCGATGCAACCTTTTGGTAGCTCGCCCGGGAAAGTGCAAACCAAATTGGCACAACCAAACACAGCGATAGAACTAGGCCTACAAACCAAGTTCGAGATGTAAACGTCCAGTTCATTCTTCAGCCATCAGATTCCACTGTTCTGCAGTAAATTGCGGTTGCATGCTATTCAGGGATTCTCCGAAGCCTAAAGTGTTGGCGAGTATTCCTACAGTCGCCCCAATTGCGGCCGATTGAGGACCAGTCGCACCCATGCCAATCGCAAGTCTGGACGCGGCGAAAGCTGACGAAATATTGACCGCTGACGCTTTTACGCCCTCACGATCTCCCTGGACTACTTGACTTCCGATTTCGACAATGTCGCCAGCTTTATTTGCTTGCCCCAATGCCTTCAAGCCGGCACCGAGCATTTTGTGTGTCGCGAGGTTCGTTATTGGTGTGTTGATTCCCTCAGCGGCCACTTGGAGCGAGGCCGCGTCTGCAGCCGAGCTGATCACACTCCCAGCTTTTTCCGCAGCCTCCAGAAATGTAATGGAGGTCGCCGACTTGGTGTCAGTGCCAGTCGACGGCGTTTTGTCCGCTCCAGCATGGAGATTGTTACGTTGCTCAGGTCCCTGAACGAAGTCGCATCCGGCCCGACTGCCGGTGCAGTCCTTATTGGCCATCCCCGTTGGATCGGTGCTGTTTAGCGGATCATTGCCGACATAGGCATAGAGATTGAGCTCATCTTCATACCCGATCGGATCGGTCTGCATGAACCGGCCGAGGCCGGGGTTGTAGAAGCGCGCCTTGTAGTACAAGAGGCCCAGCTCGGGGATGGCGGCCTGGCCGGTGTACTGGAAGCGCAGCGTGTTGCCGCTGTCGGTGACGCCATAGGCATCGTAGGCGCGCACCTGCTGCTTGACGCCCGAGGCGTTCGATACGGCCACGATCGAGCCCCGGTGGTCGGCGTGCAGGTAGCGCCGGGCGGATGCCGAAACCGCGTTTGTCTCGTACCAGAGCAGCGGCTCATCGACACCCGCCCCGTGCACGTAGCGGCGCAGCAGGGTGCTGCCTGAGTACTCGGCAATCAGGCGGTCGCCGTCGTAGACAAACCGGGTGGTGGCCGCAGGCGCGGTCGTAGTCACCTGGTAGAGCCGGCCGAGCGGGTCGTAGCTCAAGGTCTTCCCGCCGCTTGCGCTGACGAGCCGATTTTCGGTGTCGTAGCCGTACGTGGTCGGGCCGTCGTCGGTCAGGTTGCCGTTGGCGTCCCAGGTATGGGTCGTGCCTCCGACCTGGGTGTACTGGTTGCGACCGTTGACTGTATAGCTCTTGACCGAGTTGGAGAGCGCAAACTCGTACGCATCATTGATCTGCGCCCGGGTCGTGATCTGGCTCGCCGGGTTGTAGGCGAAGCCGAACCCGGCGTCGTTGGCGGTGCCCGCCCCGTCCAGGTTATGGGTCAGCACCTCGAGCCGCGCGATGGGATCGAAGTCGTAGCCGGTGACCGCGCCCGCCGCATCGCGCTCGATCTGATCGGGCAGGCGCTGCTCGTCATAGGCGATCAGCGCGAGCCTGGTCGAGGTCCCGTTCTCGAAGATGTGAAACAGGCGATCCGCCGTGTCGAATTCATACTCGAAAGTCTTGCCGTCCGGATGCTCGATCTGCGTGCGGTTGCCGTGCACGTCGTAGTTGGGCGAATTCACGGTGCGCGCGATGCCGCCCATGTTGCTGCTCGAGGTTCTCAGCCACCCGAAGCCGTCATAGGTGTTGGTAACGCCCGGGCCGCTGTCCGAGGCAAAGCGCGCGTGGGTAAGCAGGCCCCGCACGTCGTAGCCGTGATACACGCTGTAGCCCGGTGCCCCGCTCACCGAAACTGGGACCGTCTTCACCCGGACGCGGTTGAGCGCGTCGTAGGTGTACGTAATGGTCTTATTGTCGCGCTTGCGGAGTGAGGTTCGGTTGCCGACGGCGTCGTAGCCGTATTCCTCGTAATCGCTGGTACTCGACTGGTTGGCGCCCTTCGTCGCAACCGGAAAATAGAGCCTGTGCAGCCGATCGAAGCCGTCGTACTCGAAACGGCTCAGGTTGTCGTTCGCATCCTTGACCGTCTGGCGCTGGCCGTTCAGCGTATACGTATAGGTGGCGTAGTCCTGCTGCAGCGGCGTGCCGACCGCGCGCTGTACCTTCAAAAGCTGGCTCGCTGCGTCGTAAGTGTTGCGCGTGATGCGGTTCGGACCGAAGTCTCCCTCCGCTCCTAGTGTGCAGGCGCTGACCGGGAGCGACACGAAGTCGTCCGGATTCATCCGGCGCGCTTCGCACTGGAGCCGGTTGCGCTGGTCGAACGTGCGCTGCACCAAGGTGTGGGTCACCCCGCCCGCGGCCACGCTCTCCAGCTCCGGGTTGCGCCGGTCGTCGTAGTCGTGCGCGAAGCGGCGGAAGACCGTGAACGAGGTGCTCGTCGCGCTCGGCAGCGAACCTTCGTCGACGTATTGCACCTTGTCGTCGGCATCACGATACGTGATCTTGCGCGCGAGCCGGATGCCGGTGCTCTCCGCCGGGCCGATTTCCCATTCCCGTCGGCCATGAACGTCGTAGCGAAAGTACTTGGCATCGCCGGTGCCAGACAGCGGGCCGTCCTCGACCAGCAACCGCCCGGCGTTATCGTAGGTGTAGTTCGTCGTCAACGTCTCAGCGCGGGCCGCATCGATGCGGCGCTCGACGGCGGGCAGGTACGTGTTTTCCCAGTAGTCGTACTCGGTGCGGATCTCGTCGGGCGTGCCGCAGGTGGTCGTGTTGCCGCACACGCGCACGACATCGCGGCGGCTGATCCCGTTGCTCGTCTCGTACGTAATGATAGTTCTGCGGCGGACGCCGTTCGCGTCTGCCGGATCGGTCTGCTCCGTGAGCTGCCCGTTGGCGTTGTAATTGAAGTCGGTTTGCCGGAGGAGGCCGTCGCGGAACCATTCGGGCCGGTAGCAAAGCACGTCGAACGCATCGGTGCTGCATTCCGTCGGATAGTGCGCGGTTTCGGTGATTGCACCTGAACCGCCCTTCGCGTGCGTAGTGCGCGTGGTGATGTTGCCGAGACCGTCGTAGACGACGCTGACGGCATTGCCTTCCGGATAATCGATTCGGCGCAGTCGATAGGCGTCGTCGAAATCGACCTCGGTCGCGCGCCCGATCGAATCGGTGATCCGCGTGATGGCGTTGCGATGGTCCTTGGTCTCGATGTCGTAAATGGTGCTGTAGCTCTCCGGGCCGGTGACCGTCACCCGGCTGTACAGATACCCGCTTCCCTGCGAGTTGAGCTGCAGGGCCGTGTAGTCGTAGCTCCACTCGACACCGTCTTGTGTCACCGAGTCGACGATGTTGAAACCGGACAGCCCCGCAGCGACAAAGGTGGGCGTCGTCTCGCCCGGCAACGTAAGCGATCCCCAGGAGCGCTCCAGTCCCGCGCCGAGGGCGTTACCACAGTTCTGGCAGGTGTAGACCCGTCCGCCTAGATCGGTAATTGTCGAGCCGTTCAGGCTGTACGTCAGCCGGCCGAGAGCGGTCGCGGGCGCGGAGCTCTTGTAGAGCGTGGCCTGGGCCGGCGAACCCCAATCGCCGCTCTCGAGCGGGCCGGGGTGATAGGCAATCGAGATGAAGTACCCGAGATTGCTGGTGACTCGGTTGGGTCGATAGAACGTGCGCGCGAAGGGATCGCCCGCAAGCGTCGCCGTGTCATAGTCGAACGTGATGACCTCGCCCGTCGGGTAGGTCACGGTCGAGGCGTAATATTTCATCGTGACCGGATTGGTGCCGGTGGTTTTGACGTGCTTCTTGTCGAAGTGATAGCGCTCGCCGGACCCTGCGCGCGAATAGATATTCAAGTTCGGAATGAAGACCGAACCCGTCCCGGTGATGCTGGAGCAGGCGAAGTCGGGACAGGCAAACGATTCCGACGTGCCGGTAATCGTATGCACCGAAAAGCTGCTGTCCGTGGTCCCCTGCGTGCCGTCCATGTGCGGCGCGGCATTCTGCACCCGGTCGAAGCGCAGGTTGGGCGCGGCCGGGACCGACAGCACCGGCAGCGGTACCTGGATCTTGCCGCTGACGATGTTGAGTCCGTTGTGGTCGGTCTCCACCCGCAGCGGCGAAATCGCCTCCGGAATCTCCTGCTGTGCGTGGCCGGCCGGGGCGCCCGCCAGCAGGAACAATGCGAGCACGCCTTGGAGGATGCCCGGACGCTGCATGCGGGACGTTGCGGCGCTCAAGATTCGGTTCGACATTCTCACTCCCTGGGAATCAGGCTCTCCGCACCGCCTGCGCACCGTTTAACGTGGGTCAATCGCCTGGACCCACAGGTCAAAGACACTGCGGGCTGCAGACCACGACCAGCTTTGTCGGGGAATCGCCGCTGCAACCGGCCGCATTGCAGGCCTTGGCCTTATAGCGATATTCGCCGGCCGGCTTGTTGTTGAAGCTCTTGGTCAGATTCGCCCCGTCGTACACTTTCGAGAACGCGCCGCCGAAGAAGTTTTCCCAGAGCTCGTAGCGGGTCGCACCGGTCGAGGCGGCCCAGGAAATCGTGTAACTCCCCGTGGTCTGAAAGGGCCCGGTGATGCTCGCTGGAGCCGAAGGTGGCACGAGGTTGACCGTGGTCGCGTTCGCGCCGGTGCGGTAGCCGCCGCACAAACTGCCGTTGCAGGCGCGCACGCGGTAGTAGTAGCTCCCGTTGCCCTTGCCCGAGATCGCCTTGCTGGTGGCCGTTCCGCTGTAAACCTGTACTTGCCCCGTGAATCCCGAGTTCGTCGCCTCGTAAAGCTGATACGCGGTGACGGTACCGGTCGAAGTGCCCCAGCTGATCGTGTAGGAGCCGGTAGTGCTGCTCGACGGCACAGTGATTGAAGCCGGTACACCCGGCGGAGTCACGGTTGTGGAATTGCTGCCGGTGCGGTAGCCACCGCACGCGCTGCCGTTACATGCAAGGACGCGGTAGTAGTACGTGCCCGCGCCCTTGCCCGAGAACGCCTTACTTAACACAGTGCCGCTGTAGGCGAGGATCTGGCCGGAGAATCCGGCGTTGGTCGCCTCATAGAGTTTGTAAGCGGTGAGCGTTCCGCTCGCCGCACCCCAACTGATCGTGTAATTGCCGGTGATGCTGCTCGACGGCACGGTGATCGAGGCCGGAACGCCCGGCGGCGACCGCGTCGCGACTTCCTCGCGATTGCCAGCCGGATCGAGCGTGTAGCTGACGACGCTGCCATTCGGGTACTGGACTTCCTCGAGTCGCCCCAGCGCGTCATATTCGTAGTTGAGGGTGCCGGCAAGGGTCGCGGCGCTCGAGACCGCGAGAATCGAGAACAGCACGCAGGCCCGGAAGAATCGATTCGTCATGAATGAGACCTCACAGCGCTCCCGGGGATGCGACACGGTGCGAGGCACAATACGAACGCGTCACGGATGACAATGTGAATCCGCTGCAAATCGTGACGCCGTTCACGTTGGGCCCAGAAGCCCATAGTCGGAAGGCGCCATTCATGGTAGGCGGGGGCGCGCGACGACCGCGTGCGCCCAAACTATCGGGTGCGGACACCCTTCGCTAAGATGCTCGCCCGCAAAAGATCCGGCGCGACCCACCAATGGCGCATGAATCCGTAGATCTCGCGAACCGCATCGACGCACTGCTCCCGCAGACCCAGTGCCGGCGCTGTGGATACGACGCCTGCCGGCCCTACGCCGAAGCGCTCGCACGCGGCGAAACGGAACTGAATCGCTGCCCGCCGGGCGGCGCCCGATTGATCGACGATCTCGCCGCCCTGCTCGGCCGCTTGCCTGCGCCGCTCGATCCGGCTTGCGGACGGGAAGCGCCGCCGCTCGTCGCCTGGATCGACGAGCCCGCCTGCATCGGCTGCGCACGCTGTCTCGATCCCTGCCCGACCGACGCAATCATCGGGGCGCGCAAGCGCATGCACACCGCGATTGCGGCTGACTGCAGCGGCTGCGAGCTCTGCGTGCCGACCTGCCCCGTCGATTGCATCCACATGGTGCCTGCGCCGGGCCTGCCGGCCGAGGCACTGCCACGGGCGGCGATCGCAGAGCGTGCGGTGCACTTTCGCCGGCTCTATGAAAGGCGCGTCGATCGCCTCGCGCACGCCCATGTCCGCTAGCACACGCTCGCGTCGGGCGGCGCGGAAGAAACCGCGCCGGCGCAAGGCGCCGAGTCTCGGACCGTCCGCGATCCGGACCCTCTTCAAGCGGCTACGAACTGCCAACCCGAATCCGCGCAGCGAGCTCGTCTTCCGCTCGCCGTATCAGCTGCTTGTCTCCGTGATCCTCTCGGCGCAGGCGACGGACAGGAGCGTAAACCTAGCGACCAAGCCTTTGTTCGAGATTGCGGGAACGCCCGCGGCCATCGTCGCACTCGGCGAGGCCGGCCTTGCCGGCTACATCCGCACCATCGGTCTCTGGCGCATGAAGGCGAAAAACGTCATCCAGGCGTCGAAGATGATCCTCGAGCGCCACGGCGGCGTGGTGCCGCGCGACCGCGCCGAGCTCGAGGCACTGCCGGGCGTCGGCCGCAAGACCGCAAGCGTCGTGATGAACACCGCCTTCGGCGAGCCGACGATCGCGGTGGACACGCACATCTTTCGCGTGGCGAATCGCACCGGCCTCGCGCCTGGACGCAACGTGCGCGAGGTGGAGGATCGCCTGGTCGAGGTCACGCCCGAGGAGTTCCGGCTGGACGCGCACCACTGGCTGATCTTGCACGGCCGCTACGTCTGCACGGCGCGAAAGCCGAAGTGCCCGCAGTGCCCTGTCCGGGACATCTGCCTGTACGCCGGCAAGACTCCTGCGGAAGCGCCCGTTACTTCTTCTTCGGGATGAAGAGATCCGTCAGCGTGCCTTCGAAGGCTTCCGCCGCGAAAGCCACTGTCTCTGACAGCGTCGGATGCGGGTGGACCGTGAGTCCGATGTCGGCGGCGACAGCGCCCATCTCGATTGCGAGCGCGACTTCCGAGATCAGGTCGCCGGCATTCGTGCCGACGATGCCGCCGCCGACGACGCGGTGTGTTTCCGGATCGAACAGCAGCTTCGTGAATCCCTCGTCGCGGTTGAGTGAAAGCGAGCGCCCGCTCGCCATCCACGGAAACAGGCCTTTCTCGAGCTTCCGCCGCTCCACCTGCGCCTCGATCTCGGTCACGCCGACCCAGGCGACCTCCGGGTCCGTGTAGGCAACCGAGGGGATCACGCGCGCATCGAACGCACTCTTCTGCCCGGCCGCGACTTCGGCCGCCACCTTCCCCTCGTGGGTCGCCTTGTGCGCCAGCATCGGCTGGCCGACGATGTCGCCGATTGCGAAGATGTGCGGCACATTGGTGCGCATCTGCCGGTCGACGGGCAGGTAACCGCGCTCGTCGACGGCAACGCCAGCCGCTTCGGCGCGGATCGTCTTGCCGTTCGGGACCCGGCCGACCGAACAAAGCACGCGGTCGTAAACTCTCGGCTCGCCGGCGCCCTTGCCGTCGAAGCTGACACGCAGTCCCTCTTTTAATGCCTCAACGCCCGTCACGCGTGTTCCCAGCTGGATTGCGGTGTAACGCGCGCGCAGCCTCTTTTCGAGCGGGCGCACGAGGTCCCGATCGCAGCCGGGCATCAGCGTATCCGTCAGTTCGACCACAGAGACATCCGAGCCGAGCGCGTCGTACACGCAGGCCATCTCGAGGCCGATGATGCCGCCGCCGATGACGAGAAGCTTCCCGGGTATATCACGCAGCTCGAGCGCGCCGGTCGAATCCATCACGCGCGGATCGTCCGGCAGCCCCGGAATGCGCGCGGGTTCGGAACCCGCGGCGACAATGCATTGCTCGAAGCCGATGATTTGCTTCTTGCCGTCCTCGCCACGGACCTCGACCCGATGTGGCGATGCAAATCGGGCCTGGCCGCGCACTACGGTCACCTTGCGCTGCTTGGCGAGGATCACGAGGCCCGCGGTCAGCTTCCCGACGATGCGGTTCTTCCACTGCTTCAAGGCCTGGGGATCAATTTCAGGCTTCGCGAAGCGGATGCCATTCGCCGACATCGACTCGGCTTCCTCGATGACGCGCGCGGCGTGCAGGAGCGCCTTGGACGGGATGCAGCCGACATTCAGGCAGACGCCGCCAAGCTGCGGCCAGTGATCCACGAGCGTGACGGCAAGGCCGAGATCGGCCGCGCGAAACGCCGCGGTATAGCCGCCGGGACCCGCGCCGATGACCAGGAGCTGCGTCGACACGTCCGCGGCGGGTTCGCCAGCCGAACTGGCGGGCTTCGCTGCCGCCTTGGCTGCTGGCGGTGGCGACTGAGATTCCAGCATCGCCGTCTTCCGCAGGCCCGGGATCTTGACGGTATCGTCGGCGCCTGCCGATACGAGCGCGATCAGCGAATCCTTCGAGACACGGTCACCCTTCTTGACCTTGACCTCCTTCACCACGCCCGCGGCGGTCGCGGGCACGTCCATCGTCGCCTTGTCGGTTTCGAGCGTGATGAGCGGAGACTCGGGCTCCACGCGGTCGCCCGGCTTGACCAGCACTTCGATGACTTCGACGTCGTGGAATTCGCCGAGATCCGGCACCCGCTGCTCGACCGGCTGGCTCAAGGCACCGCCTCGGTGAGGCTTTGCGGCGAGGCGAGCGCTCCCGCCAGGGCGACGACGAATCGAATGGCCTCGGCGCCGTCGATGACGCGGTGATCGTAGGAGAGCGACAGCGGCAGCATGAGGCGGGGCTCGAACTTGCCATCCTTCCACACCGGTCGCTGCTGCGACTTGGATACACCGAGGATCGCGACTTCGGGCGCGTTGATGATTGGCGTGAAGGCTGTGCCGCCAATGCCACCGAGGCTCGAGATCGTGAAGCAGCCGCCCTGCATTTCGGCGCCTGACAGCTTTCCGGCGCGTGCCTTACCCGCGAGTTCGGCGAGGTCCCGCGCGAGCTCATAGATGTCCTTGCGCCCGGCGTCGCGGATGACGGGCACGACAAGGCCATTCGGCGTGTCGGCCGCGAAGCCGAGGTGCAGGTATTTCTTGAACACCTGGTTCTGGCCCGTGGCATCGAGCGAGCTCGCGAAGTTCGGGAATTGCGCAATCACCTTCGCGCAGGCCCTGGCGATGAAAGCGAGCGGCGTCAGCTTGATGCCGAGGCTGGAAGCGCGATCCTTGAGCGATGCGCGGAGCTTTTCCATCTCCGTGATGTCCGCCTCGTCGTGCTGCGTGACATGCGGAATGTTCACCCAGCTCGCCTGGAGCCGCGCCCCGGAAATCTTCTGGATGCGTCCGAGCGGCTTCACCTCGACAGCACCGAAGGCCGCGAAATCGACATCCGGGACCCGCGGCAGCGCGCCGCCCGCGGACTCCGTGCGCGGCGGACCTGCGAGCGCCTTCTTGACGAAGGCCTTGACGTCGTCCTCGCTGATGCGGCCCTTGAGCCCGGTACCCGTGACCCGTGTCAGGTCCACACCGAGCTCGCGCGCGAAACGCCGGACGGCGGGGCTCGCATGGGCGCCGCGCAGGTCGGGCAATGGCGTCGCGCTCGCGGGCGACGCAGCGGCAACCGTCATCCGGACGGTCGCCTCGGGATTGGGAGCGGGCGCCTGGGCGGACGCCTTCGGTGCAGGCGTGGCCGCTGCGGACTTGCTGCCGCGAACCGTCGCCACGAGATCACCGGCATTGACGCGCGATCCCTTCCCGACATGCAGCTTTGCGACGCTGCCCGCGGCCGACGACGGCACGTCCATCGTGGCCTTTTCTGTTTCGAGCGTGACGAGCGGGGTTTCGAGAGCGACGGCATCGCCCTCCTTCACTAGCACGTCAATGACCTCGACATCCTTGAAGTCGCCGAGATCCGGTACACGAACCTCGAGTGTCTCAACATCGCCGGCAGGCTTCTGGGCCGCGGGCTCCATAGCCGTCTTTGCCGGCGCCGCTGCAGCGGCCGGACTTGCGGGTCGCGCAGTTTTCGCCGGCGCCTCGGCTTCAGCCGATTCCAGGACGACGACCGCGGAGCCCTTGGAGACCCGATCGCCCTTCTTCACCGAAACTTCCACGACCTTGCCCGCCGCCGTCGACGGCACGTCCATGGTCGCCTTGTCGGTCTCGAGCGTGATGAGCGGCGTATCGACCGCAACCACGTCACCCGGCTTGACGAGAATTTCGATTACTTCGACGTCGTGGAAGTCGCCGAGGTCCGGCACCTGGACCGTGGTTCGAGACACGGTCAGCTCACAACCGGGTCAGGCTTGGCCGGATCGATGCCGAACTTCTTCATCGCGAGCGTGACGCTCGAGCGGTCAATCCGTCCCTCGTCGGCGAGCGCTTTGAGGGCGGCGACCACGATCCAGTGCCGGTCCACCTCGAAATGTGAGCGCAAGGCCTGGCGCGCGTCGCTCCGGCCGAAGCCATCGGTACCGAGCGCGACATAGCGGCCGGGCACCCATTGCCGGATCTGGTCGGCCACCGTCTTCATGTAGTCGGTCGCCGCAATGAAGGGTCCCTGCCGGCCCGCCAGGCATTCCCGCACCCAGGGCTGCCGCGGCTTGTTGCCCGGGCGCAGCATCGCCTCGCGCTCGGCGGAGAGCGCATCGCGCCGCAGCTCCGTGAAGCTCGTGACGCTCATGACATCCGCGGGGATCCCGAACTCGGACTCCAGCAGCTCCGCCGCCGCGAGCGCCTCGCGCAGGATGGTGCCGGAGCCGAGCAGCGTCGCGCGCACGGCGCCGCGGCCGCCGATGTGCAGGAGATACATGCCACGGAGAATTCCCTGCTCGACGCCTTTCGGCATGGCGGGATGCGCGTAGTTCTCGTTCATGCAGGTGATGTAGTAGAAAACGCTCTCCTGTTCTGCGTACATGCGGCGCAGGCCGTCCTGCATGATGACGGCGAGCTCGTAGGCGAAGCAGGGGTCGTAGGCGACGCAGTTCGGGATCGTCGACGCGAGCAGGTGGCTGTGGCCATCCTGGTGCTGAAGG
>DAIRVV010000013.1:0-23498 GCA_036802645.1 Steroidobacteraceae bacterium
GCCGTTCCGCGGCGCGCGCGCCGGCGTAGATAAGCGGCATCTCGACGTTCGCGAGCGCCGTCTGCCGCGGCAGCAGTGCGAAGGCCTGGAATACGAAACCGATCTCGCCGTTGCGCACTTTCGCAAGCTCCAGGTCGGAAAGCTCGGAGACGAGCCGGCCATTGAGCCAGTAGCGCCCGGTGTCCGGCGTATCCAGGCAGCCCAGCAAGTTCATCAGCGTGGACTTGCCGCAGCCGGATGGTCCCATGATCGCGACGTACTCGCCCCGGCGCACGACGAGATCGACGCCGGCGAGCGCGCGAATCGTCGCCTGTCCCATCGCGTAGCGGCGGCCCAGGGATTCGGTGCGGATCGTATCCATGGCGGCCACTGCCCGCACTCAGCCGGTCCGCTGCTTCTTTGACTCGGCCTCGACGACG
Source organism: Steroidobacteraceae bacterium (assembly GCA_036802645.1). Classification (GTDB taxonomy): domain Bacteria; phylum Pseudomonadota; class Gammaproteobacteria; order Steroidobacterales; family Steroidobacteraceae; genus SCUD01. The sequence continues at coordinate 420 of DAIRVV010000013.1, forward strand.
CGGTTGATTTTCCACTGCTGGGCGATCGAGAGCGCGGTGTTCGTCAACCAGTAGAGCACGAGGCCTGCCGGGAACCACATGAACATGAACGTCATCACGACCGGCATGAAGGCGAATACCTTTGCCTGGACCGGGTCTGGCGGCGTCGGATTCAGCTTGAACTGCATGAACATCGCGCCGCCCATCAGCAGCGGCAGGATGAAATACGGGTCGCGCGACGAGAGGTCCTGGATCCAGCCGACGAATGGCGCCTGGCGCATCTCGACGCTCTCGAGCAATACCCAGTAGAACGCGAGGAAGAACGGAATCTGAACCAGCACCGGCAGGCAGCCGGCGACCGGATTGATCTTCTCGCGCTTGTAGAGCTCCATCATCGCGCGGGCCTGAGCTTCGCGATCGTCCTTGTGACGCTCCTGCACGGCCTTGAGCCGCGGCGCCACCGTCTTCATCTTCGCCATCGAGCGGCCGCTCGTCTCGGCCAGCTTGTAGAAGACCAGCTTGATCAGGAATGTCACGATGATGATCGCGAGTCCCCAGTTGCCGACGAATTTGTGGATCGGCGCCAGGACCCATTCGAAGAGCGGCTTCGCGAGCAACGACAGCCAGCCGTAGTCCGTCGTGAGCTCGAGCTTCGGCCCGGCCGCCTTCAACTGGTCCTGGAGTTTCGGCCCGACGAACACCGCCTCCGAAACTTCCAGCACGCCGCCCGGCGGGACGATCTTCGCGGGACCGACGACTCGCAGGCGATAGTCCAGGTCCTTCGCTGTGAGGTCGAATTGATATGGCAGGCCGGCCGTCGGCACGGCCGCGGACACGAAATGGTGCTGCATCGCCGCGATCCAGCCATTCGTGATCGTCTGCGAGAGCGAAAGATCGTCCTCGTCCTCGATGTCGAGCTTGTGATAGCTGTTGCCGTCGTAAAAGGCAGGCCCGCGATACGAATACGTCTCCGGGTCCCACATCGAGCGTTCGTTGCCTTCCGAGTGCCGCAGGATCTGCGCATAGGAGGCGAGCTTCACCGGTGTCGTGCCGCCGTTCGCGACCTGATAGCGGATATCGACCTTGTACGAGCCGCGCCGGAAAACGAGGGTTTTCGTGACCGATAGGCCCGCTCCGTCCGACCACAGGAACGGGACTTCGAGCGTGTCGCTGCCTGCCGCCAGGCGGAATTCCGCCGCGGATGCGTTGAAGACCGCATTGTGATTCGGCTCGCTGCGGCCTTCCTCCCTGCCCGTCAGGCCGGACTGAAACAGGAACTGCGTTTCCGGCGAGTCCTTGTTGAAGAGCCGGACGGGCGTCGCCGGATCATCCTTGTGCCTTGGATACTGGATGATGTCCGCGCGGTTGAGCTCGACGCCGGTGAGGCTCGCGTCCATGTCGAGCACGTCCGTGACGATCCGGACCTTGCCGGACTGCGGGGCCGCGCCGGCCGCGGATGCGGGCGGCGGTGTTGCGGGAGCGGCCGACGGCGTCGCCTCGCTCGTCACGGCCGGCAGCTCGGACGTGAAGCTTTCCGCGGGCTTCGCACCCGGATCCGCCGGCTTCGATTCCGTCGCGGGCGTCTCACGCGCCGCCGGCGAGTAGTCTTTCAGCCAGGCATTCACGTTCAGGTAGACCAGGAGCAGGAGCCCGACCCAGAGCAGGATGCGCGGCTGGATCATTTGCGCAACGTCTCGGGTACCGGGTCATAGCCGGCCGCGCCCCAGGGATGGCAGCGGCAGATCCGCTTTGCTGCGAGTCGATAGCCGCGCCATGCGCCATGCACGTCGATCGCCTCGAGCGCATACGCCGAACAGGTCGGATGAAAACGGCAGTAGCGCCCGAGAAACGGGCTCAGGAGGAAGCGATAGACGTGGATCGGTAACGCCGCGAGACGCTTCACCTGGCCGCTCCGACTGCGCCCCAGAGCCGCGCGAGGCTTTCGAAGACGTCGCGATTCGGCACGGCCCTCGCCGCGGAGCGCGCCGTCACGAACACATCCACCGCCGGCAGTTCCTGTCGATGCATGCGGAACGATTCGCGGATCAGGCGCCGCAGGCGATTGCGGCAGACGGCGTTGCCCGCCGCGCGGACGCTGACCGCCATGCCGAGCCGTGCCTCGCCCGCCTCATTCCCGACACATTGGATGACGAACAAGGCATCCGCATGACGTTCGCGTCCCTTTCGCGCGCGCTCGAACTCGGCGGCGGTGTGGAGTTTCTGGCCGGCCCGCAGTCCGTGACGCCGGGACGTAGGTCACTCGTCAGCGACGTTCGGTGACGGCGAGGCGCTTCCTGCCCTTCGCTCGGCGGCGCTTCAGAACCTGGCGTCCTTTCTTGCTGGACATGCGGGCACGGAAGCCGTGCGTGCGCTTGCGCTTGATCTTGCTCGGCTGATAGGTGCGCTTCGTGGCCATGATCCCAAACCTTTGAAATTAAAGGCGCAACAGACGCCGCAAAGGGCGGCAAGGTTACGGAGTGGGCCCCATCCTGTCAACCGGATTGGGTTGTGGATAACTCTGGCGCGGTCGCGTTTCGCGCCGTAGACTCTTCGCCCATCCGGCGTTTCGATTTTCGGCGAGGGGCGGCTCGTGCAGGACTCGCTTTGGCATCAATGTCTCCGGCATCTCGAGAGCGAAGTGCCCGAGCAGCAGTTCAATACCTGGGTCCGGCCATTGCAGGCGGTCGAAAGCGACGGAGAGCTCCGGCTCCTCGCACCCAACCGTTTCGTCGTCTCCTGGATCGAACAGAATCTCTTCGGCCGCATTGAAGAGCTGGTGAGCAACGCCGGAGCCGGCGGCGGTTCCCGGGTACGGCTCGACGTCGGCTCCCGCCGCGACGAGGCGCCGGTGCCGGAAGCGCAGAACACGGCGATTTCCCCGGGAAAACCGCGGGAAATCCGCCAGATCGGCAGCCGTTTCAATCCCGAATTCACATTCGCGAGCTTTGTCGAGGGCAAGAGCAACCAGCTCGCGCGCGCGGCTGCCGTGCAGGTCGGCGAGAACCCGGGCTGTGCCTACAACCCGCTCTTCATCTATGGCGGCGTCGGTCTCGGCAAGACGCATCTCATGCACGCGGTCGGCAACCTGATCCGCGAACGAAACTCCGCCGCGCGTATTGCCTACGTGCACAGCGAGCGATTCGTCAGTGAAATGGTGCGGGCGCTTCAGCACAACAACATGGCTGAATTCAAGCAGACCTACCGGACTCTCGACGCCCTGCTCATCGACGACATCCAGTTCTTCGCCGGCAAGGACCGCTCGCAGGAAGAGTTCTTCCACACGTTCAACGCCCTGCTTGAGGGCCAGCAGCAGATCATCCTCTCCTGCGACCGCTATCCGAAGGAAGTCACCGGCCTCGAGGAGCGGCTCAAGTCCCGGTTCGGCTGGGGCCTGACCGTCGCCATCGAGCCCCCGGAGCTCGAGACCTGCGTCGCCATCCTGATGGCGAAATCCCAGGCCGCGGGCGGCGATTTGCCCGAAGAAGTGGCCTTTTTCATCGCAAAGCGCATCCGCTCCAACGTCCGCGAGCTCGAGGGGGCGCTGCGCCGCGTGCTCGCGACTTCCCGATTCACCGGCCGGCCCGTTTCGCTCGAGCTTGCGCGCGAAGCCCTCAAGGATCTTCTCGCGGCCCAGGAGCGCCTCGTCACCATCGAGAACATCCAGAAGACTGTAGCCGAGTACTACAAGATCCGCGTCGCCGACCTCCTCTCCAAGCGGCGCAGCCGCTCGATCGCGCGCCCGCGCCAGGTCGCGATGGCGCTTGCGCGCGAGCTCACGAATCACAGCCTTCCCGAAATCGGCGACGCTTTTGGCGGCCGCGATCACACCACCGTGATGCACGCCTGCGAGCGCATAAAGGATCTGCGCGAGATCGAGCGCCGCGCGAGCGAGGACTATCTCAACCTGTTGAGAATCCTGACCAGCTGATGTGGATAATGTGTGGGGCGCCTGGATGCGTTTTTCGCTCCACAGCGATTCCACAGGGGTAGCATAGGAACACGGCAGTCGATCACCCCACTTGTGCTTCGCGCAAGTCGTTATCGCCTGTCGCTTTTCCGTGCTTTTCCACTGAAAATGCGCTGCTCTGTAACTACTACAGTCATAAGAAAAGATGATTCCAGCAAGATCAGAACACCGCCCAGTTACTCCAGGTGCACAGATGAAATTCAGCGCCGAACGCGAAAGCCTGCTCACGGCCCTTCAATCCGTCATCGGTGTCGTGGAACGCCGGCAGACGATGCCGATCCTGGCAAACCTCTTGCTGTCTGCCGAGCAAGGCCGGTTGTCGATCACCGCCACGGATCTCGAGGTCGAGCTGGTCGCGAGCGCCGAGATCAAATCGAGTGCGGATGGCCGCCTCACGGTTCCTGGCCGAAAGCTGCTGGATATCTGTCGATCGCTTCCCGAGGGCCTGACGCTGACCTTTAGTCACGAGAATGACAAGGTGACCGTGAAAGCGGGCAAGAGCCGCTTCGTTTTGGCCACCCTCCCCGCCGCGGACTTCCCGGTCATCGACGAGCTGGCGCAGCAGCAAAGCCTTCAGCTCGCCCAGGCCGATCTGCGCCGCCTGCTCGACAAGACGCACTTCTCGATGGCGCAGCAGGATGTTCGTTACTACTTGAATGGCATGTTGCTCGAAACGGACGGGAAAATGCTGCGAACGGTGGCGACTGACGGCCATCGTCTGGCATTGTGCGAGATGGATCTCCCGTCCACGGCGGGCGTGCAGCAGGTCATCGTTCCACGAAAAGGCGTGCTGGAATTGCAGCGCTTGCTGGGCACCGACGGTGAGGTGAAGATCACGATCGGAAGCAATCACATTCGCGCCCAGATCGGCGACGTTCGCTTCACATCGAAGCTAATTGACGGCAGGTTCCCCGAATATAGTCGCGTAATTCCGGCGGCCCCGCCGAAAGCCGTCGTTGCGGACCGGGAGATGCTCCGCTCCGCTCTCCAGAGAACCGCCATCCTCGCAAATGAGAAGTACCGCGGGATCCGGCTGGCACTCAAGAAGAACTCGATGACGCTGCAGGCACACAATCCCGAGCAGGAAGAAGCCGAAGAGCAGGTCGAGGTCAGCTACAAGGGCGACGAGCTCGAGGTCGGCTTCAATGTCGGTTATCTGCTTGAGGCTCTCGCCGCGGTCGATGGTAGCGAGGTCGAGATCGGAGTAACCGATGGCAACTCAAGCTGCCTGGTACGCGCGCCGGGCGCGACCAGCGCGCGGTACGTTGTGATGCCAATGCGCCTGTAAGAGTCGAATGCCACTCGGCACATTTCACGCCGAGCGATTTCGTTGCCTGGCCGCTGTCGAGCTAAAGCTCGATCCCGGCGCTAATCTGTTCGTCGGACCAAATGCCTCGGGCAAGACGAGCCTGCTTGAAGCCGCATTCTTCCTGGGTCGCGGGCGGTCCTTCCGCAGTCGCCGGCGCGAAGCCCTGATCGCGCACGGACAGGACTCCTTTCTGTTGACCGGTGGCGCCATTGGCGGCGCAGGCGTTGTGCCGCTCGGCGTTCGCGCGACACGTGGCGGGACGGAATGGCATGTGGCCGGCGCGGTGGCCGCGGGTGTCGCGGATCTCGCCGAGCAATTCCCGGCACAGGTGATCGACCCGGAGGTTCACAAGCTTCTCGAGGAAGGCCCGGGCCGACGACGGCGATTTCTTGACTGGGGCGTGTTCCACGTGGAACCAACTTTTCTGCCGACCTGGCGCCGTTACCACCTGGCGCTGCGGCAACGGAACGCCGCGCTGAAGCAGGACGCGGGCGACGACGATCTCGCCGCCTGGGAGCGCGAGCTGGCATCAAGCGGCGAATCCCTGGCGGGCCAACGCAACAGCTATCTCCGGCGGATCGCTGGGCCACTCGAAGCCGCCGGACTCGCGCTTCTCGACCAGCCGATTACGCTCGCCCATCAACCCGGCTGGGATTCGGACAAACCGCTCCTTGAAGCCTTGGCGAATGACAGACGCCGTGATCGCCGCTACCGGGCGACGCAACTCGGACCGCATCGAGGCGAAGTGGTTGTTCAAGTCGGAGGCCGGGCTGCCAAGGACCACGTGTCCCGCGGGCAGCAAAAACTCGTGGCGGCCGGGCTGATCCTTGCCCAGCTCGAAATCCAGGAACAGGAAAAGCCGGGAAGATCGGCGCTCCTGCTCGATGACCCCGCAGCGGAGCTCGATAGCGAGAACCTTGCCCGCCTGATGAAGATCGTGCAGACCGTTCCGGCTCAACTCTGGATCACATCGCTCAGGCCGGAGGTCGCTGGCTTGGCGCGCAACGCGCGGACGTTTCACGTGGAACACGGCCGGATCCGGGCTGCCAGAGACTAGATCGCGATACGATACCGACATGATAGAAGGAGATAGGAACTTTTAGGACCATGATCGACGCATATAGAGCCGCATTACACGCAGTTCGGCGTTTTGCGGTTCTGGCGACAAGACAAAAAGCGCGGGTAGCCCGAGCAACGCCACGGAAAAATCAGCCGCGCAATTTTTTCGGAAGACTGCGTGCAGTTTTGTGCCGCGGACAAAGACAGACGAGAGGGTGGTCGCTCGCGGGATTAAACTGCTCGGTTGCGATTGATCGCATGCGCCGGCAAGGAAATCGACGATGCGCCTGAAAGGACTCTGCCTCGCCCTGCTCCTTCTCTCCGGTTGCGAACGAGCGCCGGAACCAGGCACACAATCGACTGAAGAAAAAGCCGCCAATCCCGCGCTTGGCGCGCGCTGGCAATATCCGCGCGAACGCGAAATCGACGGCCGGCGCGTCATCGTGCACGCGCCGCAGATCCGCAGCTGGGACAACTTCGAGAATTTCACGGCTCAGGTCGCGATCGAATTCCTGGAGAAGGACGCGGCCGCGAATTACGGCGTGATCGACATGTCCGGCGGCACTGTCGTCGATCGCGAGGCGCGCCTTGTGAAAGTCGCGAAGCCGAAAGTCGATCGCGTGACATTCTCCGGCGGTGGATCGAAGGAGCAGGAAGACCGCATTCGCGCCGCTGTCGAGCGCGAGCCGCTCGAGATACCGCTCGACGTTTTTCTCTATTACCTCGCGGACGGCGTACTCGAGTCGGCGGCGCCGAAAGGATTCAACGACGAACCGCCGCCGATTCATGTCGTGGAATCGCCGGCATTTCTCCTGTTCATCGACGGCAAGGCCGTCACCACGCCGATCGCGGGCACCGGGCTCGAGCGCGTCGTGAACGCCAATTTTCCGACGTTTCGCGACAGCGCGACGGGAACCTACTATTTGCTGAGCGGCAAGCAGCGTTACGCTGCGTCGAAACCGGAAGGCGCCTGGAAATCGGTCGCCGAATTGCCGGCGGGCTTCGGGAAAATCCCGGCGAAGGGCGAGTACGCGTCGATCGCGGCACTCGTGAAGACGCCATCCGATGCTGGCAATGCGCCGAACGTCATCGCAACCTTCAAGCCTGCCGAGATCGTCGTTCTCGAAGGCAAGCCGCAGGGCCAGGAAATTCCCGGCACGGGTGGGCTTGAATCGATCGTCAACACAGTGAGCCCGCTGTTCCGGCTCGACGGCAGGTATTACCTGCTCGTATCAGGCCGCTGGTTCTCGACGAATTCGCTTCAGAAGGGCCCGTGGAAATTCACGATGCCGCTGCCGAAAGCCTTTGCGCTGATTCCGGAAGACGACGCCGCGGCGGTCGTGCGTGCGTCTGTTCCGGGGACTGTCGAAGCGCGGCGGGCATCGCTCGAAGCAACGCTGCCGGAAAAGAAGGAAGTGAAGGCGGGCGCAGCGCCGGACGTGAAGGTGAGCTACGCAGGCGAGCCGAAGTTCGAGCCGATCGCGTCGACCGAAGTCGCGCGCGCGGTCAACACGGGTAACGACATCATCCAGTACGGCAGCAAGTACTACCTGTGCTATCAGGGCGCGTGGTACGTCGCGGATAAACCGACCGGTCCCTGGGCCGCGACGGCCGACGTGCCGGCAGCGATTTACGAAATTCCGCCGAGCTCGCCGTCGTATGCGGTGACCCAGGTCGTCGTGCAGCCAAGTTCTTCGAGCACGACCGTCGTCTATTCCTATCCGCCGTCCTATGCGACGGGCGTTTTTGTTGCCTATGGCGTTGCGTACTACGGCACTGGCTACTACTACCCGCCGTATGTTTACGGCCCGTATTACTACCCATACGCTGGTTCGTACGGCCACGGCAGCTGGTACAACCCAAACACCGGCGGTTACGGCTCGCGCTCCGTCTGGTACGGACCGTATGGCGGCTACAGCTACAACCAGGGCTACAACCCGAATACTGGCCGATACGGCGCCGTCGAAACCGCCTGGGATGGTGACGAGTGGGTCAGCAGCGGCGCGACATACAACCCGCGCACCGGCATCGCGACCGAGACCGACCGGCATTATTCTGAAGACTCGAACAAGATGAAGATGGAGCGCACGGTCGAAGGCGCGCGCGGCAACGAGATGGACGTCAAGCGCACGACCGATTTCGACACGGGTAAAAGCACCACCGAGCGCGAGACGAGTCGCGGCGGCAGTTCCGAGGTGACACGCCAGCGCGAAGAAGGCGGAGGCGTTTCGACCTCAGGCAAGATCGAGACCGCGGGCGGCAAGAGCGCGACGATCGAGGGCGAGCATCGCGGTGGCGAGGGCTCGACGACGATCGCAGGCGAGGGCGGCGGATCGGGAACGGTCGACCGCGAGCGAAATACGGATGGAAGCGTCTCGCGTGAGGGCAGTTTCTCGAAAGACGGCCAGACCGTGAGCACGGAGACAAGCCGCGATGGCAGGTCGAGCGTGACGAAGGCCGAGGGCAGCGGCGGCGGTCAGGCGATTTCCGCCTCCGGCGCCATCGGCGATCGCACGACGATCGCGGAGAGCGGCAGCGGTGATCTCTATGCCGGTCATGACGGCGACGTCTACAAGAAAACCGATGACGGCTGGCAGAAGCATGAGAACGGCGGCTGGCAGGATGTCGACACACCGGACCGCCCGAACGCCGGCGAGAATGCAGAGCCGCGTTACGGCGGATCCGGCAGCCTGCAGTCCCGCGAAAGCAGCAGCACGGCCGGCGGCGCGCAAACGCGGCCGTCGAGCATGAACACTTCGCAGCAGCTCAATCGTGACGCGGCCGCGCGGCAGGGCGGGTATCAGAGCCACCAGCAGCGCGCCCCGGGCGGGATGTCGCGCGGCGCGCGGCCGCGACGGCGCTGATCGGTACGGAACGGAGGAAGAATGAACAAGACCATGACGGGAAGCCTGTGCGCGATGCTGTTGTTCGCTGTCGCAACAATTGCGGGGGCCCAAGAGAAATCCGGTGGGCACTGGGACGGCCTCACCGAGGTGAAGCCGAAACGGCTCGACGCGGCGTATCTGCTGCCGGGCGCGGATTTCCGGCCGTACAAGAAGCTCATGATCGACCCGGTCGAGGTCGCGTTCATGAAAGACTGGGCGGAGAAATACAACCGCGACGCAGCGACGCTCTCACAGCGGCTCACGCAGGAAGATGTCGAGCGCATTGCCAAGGCTGCGCGCGAGGCCTTCACCGAAGTATTCAACGAAGCGTACGAGAAGGCGGGACTCGAGCTCGCAACCGCGCCGGGCGAGGACGTGCTGCGTGTCCGTCCGGGCGTCGTCAACCTCTACATTACGGCGCCGGACACGATGTCGAGCGGGCGCTCCCGCACGTACACGATGGAGTCGGGACAGGCGACGCTATTCATCGAGGTGCGCGACTCGACGACGGGCGCGCTTCTCGGCCGTGCGCTCGACAAGCGCGCGACGCGCAACACCGGCCGCGTGCAAGTCTCGAACAGTGTCACCAACCTGTCCGACTTCCGCGCGCTCTTCAAGCAGTGGGCTGACATCAGCGTCAAGGGATTCAACGACCTGCGCGCGATGTCGCCGGTCCCGGCCGACCTGAAGCCGGGCCAGAAACTCGAACCCTGAACGGAGACACGGATGTTCCTGAATAAACAGATCAAACACTGCCTCGGGACCGCGGGCGCCCTGGGATTGCTGCTTGGAGGCACTGGCGCTCACGCGGACGCCTCGGACACGGAGTGGCTCGGCATCGCCTACCTTTGGGGTTCCGGAATCACCATCGATACGGCGGACCGTAGCGTCGGCATCGACTTCAACGACCTCGTCGACGACCTCGAGATCGCATTCATGGGCCACGTGGAAGCGCAGGGCGACAAGCTCGGCGGCTTCGTCGACGTCATGTTCGTCGGCGTCGGGAGCAACGAGTCGCGGCCGAGTGCCGACCTCAACGTCGACAACGACACGACGGCGATGGATCTCGCCGTGGTCTGGAGTCCGGGCTCCGAAGCTTTTACGGGTCTCGAGACCTATACAGGCCTGCGCTATATCAGCAACGACTTCGATCTCGTCGTCGATCCCATTCCGCCGATCCTGCCGACGCTCGAAGGCAGCATCGACGAGAGCTACTACGACGCGCTCCTTGGCGTGCGCTACCTCACGCCCCTGTCCGACAACTGGCGCCTGTCGTTCAATGGCGATCTTTCCTTCGGCGATACCGAGGGAACATTCAGCCTCGGCGCCTACGCCAGTTACGTGACCGGCCAGCATCGTTTCATCGCCGGATACAAGCACTTCGAGATGGACCTGGAATCGGGCAATGGCGGCGATTTGACGGTGACGATGACGGGTCCGGTGCTGGCTTACGGATATCGCTTCTGAGCGCTGCATTTTGGCCTGAAAACGGCGCTTTTCCGGAGGGCCCCGGACGGTCGGCAAGCAACTGAAAAACAAGCAAAAAGCCGGATTTTTCTGTTAGAATTTCCGGCTTATGCAAGACGGCCCCGGGACCCCCCCGAAAGACGCCTACGATTCCACCAAGATCAAGGTGTTGAAAGGGCTCGAAGCGGTGCGCAAACGGCCCGGGATGTACATCGGCGACACCGATGACGGCACGGGTCTCCACCACATGGTTTTCGAGGTCGTCGACAACTCGATCGACGAGGCGCTGGGTGGCCATTGCGATCGCATCGTCGTGACGATCCACGCGGACGAGTCGGTGACCGTGACCGACAACGGCCGCGGCATCCCGACCGACATCCACGCGGAAGAAAATCGCTCGGCGGCAGAGGTCATCATGACCGTGCTGCACGCCGGCGGAAAATTCGACGACAACTCCTATAAGGTCGCGGGCGGCCTGCACGGCGTCGGCGTGTCCGTCGTGAATGCGCTGTCGGGCGCGCTCACGCTCACCATCGCGCGCGACGGCAAGCTCCACCGGCAGCAGTACAAGATGGGCGAGCCCCAGGGACCGCTTGCGGTCGTCGGTACGACGACGGAACGCGGCACGACGATCCGCTTCAAGCCCAGCAACACGATCTTCACGAACACGACGTTCTCGTATGACTGGCTCGCGAAGCGTCTCCGCGAGCTTTCCTTCCTGAATTCCGGTGTGCGCATCGAGCTCATCGACGAGCGCGAGGACAAGAGCGACGTATTCGAGCACCAGGGCGGCGTCTCCGCCTTCGTGCAGTACCTGAACCGCAGCCGGACTGCGATCCACCCGCATATCTTCTATTTCCAGGCCCAGGAAGGCCTGATTTCGGTCGAGGTCGCCGCGCAGTGGAACGATTCCTACCAGGAATCGATGTATTGCTACACGAACAACATCGGGCAGAAGGACGGCGGCACGCACCTGGCGGGATTCCGCGCGGCGCTGACGCGGAAGATCAACGAGTTCATCGAGAAGGAAGGGCTCGCGAAGCGCGAGAACGTCTCGCTCACCGGGGATGACGCGCGCGAGGGCATGACGGCCATCCTCTCGATCAAGATGCCGGACCCGAAGTTCTCATCGCAGACCAAGGACAAGCTCGTCTCGTCCGAGGTGAAAGGCGCGGTGGAATCGGTCGTCGCCCAGAAGCTAGGGGAATTCCTGCTCGAGCGCCCGGCCGACGCCCGTGGCATCTGCCTCAAGATCATCGACGCCGCCCGCGCGCGCGAAGCGGCGCGCAAGGCCCGCGAAATGACCCGCCGCAAGGGCGCGCTCGACTCCTCCGGCCTGCCGGGGAAGTTGTCCGACTGCCAGGAGAAAGACCCGGCAAAATCGGAGATCTTCCTGGTCGAGGGTGAATCGGCAGGTGGCTCTGCAAAACAGGGCCGCGACCGGCGTACACAGGCGGTGCTGCCGCTCAAGGGCAAGATCCTGAACGTCGAGAAGGCGCGCTTCGACAAGATGCTGTCGTCCCAGGAAGTGGTGACGCTCATCAGCGCGCTCGGAACGGGCATCGGCAAGGACGATTTCGACGTCGCGAAGCTCCGATATCACCGCATAGTTTTGATGTGCGACGCAGACGTTGACGGCAGCCATATCCGCACTCTCCTGCTGACATTTTTCTATCGGCAGATGCCCGAGCTTATCGAGCGCGGACACATCTACATCGCCCAGCCGCCGCTCTTCAAGATCAAGCGCGGCAAGCAGGAGATGTACGTCAAGGACGAGGCGGAGCTCGACCAGCTATTGCTCACGAGCGCGCTCGACAACGCCGCGCTGTACGTGAATCCCGAGGCCCCGCCGCTCGCGGGCTCCGCGCTCGAGATGCTCGCGCGCCAGTTCATGGAAGTGAAGGCGATCATCGGCCGCTGGTCGCGCCGCTACGACCGGCGCCTTCTCGAGCAACTGCTCGCCATGCGCCTGGTCGGCGAACAGCAGTTTGCGGACACCGCCTGGCTCGAGGGCTGGGTGAAGGAACTGGAAGCCCGGCTCAATTCCGATGGCAGCCTCGTGCACAGTTACAAGCTCGCCCTGCGGCGGAACGACGCGGGCCAGCCGGAGCGCGTCGACGTCACGCGCGCCGAGCACGGAGTCACTACGGAAAAGCACCTCCAGCCGGAATTCTTCCAGTCGGCCGAGTACGGCCGCATCGCCGAGCTCGGAACGACGCTGACCGATTTCATCGGCGCGGGCGCCTACGTGTCCCGCAACGACGAGCGCCAGGACATCAGCGCATTCCCGGAAGCGATCATCTGGCTCCTCGACCAGGCGCGCAAAGGCCAGACGATCCAGCGCTACAAGGGCCTCGGCGAAATGAACCCGGCGCAGCTCTGGGAGACGACCATTAACCCCGAAGTGCGCCGGCTGCTTCAGGTGCGCGTCGAAGACGCGGTCGCGGCGGACGACATCTTCACCACGCTGATGGGCGATGCAGTCGAGCCGCGGCGCGAGTTCATCGAGAAGAACGCGCTGTACGTCTCAAATCTCGACATTTGACGCAACCTACAAGTCTCGCGGGGGTATGCGAGGCGCGTCACGCAGATCCACGTGTGCTGCGGCTATGGTGTCGTCCCCGAATATTCGGACATCGAATTTCCAAGGAGATGACACGATGAAGTCGATCAGACGGATCGCCCCGGCGCTCATATGCCTCGGCTGCGCACTGGGCGCATCGGCACACGCCGCGGAAGATGGCTGGTACGTGGTTGGCTTCGCCGGAGAGGCGAGCACCAGCAGCATCAACCAGGTCGCGCTCGACGAAAGCGTGACATTCGTCTTCAACCAGCTGGGTTTCGACGTCGTGGACGCCACCTCGAACGTCGATGACTCAGACACTGGTTTCGGAGCTTCGCTCGGCTATCAGGTGAACGAGCATTTTGCGGCCGAGCTTTCATACGTCGATCTTGGGTCGTCGGCCTATCGCGCATCACGGACGCTCAACGACGGCGTGAGCGATCTGCCGGCGGCGGTCACGATCTCTGCCTCTGCCCAGGGTCCGGTTTTCTCGCTACTTGGAATCCTTCCAGTCGGCGAGCGATTCGCGGCGTATGGGCGGGTTGGACTCGCGCTCATGGATTCAGAAGGGTCGGTCAGCGTTACGATCGACGACGTTACTGACAGTGACAGCGCTTCCACGTCGCGCAGCAACGGACTGTACGGAATCGGCGGCGAGTTCAGCTTCAACGAACGTTTCGGTGTCCGTCTCGAATGGGACCGCTACGTCGATGTGGGGAGTGAAGACCTCACCGGCGAGTCTGACGTCGACCTGATCACCCTGGGACTGCGCGTCTCATTTCGCTGAATTGAGGCCCAGGCGGCAAACATGTGGGACGCTGGCCATCATGTTTGCCGCCTGACCAGCCGAAAGATGGGGTTGTCAGCAATCCGGATGTCTATGGGCAGCTAAAACCCGCATCGTCCCCTCGATCCATTCCTGCACTTCGGCATTGAGTTCCCGCGGATCCCTTCCCGCCGCCTCGACTGGCGGCCCGATCACGACACGTATCAACCCCGGTTTTTTCACCAGCCCGCGACGCGGCCAGTAGTCGCCGGCGTTGTGCGCGACGGGCACGAGCTTGACCCCGGCCTGTGATGCGAGGAGCGCACCGGACATGCCGTACTTGCGAGTCTCGCCCGGCGCCATGCGCGTGCCTTCGGGAAAGATCAGGACCCAGATGCCTGCGGCGAGCCGGTCGCGCCCCTGGTCGAGCACCTGGTTCACGGCGCGGTGACCGGCACCGCGATCGATCGCGATGCACTTCATCAGCCAGGTCGCCCAGCCCACCAGCGGGATCCAGAGGATCTCGCGCTTGAGCACCCAGGCCTGCGGTGGGAACACGATCATCTGCGCCATCGTTTCCCAGGTGGAGGTGTGCTTCCACATGGTGACGTGGGCGCCCTCGCGTGGAATGTTCTCGCTTCCTTCGACGGTCCAGTCGAGGCCGCAGAGGAATTTTGCGAGCCCGACATTCGTGCTCGCCCAGGCGCGCGCGAGGCCGTAACGCTGCCGGAAAGGCAGCCAACCGACAAGCACGATGACGAATCCGAAGGCGAGCGAATCGAGAAAAAGGATCGTCGTGTAGACGATCGAGCATAACCACTGTAGCGGCGTGTGCTTACGCCACCTCGGGATGCTTGGAGACATCCGGAAAAGCCGCCTTTTCAGCCCGGAAGACGGGACAGATTCGCGATGTGGAGGAAGAGTCGCGAGAGCGCGCCGAGCAGCGCGAGTCGATTCGCGCGCACGCGCACGTCTTCCGCCATCACGAGCACGCGGTCGAAGAAAGCATCGACAGAGGGGCGAAGCGACGCGAGTCGCGTGAGCGCCTCGGCATAGCGGCGCGCGGTGACGAGACGCTCGACATCCTGGCGCAGGGTCTCCACTTCGGTCGCGAGCTGCCGCTCGCTCGGATCCGTGAGCAGTCCCGGATCAACGCGCGGGCTCGGCTGTTCGCCGGCCTTGCGGAGAATGTTGGCGATGCGCTTGTTCGCCGCGGTGAGGCTGGCGGCGTCCGGCAACTTGAGGAAGCTCGCGAGCGCGCGAAGGCGGTCGTCGAAGTCGAGCGGCGACACCGGGCGCGTGTCGAGCACGGCGTCGAACATCTCGGTCGTGATGCCGTTCCCGCCCTCGAGGTACCAGGTCCTGAGGCGCTCCATCATGTAGTCGTAGATTTCACCCACGAGGTCATCGGACGGCCTCTCGCCGCCGAAGCGGGCCAGGTCGGAGCGGACCGATTCGAGGGCCAACCGGATCAGCTCGCGCAGATCAAGTCCGATGCCGGTCTCGATCAGGATCCTGAGCACGCCGAGAGCCGAGCGGCGGAGGCCATACGGATCCCGGGTCCCGGTCGGCTTCTGGCCGATGGCAAAGATCCCGACCAGGGTGTCGAGCTTGTCGGCGACCGCCAAGGCAAGGCCCGCACCGGTCGCCGGCAAGGCGTCGCCCGCAAACCGGGGCAGGTACTGCTCGGCGATTGCCTCCGCGACGCCCTCGGGCTCGCCGTCGTTCTGGGCGTAATACCGGCCCATGACGCCCTGCAATTCCGGGAATTCCCCGACCATGGCGGTCACGAGATCGCATTTGGCGAGTTCCGCCGCGCGCTGCGCGGCCTGCGGGTCCTGGCCCGCAACGCGGGCGATCTGGGCAGCCAGTGCCGTTATTCGAGCGCCCTTGTCGGCAAGCGATCCGAGCTGGGCCTGGAAAGTCACGCTCGCGAGCGCTTCGCGGCGGGAGGCGAGCGGCGTCTTTCGGTCGGCAGCGTAAAAGAACGCGGCATCCGCAAGCCTCGGCCGGACGACGCGCTCGTTGCCGGCGCGGACCTGCGCGGGATCCTTGCTGTCGATGTTGGCGACGGCGATGAAGCGCGGGAGCAGCTTTCCGTCCTTTGACCGCACCGGAAAATAGCGCTGGTGGTCCTGGAGGGTCGCGACCAGTACTTCTGGGGGCAAGTCGAGAAAGCGCGGTTCAAAGTGTCCCGCGAGCGGCACCGGCCATTCGGTGAGCGACGTCACTTCGTCGAGCACGGCCGGGTCGATGATGGCGATGCCGCCTTCGGCTTCCGCCGCGGCGAGCGCACCGGCGCGGATCCGCTCGCGCCGCGCGCCGAAATCGGCGAGTACGCGGCCCTTTTCGAGCGCTGCCAGATAGCCGCCCGGCGAGCGCAGCGCGATCGGCTTTCGGGTGTGGAAGCGATGGCCCCGCGTCATGCGGCCGGCCTGCAATCCCAGGATCTCGCCCGGCACGACCTGGTCGCCGTGAAGCATCACGGCCCAGTGAACCGGCCGGACGAACTGGACGGTCCCCGCGCCCCAGCGCATGCGACGCGCGATCGGAAGCGCGTCGAGCGCCGCCTGCACGATGCCCGGAAGCAATTTCGCGGCTTGCTCGCCAGCCCGGGTCGTCCGGCAGAAGAGAAACTCGCCCTTGGTGTCATTGATGCGCGTGAGCTCGTCGACTTTGACGCCACAGGACTCCGCGAAGGCGGTGGCGGCGCGCGTCGGTTTGCCGGCGGCGTCGAATGCCGCGGAAACCGGCGGGCCTCGGCGCTCGATGCGCTGCTCGGGCTGGCGGCCCTCGACCTTGCTGACGAGCACGGTGAGCCTGCGCGGCGTGAAGTAGGCGAATGCGTCGCCGTGGGAGAGTCCCCCGTTATCGAGTCCTGCGACGACGGCGTCGCGAAACCCTTCCGCCAGCGCGACGAGGCTTTTCGGCGGTAGTTCTTCGGCGCCGATTTCCACCAGGAAGTCGTGGCGCGTCATGGCTGCCGCAACATCGGGAAACCCTGCGCTTCGCGGCTCGCGTACCAGGCGGTGGCGACTCCGCGCGCGAGCGCCCGCACGCGCAGGATGTAGCGCTGACGCTCCGTCACCGAGATGGCCTTGCGCGCATCGAGCAGATTGAAGACGTGCGAGGCTTTCAGGGTCTGTTCGTAGGCGGGCAGCGGCAGGGCGGCGTCGAGCAGGGCGCGGCAGTTCTTCTCGCGCTGGTCGAATTCCGCGAACAGCGACGCCGCGTCGGCCTGCTCGAAGTTGAAGGTCGACTGCTCGACCTCGTTCTGGTGAAAAACGTCGCCGTAGGTCACGGCCCCACCCGGGCCTTCGTTCCACCGCAGGTCATAGACGCTCTCGACGCCTTGCAGATACATCGCGAGCCGTTCGAGGCCGTAGGTGATCTCGCCCATCACGGGCCGGCAATCGAGTCCGCCCGCCTGCTGGAAATAGGTGAACTGCGTGACTTCCATTCCGTTCAGCCAGATTTCCCAGCCGAGCCCCCAGGCGCCGAGCGTCGGAGATTCCCAGTTGTCCTCGACGAGCCGGATGTCGTGCGTGAGCGGATCGATGCCGAGCGCGGCCAGCGATCCGAGGTAGCGGTCGATGATGTCGGCCGGAGAGGGCTTCATCACGACCTGGAATTGATAGTAGTGCTGCAGCCGGAACGGGTTGTCGCCATAGCGTCCGTCGGCCGGCCGCCGGCTCGGCTGCACGTAGGCCGCATTCCAGGGCTCGGGGCCGATCGCGCGCAGGAAGGTCGCGGTGTGAAAAGTGCCGGCGCCCACTTCCATGTCGTAAGGCTGGAGCAGCACGCAGCCTTGCTCGGCCCAGTACCGCTGCAACGCCAGGATCAGGTCCTGGAACGTGCGCGGCGGCATTTTCATGATCTTCGTCGACATGCGGGCGAAGTATAGAGTCCCTCGATTTCCGCGGGCGTGAGATCGCGCCAGCAGCCGCTTTCGAGCTTGCCGAGGCGGATGTGCATGATGCGAAGACGCACGATGCGCTTGACCCGCCAGCCGAGCGCGGAACACATGCGGCGGATCTGCCGGTTCAGTCCCTGCGTCAGCACGATGCGAAACGAAGCGCTGCCTGTGCGCGTGACGACGCAGGGTTTCGTCTTTTCGCCGCCGATCCGGACTCCCGCGGCCATCATCGAGAGAAATGTGTCGGTGACCGCCGGCTCGACCGTCACGGCGTATTCCTTCTCGTGGCCGTGCTCGACACGCAGGATCTCGTTCACGATGTCGCCGTTATTGGTGAGGAGGATCAGGCCCTCCGAGTCCTTGTCGAGCCGTCCGATCGGAAAAATCCGTTCGGCGTGACCGACGAAGTCGACGATGTTGCCGGCGACATCGCGCTCGGTCGTGCAGGTGATGCCGCGCGGCTTGTTGAGCGCGATGTAGATGTCCTGCTTGCGCCGGGGCAGCGGCTGGCCGTCGACGCGGACGTCGTCGCCCTCCTTCACCTGCGTGCCGAGTGCCGCAGGCGCACCGTTGACGGTCACCCGGCCGGCGGCAATCCAGGCGTCGGCCTCGCGGCGGCTCGCGATGCCGGACTCGCTGATGTGTTTGTTGAGCCGCACCGGGCGGCGATTGTAATCGCGCAGCGACGGTGCATCGGCTATATTCGGCGCACTCAACTGGTGCGCCGCGGATCCGGGCTTCCGGCGATAGACATTTAACTAGTTGATTGTTAGATACTTTATTTCAGCGATCCGCTGGCACAGACTTTGCACCACGGTGGGGATCGCGCTCAAACGCAAACGAACTGGGAGAGGCAGATGACCCCCGCCGACGTCGTAAAGCTGATCAAGGAAAAGAAGGCGAATTACTGCGACCTGCGATTCACGGACACGCGCGGCAAGGAGCAGCACGTGACCATTCCGACCCGTATGGTCGACGAGGATTTTTTCGTCGACGGCAAGATGTTCGACGGCTCCTCGATCGCCGGATGGAAGGGCATCAACGAGTCCGACATGATCCTGATGCCGGACGCCTCGACCGCGAAGATCGATCCGTTCTTCAAGGAGACGACGCTTCTCCTGCGTTGCGATGTCGTCGAGCCGACGACGATGCAGGGCTACGTCCGCGACCCGCGCTCGCTCGCGAAGCGCGCGGAGGCCTACCTCAAGTCGACCGGCATCGCGGAGAGCTGCCTGTTCGGCCCCGAGAACGAATTCTTCATATTCGACAGCGTGCGCTGGACCAACGAGCTGCACGGCTGCAGCTACTACATCGATTCCGTGCAGGGCGCGTGGAACACGGGCACGAGCTACGAGGGCGGCAACCTCGGACACCGCCCCGGCATCAAGGGCGGCTATTTCCCCGTGCCGCCGGTGGACCGCTTCCAGGACCTGCGCACCGCGATGTGCCAGGCCTGCGAGCAGCTCGGCCTGCAGGTCGAGGTGCATCACCACGAGGTCGGCACCGGCGGCCAGGGGGAGATCAATGTCTCGGCGAATACGCTGACGAAGAAAGGCGACGAGGTGCAGATCCTCAAGTACGCGCTCTGGAATGTCGCCCACGTCCACGGCAAGACGCTGACCTTCATGCCGAAGCCGCTCGTCGGCGATAACGGCAGCGGCATGCACGTCCACCAGTCACTGCAGAAGGACGGCAAGAACATTTTCGCCGGCGAGCGCTACGCGGGCCTTTCCGACATCGCGCTCTATTACATCGGCGGCATCATCAAGCACGCCAAGGCGCTGAATGCCTTCACGAATCCGGGCACGAACAGCTACAAGCGCCTCGTACCGGGCTTCGAGGCGCCGGTCATGCTCGCCTACAGCGCGCGAAACCGCTCCGCTTCGATCCGCATTCCCTGGGTCTCGAATCCGAAGGGCCGGCGCATCGAAGTGCGATTCCCCGACTCTCTCGCGAATCCGTATTTCGCATTCGCCTCGATGCTCATGGCGGGACTCGACGGGATCCAGAACAAGATCCATCCGGGCGAGGCGTCGGACAAGGATCTTTACGACCTGCCCCCGGAAGAGGCGAAGAACATTCCCGAGGTCTGCCATTCGCTCGACATGGCCCTCGACAACCTCGACCGTGATCGCGAGTTCCTGAAGCGCGGCGGTGTCTTCAGCGACGACCTGATCGACGCCTATATCGGCTTGAAAGAAGGCGAAATGACACGCTTCCGGATGTCGACGCACCCGGTCGAAATGGACATGTATTACAGCCTTTGAGCGGGGATGGGACGGCGGTCACAGATGCCGCCCCGGTTTTGTCAGCCCGGAGGACCAGGGGATATGCTGTCGGCATGCGTATCCTCCTGATTCTCGCCGGATTGGCCTTGTCCCTGGCAGCCGCGTCCCAGGAGATCTACCGGTGGGTGGACAAGAATGGCCAGGTCCATTACTCGGATCAGCCCGACTCGCCGAATGCCGAGCTGATCACCGTCATCGAGTCGAACACCTACGAGTCCGCGGACACGGCGCAGGCCTCGTCCCCGGGTTCGACCGAGGAATCGGACGACGCGGGGGATTCGTCTTATGGCTCGCTGACCATCGTCCAGCCGTCGCCCGACCAGGTGTTCTTCGGCTCGGATGCGGTGGTGCCGGTGGCGGCCGAACCGGATGCACCGCTCCAGCCGGATCACTCGGTCGTGTTCTTCCTGAATGGCGAGCGCCGCAACGCCGACGGTCTCGGCATGGAACTCTCCGGGCTTTCGCGCGGCTCCTATTTCCTGCGCGCAAGCATCCTCGACGAGCGCGGCAATCCGGTGATCTCGAGCAGCCAGATGACATTCCACGTTCGCCAGGCCTCGACGCAGAATCCGCAGACGCCGGTGCCCGGCCGCCCGAAACTGCCGAAACCCAAGCCGACGCCCAGGCCCGCGACGCCGCCCGCCGGCAACTGATCCCCGGCCGATCCTGCGGGTCGCGCGATGGCGCCTGACCCGGCCACGATCCTCGACCAGCTCTCGACGGCGGTGCTCGTCGTCGACGCGCAATCAAATCTCACCTGGCTGAACCACGCGGCTGCGGACCTCCTGGCCACGAGCCCCGCGACCGCGCACGGCCGCGCGCTCGCGACGCTGGTCGTGGACGGCGCCGCGATCGAATCGCTCCTCGTGCGATGCCGCGGGAGCAAGGAGCCGCTCGCGCTCCGCGGATTCGGGCTCGCTCCCGCCGCCCGCGACGACGCGCGCTACCAGGTGGATGTTTCGCTGACGCCGCTCACCGGCGCGATCGCAGGCAATGTGCTCGTCGAGATCTCGGACACCACCCAGCCCTCGCGCATGACGCGCGACAGCGCATTGCTGGTGCAACAGGGCGGAAGCCGCGTGATGGCTCGCCAGCTCGCGCACGAAATCAAGAATCCACTCGGCGGGTTGCGGGGCGCAGCGCAGCTCCTCGAACGCGAATTGCCGACCGAAGAGCTCAAGGAATACACACGCGTGATCATCGGCGAGGCTGATCGCCTCTGCGCGCTCGTCGACAGCCTGCTCGGCCCGGCGCGGCCGATCCGGCGGGAGCCGGCGAATGTGCACGAGCTGATTGATCGCGTGTATCGCCTCGCGCGGGCCGAGGCGCCCGAGGGCGTCGCGATCGAGCGCGACTACGACCCCAGCCTGCCGGCGCTCGCGCTCGACCGCGACCTCCTGGTGCAGGCGATGCTGAACCTGGCGCGGAATGCCGTGCAGGCGGTCGGCGGCCGCGGCCAGCTGACGCTCCGCAGCCGCGCGCTCACGAATGCCACGATCGGGACCGAACGGCATCGCGTCGTCGCCTCGCTGCAGTTCGAGGATGACGGCCCCGGCGTGCCGCCCGAGCTCGGTGAAACGATTTTTTACCCGCTCGTCACTGCACGCGCGGGCGGAACCGGGCTCGGCCTCGCCGTCGCCCAGGACATCGCGACGCGACACGGCGGCATCATCGAATTCGACAGCCGTCCGGGCCGCACCGTGTTTTCGCTGCTATTGCCGATGGAGGGGCCATGACGAAGCCGCTTGAGGTCTGGGTCGTCGACGACGACGCGTCGATCCGCTGGGTGCTCGAGCGCGCCCTGCGCCAGGGCGGCCTTGCGCCGCGAACATTCGATCACGCGGACGCGGCGCTCGCCGCACTCGCGACGCGCCGTCCCGACGTGCTGTTGACGGATGTGCGCATGCCGGGAACGGAGGGTCTGCGCCTGCTCGAGATTGCGCGGCGTGATCATCCGGAGCTGCCTGTCATCGTGATGACGGCGCATTCGGATCTCGACCACGCGGTTGCGGCCTATCGCGGCGGCGCATTCGAATACCTGCCGAAGCCGTTCGACATCGACGAGGCGGTCGCCCTCGTGCGGCGTGCAGCGGCGCCGGGCTCCGCGGGCGCGCCGGAGGGCGCCGGCGCGCCGATTCCGGGCATCCTCGGCCAGGCGCCCGCGATGCAGGAGGTCTTCCGCGCGATCGGCCGGCTCTCTCGCTCCAGTCTCTCCGTGCTGGTGACCGGCGAATCGGGCACGGGCAAGGAGCTTGTCGCGCGCGCGCTTCACCGGCACAGCCCGCGGTCCGGCGGCCCGTTCATCGCGCTCAATACGTCCGCGATCGCCTCGGAGCTCCTCGAGTCCGAGCTCTTCGGCCATGAGAAAGGCGCATTCACGGGCGCGGAGGCGATGCGCCGCGGCCGGTTCGAGCAGGCGGACGGCGGCACGCTCTTCCTCGACGAGATCGGCGACATGAGCGTCGCGTTGCAGGTGCGGCTGCTGCGCGTGCTGGCGGAGGGCGAGTTCTACCGCGTGGGCGGCAGCACACCGATCCGTGTGGACGTGCGGGTGATTGCGGCGACGCACCAGGACCTCGACGCCTTTGTGAAGACCGGCCTCTTCCGCGAGGACCTGCTGCACCGTCTCAACGTCATCCGGATCCGCGTGCCAAACCTCCGCGAGCGGCCGGGCGACATTCCTGAATTGCTGACGCATTACCTCGCGACTGCGGCGCGCGAGCTCGGCGTCGAGCCGAAGTCGCTCACGGCCGCTGCGCGCAATCGCCTCGTCGCATTCGCCTGGCCCGGCAATGTGCGGCAACTCGTGAACGCGACGCGCCGGCTCACCGTCACCGCGCCGGGGCGAGAAATCCTTGAAGAGGATATTCCGCCGAATCT
>DAIRVV010000014.1:0-21676 GCA_036802645.1 Steroidobacteraceae bacterium
GGGGTGTGGCCGGGATCGAAGCTCGCCCCCTACCAAGTTCGATGAAACCCCGGCCTCGAGCCGGGGTTACTTGTTGTTGGAGCGCCGCAATTCACTGAGACGCGCCCCCAGCGCGCGTGCCCATTGACATCGGCTGTTACTGGCGCATCGTTGACCAATTATCCAAATGGGCGGGCCTCCCAAGAGAAACCTGCGACGACACTCGGCCAAGAGTCAGTCAAACCTGACTTCTCGAACATTCGCGCGTTATTGCATGCGCCACCGTCCTGGACTGTAGCGGGACATGCGCAAGACAACTAGGGGGACGAACATGCGTCTAAATCAAAGCCTGGTACTTCGGATCTCGATTCTTGCTTGTTTGAATGCTGGTGGAATCGCCGTCAGTACGATCGCTAATTCGGCTTGTACAGACACTAACACCTGCGTTGGAGCGGGAGCGCTCGGGTTGCATGTTGATGGTTCACTCAGCAGCGCATTTGGATTCCAGGCGTTGGGCTCAGATGTGCACGGCTGGAAGAACACTGCAGTCGGCGCCCATGCATTGGCCGAGAATGTGGGTCACTTTACTTTTGACTGCGATTTTTTCGGTTGCACGGGAGGCATAGCTAACACCGCAGTGGGTACCTATGCGCTCGGGAACAACACCACGGGCGGCGGCAACACGGCGACCGGTTACGCGGCACTCGTTGGTAATTCCACGGGTACATACAACGTCGCGGTGGGCGCAAGGTCCCTCGAGGCCAATAGGACCGGAACGAACAATACGGCTGTCGGCGGGTCCGCGCTCGAGGAGAACACCACTGGAGGCGGCAACACAGCAATCGGTACTTTTGCTCTTTGGGCGAGCACTGAAGCTGGCGGGAATACTGCCGTCGGTGAATCGGCATTGCGTGGCTTCAACTGGGATGGGGCCGATAGATACCGCCAACTAGGGGAATCCAATACTGCGATCGGCGCAGGAGCAATGTCTTCGAATGATACCGGCAACTACAATACTGCTATAGGCGTTGACTCTCTCAGAGGCAGAACCGGACACTTCAATACCGCTAGCGGCGCCAATTCCATGCGAAACAATATCAGCGGGGGCGAAAATACCGCGACTGGTTTCGATTCGCTGCATTCAAATGACTCGGGTAGTCGCAACACCGCGAATGGTTTCAACGCATTGGGCGGCGTCACCACCGGGCTCAGGAATACCGCACTTGGGGCAGGAGCCGGCAAGAACGTCATAACCGGAAGTGACAACATCATTATCGGTGCCGAAAACTACGGCGTTGCTGCTCAAAACGGGGCGATACGAATCGGTAACAGCACCTATCAGAAGAAAGCCTTTATCGCCGGTATTCGGGGCGTGCAAACCGGATTGTCCGCAGCTACTAATGTATTTATCGACGCGAACGGACAACTCGGAACCATCAAGTCTTCGCTTGAAGTAAAAGAAGATATTCGTCCGATGAGCGGTGTAAGCGAGCGCCTGCTCGCATTGCGGCCGGTGACTTTCAAGTACAAACAGAGTGATGAAAATGGAGAAAAGCCAATGCAATTCGGATTGGTAGCGGAGGAGGTTGCTGAGGTGTTTCCAGAGCTTGTGATTTACGGGCAGGATGGAAAGCCGGAAACCGTGAGCTATCATTTGCTTGCGCCGCTGCTACTGAATGAGGTCCAGAAGGCGCACGGCGTCATGCAGGCACAGGCGAGTCGCATTGAAGTGCTAGAGAAACAGTCAGCAGAGCTGGCGGAACTCAAGCAAGAAGTTGCCAGGATGGCGGAACTGGTTGAGCGACTGGATCGCGCGCGAATGGTTGCGGTCTCACAATAGGTCCGCGCTCTTCGCAAAAAATCGTGCCCGATTAGAAACCCCGGCTTCGCGCCGGGGTTTCTGTTTCTGCATCCACGTCGCGCCAAGGGAAGCCGCGATCAAGTGGAGCGTACCTGTGCGCCGTATCGGACGGGACCTACAACACATTGAGGCTTTTGGAGACTGGTGATTCATCTGCCATGCCACGCACGTTACGACTGCCGTCTTTGCAGCTCTCTCGAGGCGTAAGGAAACGTCTCGCGGTCGGCAACGTGCTACTTCTCGTTACGGATGGCGGGTTGTACAGAAGCTTGATAGGTGGTGCATGACGCGCAATCCCAATATTCTCCTGGCACTCGCACGGCAGGGTTACTCACACAGAACGATTGCGGAGGTTGCAGGAGTCACACCTGATGTGCTCCGTTGCCTGTTTGAGAGAAGTTCGGGCGGGGAGGAACGCCGACGCGGGAAGCACGACCGGAGATTTGAGCGAAGAATCAGGTTCGATCCATACCCCATCGGGTGAGTGTTTCCAGGGTCGGCACGGGTGGCCGAAGCTGGCACATGCCGATCTCTAAATCCCTCATGAAAGGGTGTTCATCTCCTACATCATGCGAAGAGCGGTGGGGGTAAACAGTCATCAGGAGGTGACACTCATGAATGTACTTTACCCATTGGCGGCGCTCGCGCTTGGCGGCCTGATCCTCGGCGGTTGCAATCGCGCCGCAGATCAAGCCGATGATGTCCCGGCCGAAGAAACGCCAGCTGCCGCCCCGGATGCACCCGCTGACGCCCCACCGCCTGCAGATCCTGCGATGACTCCGGGATCCGAGGCGCCAACGTACCCGGATGAGACGGCTCAGCCCACTGAACCAACGCCGTCACCTGACGAGGAAGCGCCGCCTCCCAGTCAGTAACTTGAGCAGGTGAAGAAGCCACCGGCACGCCATCCTGGGGGCGTGCCGGTTGGCTTTGATCAAGCAGCTACTGCTTCGAGTCCTCGCGATCGTTTACGTCGTAAAAGCTGCACATGGCTCCGACAATATCTCCCTCGTCGTCAGTCAACGGGGCGATATTGACGATGACGATGACGCCCGACCCATCGGGCCGTTGAATATGCAATTCGGCGTCATGTACGCCCGACACCTTGCCGCTCAACACGTCGGCCATCGGGGATAGCTCATGAGACATGGGGCTATCGTCCGGTCGACATAGCATGGAGGAACCGCAGAAACGTTCGTCGGTGTCTCCAATCTCCGGTTTGCGTCCCCAGAGCTCCGCTGCGCGGTTGTTGTAGAACTGGATCACACCCAAGGAATCGCAGGAGTAGACACCGACCAATGCCAGATTGGACAGTCTTCGATAGCTTGCCTCTGGATCGTCTCGCACCTGATCGTGGCCGCGCGGCCAGGGTCGCTCTTCGGCTCTCACCAGAAATGGCAGAAATGGGTGTGCGCGCATGGCGTCATCCCCTTGCTGGACACTGTCTGCACACGCTTTACACCCGCACTTCCTGAGTGTCAGTACGCTAGCGCACCGATCTCCAGATTAATTTCGAGGCCTCCCTCGCTGAGAAAATGACCCGCTGCCTCGAGGCGCCGGGCTTCCCAGAATCGGCCAAAGGGCTGCAACCACATTGAGCAGCGCGCGGCTGGTTTGCCAGAACTCCTCGCCGGGCAGGTCAGGTCGATTGCTGATCAATTCCGCCGTTCGGTGTGGGTACCGCAGTTGCATTGACATTCCCCAGGATCGGCGCATCGTAATCTCATATCTATTAGTCATGCAGGGCAGTCGGCAAGGGAGGGGCCTATGTCAGTCCGTCTCGCTGATCAGCTCGCTAGAGCTGCAGTAATCCTGGCGTCAACCGCGGGAATCGCCTTCTGCGCATCTGCCGCAACTCCAAAGTACAAGTTGACCCGCGTTCCCCTCCCGGGCATCCAGGGCCTCTCCGATTCTTTGGGTCTGGAGCTGAACGAGGCGGGCGACGTGATGATCCGTTTCTACAACGGTCGACAACCAACTACTCAAACCACTTTTCTGTTCAAAGATGGATCGCTGATCGATTTCGCACCAGATGCGACCCAGGTGTTTGGTTTTGGAATGAATAGGCGTGGCGACATCGTGGGCCAATTTGTAGATAACGAAAGAGTCGGAGCTTTTGTCTATGTCAATGAAGAATTTGTAAAGCTGCCAGCAGATGATTTCGTGCCGCTTGAGGGAAGTGTCGTCAATGACGCCGGCCTGGTTGTCGGCGCGGGAAACTTCCAACCGAATGGGTTGTTTAGATCATTCTTTTGGGACAAAGGTGTAATTACCCTTCTGCCGCTGGGAACGTTCACGAGCCTATCAGCTTGGGATATGAACAACGCCGGCCAGGTCACGGGAGGTGGTGGGACACTAGCGGGCGAGAGCCATGTGTTTCTTTATCGCGATGGAGAGACGATGGATTTGGGAACCGTCCCGGGCTATTCAGGTATCACGGGTGTCAAGATAAGCGAAACGGACATCATCGCCGGCTTTGGCTTCACGACGGGCAATACAATGCGCGTCTTTCGGTACGTCAACGGCGCGATGATCGATCTCGGCAGTCTCGGGGGAGAGAGAGTCGACGTGTACGACCTGAATTACGCCGGTCACATTGTTGGCATTTCTCAAAATCCAAATGGAGATTTTCGAGCGTTTCTTGACGACGGTAGAGCAATGATCGACCTGGGAACTTTTGGTGGGAGCAGCTCAAGCGGGGCTTCCAGTATCACTGACAATGGTCAGATTAGCGGCAGCGCAACCAGAGCAGATGGCTCTTCGCGAGCATTCATTTATGGCGCGGGAACAAACTCAATTCTGGATTTGAACACGCTCATAGCAGACACCGACCCGTTGAAACCATTTGTAACGCTTCACGACGCAGTGCGCGTCAACGAGTTCGGCCAAATACTGGCTCAGGGTAAACGCTCAGGATTCGCTAACGAACGCACTTACATTGTTTCTCCGATAGATTCGACGAAGCCCGTTATCAAATCGAAATTGACCGGAATCAGGGGTACGAATGGCTGGTTTACCGGAGACGTCGCTCTTGCTTGGACGGTGACTGACGCGCAGGCGCCCATTGCGAAGAAATCGGGATGTGGCGCAAAAAGCGTAACAGCGGATACAACGGGCGAAAAATTCACCTGTCAGGCGGCAAGTATTGGTGGTGCAGCGACCAAGACCATCACCATAAGGCGCGATACGGTCGCGCCCACCGCAACGATCACCAGGCCCGCCAACGGAGCGGTCTACGCGAGAAACCAGACAGTACTTGCCCGGTACAGCTGTGCAGACAGCCTCTCGGGAATTCAAAGTTGCAGCGCGCCGGTAGCGAATGGCGCGGCAATAGATACGTCGGCCCCAGTGTCGAACGTGAAGTTTACAGTCAAGGCGACCGACAAAGCGGGGCTGGTCAAAACTGTCACGAGAACTTACTCAGTCCAGTAAGCCGGCATTTCCTTGACTCGCTGGGGTCCGCGCTGGACCAGTTGTCCACCTGTGGGCGAACAATCTTCCGATGTTTTGCTGGCGCGTCTGTGCACGGAGCCTTATACGCTTTCGTGCGACTGACTGCGCGAACTCGAATTAAACGGCACTCCCAGAAGTATTTGGCCCCTCGTACAATCGTAAGGTTGCGATCACGCAATTGGTCGTAAACGGAAGATCTCAATTGGATGCGCATCGGTAGTGCGGAATGTTGGGCGAGTCAAGAATTGAGCGGCTCCTGCGCCTGCCTTCAATGATCTGGCGACACAAGATAGGCAAGTTGAAATCGCAACTGCCAAGGATGGGTAGTGCGCATCGCCGTCAAGTCCGCGACCACATGTATATAGCGCTGGCAATATTGCCATCCAACCTAGGTTGCTTGCCGCCGCGGCGAAAAACCGAACGTCCTACAAGGCCAGGAAACCAACTCCGGTGCCCAAAAACGTATTGCGGCAACCATCAGACCGGCGTATACATCTTCCCCGCTCGAGTCCGGATCATGGACGCCCGGGGGGGCGAGTAAATCGAATGGTTCTCTCAACCGAATCGGCCAATATTGGTTTGGCGCGATAATCGACACTGTAATCCCCGCCTCTTCTGGTTCGGGGACCCAATTGGTTGATGAGACCAAAGCAAGGGCTTCGTCGGATCACGAGGCCCAGACACAATCTCGGTATTTCTTCGCGCTGACGAGCGAAGCCGATTCCGGCTGATCCTTCAAATTCAAGTTTTCCAGTCGAATCGAGCGAGGTGCCATGAAGCCGCCGACGGCTAAACGCAGATTCATTCTTACACTGTCCGTGCTGATCAACACAAGCCTCTGTCTTGCTGCTTGTGGGGGTGGTGGCGACAACCATGGCGGCGATCCGAGTGAAGGTCCCGCGCCACGGGCAATCCGGGTTGTTATTACCCCAGCATCGGCGACGGTGCAGCCCGGCGCTACAAAACAATTCAATGCTACCGTGTCAAATGCAAAGAACGATAGAGTAACTTGGACAGTCAGCGACGAAAACGGAAGCGATGCCGCGGCAGGAGTCATTTCGAGCGCGGGCGTTTACACGGCGCCCGATGAAATCCCGACAGGTGGCGCGGTGACGATTATCGCGACCTCCCTGCAAGACTCGTCAAAAACGGCATCGGCCACGGTCCAAATAGTTATCTTGTGTTCCGGAGTCAGCGAAGACGTATCGAACGGCCGCAGCGCCTTTGCTCTTGCAGACTCTGAAATTGCCAGCGAGGTTTCTGCTGTCGGTGACATGTCCAGAGCGACGGTGGCGGTAGACCACCTGATTTCGCCCCAAACTGAGACATTTGAATGCTCTTCAGTTGCGTCGGGCGACATGCTTACCATTGCATCAGGCACTCGCGGGCCTCTGACCATTCGAAATTGCAATGGTACTTCGACCAATCCGATCATCATCAGGAACGATCCGGATGGGAGCGGACCGACTGTCATAAGTCGTGCTAGCGGGTCCGCTGGAGGGTTCATATTCAGCTGCAACGACTGTGTCGGAGTTGCAATTGACGGCAGCTACAAATGGCAGGGCGCGCCGACAGGCACGACCTATGGCATCAAAGTGACCATGACGGGCGGTGGGGGGCCATCCGCGTTTTTGAGGATCGGTGGACTGTCTCATTTTATCGCAATTCGAAATCTCGAGATTGACGGAGGATGGCCTGTGCTCGCGAGCAGCGGAAGTGGTATCCGGGTGAATGATCATTCAGTCAAGAGCAGCGAATACCCAGGACTTTGGCGTGAAGGCATCCTGATAGAGGACAACTATGTCCATGACATAGAAAGCGAGGGAATGTACATCGGCCCAAATTATCGGGACGGCGATCTTCCCTTGCGAAATGTCGAGATCCGATACAACCGGATTGAAGATACCGGCTGGGAAGGGATCAACACCAAGTCCATGTGGGAAGGCGACAACTCTATCCACCACAATGAGGTGCGCAGAGCGGGAAAGAACGGCGAGCCGAACAAGCCTTCACAGTACTCGGGAATCATGAACAACGCAGGTACCGTAAACATCTACAGCAACTGGATCGAGACCACCGGCCAGCACGGAATTCAAGTGTGGACGCAGGAAGGTCCAAAAGAGTCCGAGAAACGCGGCCCATTCTCAGCGTATATCTGGAACAACGTCATCTTGGACGCCGGTGGGCTATGGCGTTCGTTCATGCAAAGTAGCTTTGGTATCAGCGTTGGCGCCCAGGACGGCTGCGAGAAACCAATTCCGTATATTTACAACAACACGATTGTGGATTCGCGCGAGAGTGCAATCAGCTTGTCCAGCAATGTCGGCGGGGGATTTGTGCGCGACAATATCGTTGCTGGGACCGGCAGCAATCCAACCATCATCGTTCCCGGTTTCGTTGAACTGTTGAATAATCGTGTCGGTGTGGTCTCGCAGATGGGGTTTGTAGACTCGGGACTCCAAAATTTCCGCTTAAGCGTCAGCAGCCCTGCTTGGAATCAAGGTAGCAGTATTTTTCCGCCAACGGATTTTGACGAAGTGGCTCGGCCTAAAGATGGGGCTCCTGACCAAGGTGCTTTCGAGGGAAACACTCCGTAGGCGGCTGTCGCCATGGGATATGAAGGCGGTTATGCCGTCACCCCTGGAAGTGACAACATCATGATTGGCGCAGGCACGAGAGGCAGTTCCGTCGACAATGGAGTGATCCGCATCGGTACCAGCGCCTTTCAAAAGAAAACCTACATCGCGGGCTTTCGCGGCAAAAAGGCAGAATCATCTTCCGCGACGGCGGTGATCATAGACTCAAACGGTCTGCTCGGTACTATTAAGTCCTCTCGAGAATTCAAGGAAGACATCCGGCAGTTGGGAAATGTGAGCGAGAGGTTGTACGTGCTCAAGCCTGTGACATTCCGCTACAGAGAAGCAGACGATGACGGCAGCAAGCTGCTGCAGTTTGGGCTCATAGCAGAGGAGGTGGCCGAGGCGTTCCCGGAGCTGATGGTATACGGCGAGGACGGGAAGCCTGAGACCGTAAGCTATCATCTGCTGGCGACGCTGCTGTTGAATGAATTTCAGAAGCAGCACGGCGTCACGCAGGCACAGACAACTCGCATCGCAACCTTGGAGAAACAGGCGGAGGAGTTGGTGCAGCTCAAGGAAGATTTCGCCAGGATGGCTGAAGTCATCGACAAGCTGAATGACGCCCGCATGGTTGCCACCGCTGACTGACGGCTTCCTCAGCGCGCGGCGATCCCCTGTGCGCCTCGCGGCAGTCCGCCGATGGTCTGGAGGCGGGTCAATGCGCCGTTCGTCTGGACCCGGAAGACGGCGACCGCGCGCGTGCCCGCCAGGTGCACGTACAGATAGCGGCTGTCGCTGCTTCGCGCCATGTCGATCGGAAGACTTGTATCGCTCGTATCGCTGGCGGTCGCATCGAGCAGCGCCAGCGTACCGTTATCCCTGACCCGGTAGCTCGATACCTGGCCGCTGCCGGTATTCGACGTGTACGCATACCGTCCGTCGCCGGTGACTACGAGCCAGCAGGCGGCCGTCCCGAAGTCTGGAACGGCGCTGCTGATGACTTCAAGGCCGCCGTCTGAGACCGCATATGATGACACCGACGATTCGCCGTCCACCCCGGCCGCGGCTTCCGACACGATCAGGCGACCGCGTGCGAATCCGAAGCCGAACGGTGTCACGCCGCTTGAGGGCGTGATGGTCAGGGCGCCTGTGCGGCCGTCGGGCCTCACTTGCAGAACTGCAATGAGGTTCGTGCGCTTCTCGGTGATGACGAGCCGCTCCCCGTCGGGTGTGAAGCTCACCTGCGCAGGATCTGCCATGTCGCCGCTCGGCAGCGCCCGGGTCGACTGCGCAAGTCGCGTCAAGTCACCGTCGTTGGCAATTGTGAAGGCCGTGACGCTCGGCGTCCCACCTTCGTTCAGCACGTAGAGCAGATTCCCGCGCGTTGTGAGGCTGATCGGGCGAGTGCCTCCCGAAGGCACTCGATCGACAAGCGTGATTCCCGTCTTGCGGATGGCAAACACGGAGATTTCGTTACTGCCGGCGTTGACCGCGAACAGATAGCGATCACTGAGGCCGAGCGTGAGGGCGCCTTGGGACGCCAGCGGATCTGTCGCCAGGACGGTACCTTGCTTGAAAGGATTGCCGCGGCCTCCCGTCCCGACTTGTCCTACACGCGTCAGACTGCCATTTCCAAGCCGGTCGAAGATGACGATCGCATTGGTAGGCTGGTTCGTCATTACGTACACGGCCCCGTCCTGGAGGTCGACGGCGAATGCCGCTCCGGATAGCAACATCGAGGCGATGAACGAAAACGCTATTCGGCGCTTCGTGATCATGGAACGCGCTCCTGTGTGAGGCTAACCATGAGACCGGGAGGGGACGGCTTTTATTTCCTACGTCGGCGTGTAGGAGCTCACACGCGCGCCGTTTCCATCGCGACGTCAAAAATCTACGATCCAACGCTCTCGTGTTGTCCTACATTCACTGCATCGAGCCATCGCGTGATCCGATCGCTGTCATCGATTTCGTTGAGGAGCGTGGCCTGTTGCCAATTTGAATTGCGGGCGCAGTTTTTCTCGGGAGAAGTAGATGACTGATCGATGTGAGCGGGCCCAGTTCGAGTCATCAGTGCAGCTTTCTGTCGCTTCATGGCGACAGGGTCGGATTTTACTGACGGCGTCCTACTAGCAGGATTGCTGCCGGCAGCGGGGACATGGAATGTCCCAGGGGCCAGGTCTGATCGGTTCCGCACTCGCTGCGCTGCCGTTAGAACCAAATCGCATCTTCTAATCCGCTTGAAACAGTGGGGGGAATCCGTCAATGCCGCAAATTCGCGCTGATGCATCAGCACTCGCACGCTCCGTCGTAAAACTGGCCTTTATCGCCGTCACCACTTTTGGCGCGAATCAAATAACGCTGGCAGCCGACCACAAGGTTTCAGCCCAAGCTCTCAAGTTCAATTGTTCTTCAGTCAAGCCCGGCGACACGGTGACTCTCCCGTCGGGATCCCGTGGGCCATTGACAGTCCACGATTGCAAAGGCACGTCGAGCAATCCAATCATCGTCAGGAACGATCCGAACGGAAACGGACCGGCGGTCATACGTCGTACATCGGGTTCCGTTGGTGGATTCATATTGAGCTGCAACAACTGCATTGATGTCGACATCGACGGCAGCTACAAGTGGAACGGCGCGCCGTCGGGCAAGACGTATGGCATCAAGGTGACGATGACGGGGGGCGGCGGGCCGTCCGCGTTTCTCAGGATTGCAGGGTTGTCCCGCTTTGTGACGATTCGCAATGTCGAAATTGACGGGACATGGCCTGCAATCGCGAAAAACGGGAGTGGAATCCGTATCAACGACAACGCAATCAACCGAAGCAGCTATCCAGGAATATGGCGTGAAGGAATCCTGATCGAGGACAACTTTATCCACGACGTCAACAGCGAGGGGATGTACATAGGCCCAAACTATGGGGAAGGCGATCTTCCGCTGCGCAACATCGAGATCCGATACAACCGGGTTGAGGACACCGGCTGGGAAGGAATCAATACGAAGTCGATGTGGTCAGGCAACAATTTGATCCACCACAACGAAGTCCGCAGAGCGGGCAAGAACGGAACCGTAAGCAAGTCTTCACAGTATTCGGGAATCCAGAACACCTCAGGCACCGCCAAGATTTACAACAACTGGATCGAAACGACGGGTCAGCACGGGATTCAAGTCTGGACACAGGACGGCCCGAGAATCTCTGAGGGTCGAGGCCCATTCATCGCGCAAATCTGGAACAACGTCATTGTGGACGCGGGTGGTCTATGGCGTTCGTTCATGGGCAAGAGCACTGGCATCAACATTGGCGGCCAGGACGGCCTCGAGAAGCCGGTTCCGCTCGTCTATCACAACACGATCGTCAGTCCGCGCCAGGGCGCGATCGAGTTGGCTAACAATGTCCTTGCGGGGGTCGTGCGCGACAATATCGTTGCGGGTGCCGGCGGCAATCCGGTGATCAAGACTCCCGGAATTGTCGACCAGATCAACAATCGTATCGGTACGGTCTCACAGATGCTGTTTGCAGACCCGGTTCGCCGGAACTTCCGCCTGAAGGTCGGCAGCCCTGCTCGGAATGAAGGCAGCAATGTGTTTCCGCCAATTGATTTTGACGACGTGACCCGGCCCAAGGACGGTGCGCCTGATCAAGGGGCATTCGAGGGCAGCGGCTCGTAGGCGGACGGCCAGCTCTCACCTGAAATAGAAACCCCGGCTGCACGCCGGGGTTTTTTTATGCTTGCTTGGCCGGCGCCTGCTCCCGCGTTCTAGCGTCCCTGAATGTGCTTGATATTCCGGGCACGTGGCACGATCCATCCGTAGTGGAGATGCCGGAAATAGAACTCGCGCAGGATCGTGTCGACACGAAACATCAGGCGATCCAGCGTCGATGGTTCGATTTCCGGCCAGCCCCCGGGCAGCTCGTATCCCCACTTCATGAGATACGGACCGAAAACACGCGCTGCATGAGACCTGATTCCAGGTGGATACCACGCCACAAAATCACGCTCGCGTCCTTCGGTCGTGTTGGTCCGAGGTAACGGTCGGATCATCTGCAATCCGGTGACTTGTAGCCACGCGGCGAAATCGTCGTTCAGCCGTTCGTAACGGAGTACATGTGCATGCGGGGGTAACAGGCATGCGCGGCTGTTGTAAATGCGTTTGCAGAACTTGCGCACGAATGCCTCAAAATCGTGGCCGTGCTTCTCGATGAATGCCAGTTCCCTGGCCTCTTGGCGAAAGCGGTAACCCCATGGAGCATCGGGAAGACGCGCTTCGCCGTACAGCTCTCCATGCTTATCCCGGGCCTTGACGAATTTGCTGACGATGATATCGAGCGGATTTCGGATCGTTGCGAGAACGCGATACTGTTTTTCTTCCGTTGACGCCGTCCGGAAAAATTCACCGTAATCCGAGTGTCTCCGCAGGATTCGTCGTCCCTGGTAATTGACGATGAGCTCCACCGCCACTGCAGTTGATGCCGTTTGCGGCACTTCGATGAATACATAGCGATTGGCTTTGCTGATGACCACGGCGCTTCACCGCCTTCGAATTCAGATCCTGGCTCGCGGCCGCCACGGTGATGTCGTGGTGGCATGACGCAGAGCATGCCCGCGCTGCCATCCGCCTGTCGCGCAGCATATTGCGCTTACCAGCATTATGGAAAATGTGGTGAGCTGCTTCGTGTGGGGCGATCGTGCGAGCATGAAGCCTCAATCTGCTTGACGTCCTGACGGGACCCCTACACGATCGCTGCGTCAGTACGCCGCTCCGTCGAATCGAATCCGGAACGCGTACCTGGCGCAAGGGGGAGGCAGGGTCCAATGAAAACATCGACCCGTTGGTGCGTCATTGTCGCACTGAAGATCGGTTTGCTCGCCGTTCCGGCGGTCAACGCCGACGAGATTGCGGCTCAAAGGGACGGCCGCTATCTGGTGAAGTTCCGGAACTTCTCAGGCGCCTCCGGGAAGGTGGCCGCGACCGGGGGCCATGTGCTGCTCGAAGAGCCGCGGCAAAAGCTTGTGGCGGTTCGCCTGACGGAGCAGGCCCTGCATGAGCTGCGCAATGACCCAAACGTCGAGTTTGTCGAGGTCGATCAGCGCCGCTATCCGATGGGCCAAACCAGTCCTTACGGCATCAGCCTGGTCCAGGCCGACGATGCAGCCCTGAATTCGGCTGGTGCATCAGTCGGCAGCACCGTGTGCGTCATTGATTCGGGCTACCACCTGGCGCATGAGGATCTGCAGGACACGAATATCACCGGTTCGAGCGACCCGGGCACCGGAAATTGGTACGAAGATGACTGCAGGCACGGCACGCATGTGGCCGGCACGGTTTCGGCGCTGGATAACAGCGTCGGTGTCGTCGGTGTCAATCGCAACGGCTTGCTCCACATGCATATCGAGAAGGTTTTCAGCGGATCGAATTGCGCCTGGACCTACTCGTCGGACCTCATCGCTGCACTCAATCGCTGCCAGGATGCAGTCGCCGGCACGGGCCAGAAACTGGTGGTCAGCATGAGCCTTGCCGGTTCGACGTCGAGCGCCGCCGAGGAAAATGCGTTCCAGAGCGCATACGACGCCGGTGTCCTGTCGGTTGCAGCGGCCGGCAATGGCAGTAGCATTTCGACTTCGTATCCCGCCGGCTATGCGTCGGTCGTTTCCGTGGCGGCCGTCGACAGCTCAGGGACGGTGGCGAGTTTTTCCCAGCGGAATGCCGACGTCGAGCTGGCGGCGCCTGGCGTGGACGTGATCTCGACCACGCCATTCAAGGTTTCGAGGCTCAGCGCGGGCGACCGGATTCTGTTTGGCGAGAACGTGGTGGGATCGGCGCGCGTAGATGCCGCCGGAGCCCTGGTGAACGGCGGGCTCTGCGACAGCGCCGGCCTTTGGAGCGGAAAAGTGGTCCTTTGCCAGCGCGGCTCGATCACGTTCGCACAGAAGGTGAACAATGTGCTCTCGGGCGGCGGCGTCGGTGCCGCCATCTACAACAACGTCACCGGCGGTTTCGCCGCGACGCTGAACGGCACCAGCACGATTCCTGCCATCAGCCTGAGCAGAGAAGATGGCCTGGCCGCGCTTGCCCACATCGACGCCGATTCCTCACTCGTCAATTCGACGGGCCCTGGCGACGGCTACGAATCCTACGATGGCACTTCGATGGCGACTCCGCACGTCTCCGGCGTCGCGGCGCTGATCTGGAGCCATTATCCAGCCAAGACGAATGCGGAGATCCGCGACGCGTTGCGGCTGACGGCGCTCGATAAGGGCACGGCCGGCAGGGACAACTCGTACGGCTATGGCATCGTGCAGGCCAAGTCCGCCTATGACTATCTCGGCGGGATCGCACCGCCGCCGCCGCCCCCGTCGGCGGAAATCAGCCTGACCGTGACCAAGGTCAGCGCGAATGGCAAGCGCTACGCGCGGCTCAACTGGAGTGGTGCGACCGGCATCAAGGTGAACTATTACCGCGGCGCGAGCAAATTCACGACTGCCAACGACGGCGCCAAGCGAGATGGCCCACTGACGCTCGGCACATACAGCTACAAAGTCTGCAACCTCAATACGTCGACCTGCTCCGGCAGCGTGAGCATCACGTACTGAGCTGGAAGAAAAGCGCCCCGGCCCTCGCGAGACGACCGGGGCGCTACCTCAGCCAACCCGTGCTCGGGTTTTTCGATCAGTCAGTTGACTCGGCGTCGCTTACAGCGGCTCCGGATACACCACAGGCTCGCCGTCCTGGAACACACTGCACGCGGCTACCTGGTTGGCCGGCAGCTTCCGCAGCTGGATTTCGTCGTTCAACGCGAGCTGCCAGAAGAGCCCGTATTCGAACGGCGCGTCCAGTTCGACGCGGATATTGCAGCGCCAGTACGACGGCGTTGGGGTGGTCTCGGATGTCGTGCACTCGAGGTCGACCGGTCCGACGCCAACGTAGCCGCCGAGCACCCTGCGCAGCAGGTGCATGTTGATGCCCATATGCGCGCCGGGTTCGTCAGGCGTGGACACGCCGGACAGCGGCTTGCCGACAATGATGGCGCCATCGATGGTGGTCATCAGGCGCACCTGACCTACCGACTCCGTCCCTGGACATGAGGCGGTATCGCCATTGCAACTATAGTCGATCAAGGCTGTGGCCTTGCCCGCCAGACTGAATGCAGTCTGCCGGAGATGCTGCAACTGCCGAGCCTCCGTATCCGTGTTGATCGACCCGACGCTCGTCGAGATATAGCGAAGGACCAGCGGCGGGCCGTCATAGGCACTGTTGATCACGGGATCCGAGCTCTGGAACGCGTAGCACGCACCCGTTGCGAACGCGTTTTGCGCCGACAGGAGGCCGGCGAGCGCGGTCAAGCAACCGGCCACAATCGGCTTTTTCTGCAACTTCATGAGTATCCCCCCTTCTGGGATTTATTTAATCAATCGTTCTGCGAACCGTCCGCGACCTCCCTCTCCCGGGTCACTCCTTCAAAAACGGCTCCTGCCAGTCGGGTTTCCCCACGGTTGCGACGGGGAGTGTACGCCCGCGAAAAAATATTGATATGAATTTTGTGAGTCACTTCACATGTTCGGTCGCATCGCAACGTGCACGAAGCGAGCATATGTAAAATACGTCCGCATCCAATGTCCGTCATAATGACCCGAAGCGATTCGTGGAGAGAAACATGAAATTGATTGACGCCACGCGTCGCTTCGGCCCAGCGATTGCTGCCGTTTCTGTATTGCTTCTCGGACTGGGTCAATCGAGCGTTGCAGCCGCGCAGGCGACCGACTTCGAGAGCGCAATCAGCGCGTTTGAGCGTCAGGCCGCCAGGTTTCCGCCGCCGGAAAGCGCTGTCGTGGTGACTGGCAGCTCGACAATCCGCCTGTGGACCCGTATTCGCAACGACCTTGCGCCACTCGAGGTGATCCCTCGGGGGTTTGGCGGCAGCACCGCCGAGGATCTCGACTTCTATCTCGACCGCGTCGTGCTCCCGTATGAGCCGCGGGCGGTCGTGATCTACGAGGGAGACCACGACCTCCAGGTCGGCATGTCGCCCGACCACGTCATCGGTTATATGACACAGGTCGTCCAGCGCATCGGCACGGCGCTTCCCGAAACACGCATTTACCTCATTTCCGTCAAGCCAAGCCCGAAGTTCTGGGGGCTCTGGCCACAGGCGGTTGCGCTGAATCAGATGATTGCCGACCTGTGCGACCAGACTCCCCGCTGCACTTACATCGACACGGCCTCCGCGCTCCTCGGCAGCGATGGCAGGTTTGTCCGCGCGTACTACCGCTCGGACAGGATTCACCTGAACGACACCGGCTACGCGATCTGGTCGAGCGTCCTGGAACCTGCGCTGGCGAACGGGGAGGGAGCATTCATTTCGCTGCCGGAACTCAGGGGTCTGGGCGTCGGCGACGCCGGAACATCCGGGCTGCTCAATTCCGCCGACGGGAAGATTGCGATGGAAGGATCCGGAACGGGGTTCAACGGGGCAAGCGACGGTTTTTTCTATGCCTGGACTCAATTGACCGGCAACGGCCAGGTCACTGCCCGGATCGCGACACAGTCCGACACGAGCGGCGGCCCGATGGCGGGCGTGATGCTGCGTGAACAGTTGACCGGCGGTGCGCGCCACGCGCTGGCGTATGTCTCGCCGGGCGCGGGGGCAGGAATGATCGTTCGCACCACGATCGGGGCTGAGGCCCAGCAGGTCAGTGAGCCGCAGCTCGATGCCGCAGCGCCATATTGGCTGCGTTTAGTGCGCCGGTCGTCCACCGTAATCTGCTACCGGTCCGCCAATGGCATCAGCTGGCAGGAGTGCGGCAAGGTGAAGCTCACGAGCCTGAAGAACAAGGTCTATGTCGGCCTCGCAGTCAGCAGCGCAGACAACCAGGCCTCGGCTGCGGCGACCTTCGACAACGTCTACGTTCACGGGTCGTTCGCGCTGCCGACGCCCTGAGCCGTCGCGCCGCTGTGCAATGCGGCCGCTGATGGAATCCTGTCAACAAAAAGCCCCGGCGCAGCCTGCGCCGGGGCTTCCTCATCTTCAGTCGAAGCCAGCCTGACTCAGGCAGTCCGGCGCCGGACCATGAACAGTGCTCCCATTGCGAGCAGCAGCTCGAGCAGCCCGGTGGCGCCACCGCCACCGCCGCCACCGCCGCCGCCTGAATCCGCACGGGTCGTGGTCGTGAACGTGGCGGCGAATCCGCCGATAGTCAGCGTCGTCGTTCTCGACGTGGAGGGCAGATTGGCCGACGTTTGCCTTAGGCAAACGGTCTCGCCGTCGGCGATCGTGCCTGGATCGTTCGTGAAAGTTGCAGTGCAGCCGATCGAATAGGTGCCCTGGATGACGCTGATGTGTGCCGGCGCCTCGATACCCGTGATCGTTACGATGTTGGAGGTCACAGGCTCGCCTACGTCGACATTCGTCGCCGGCGTAAACGTGAAAGCGTCCGGCGTCGTGTTGCAAGTGCGGCGCGTGAACTCCTCGGTCACCGTCGTCTGGCCCGTCACCGTGACCCCGAGGTCATGTTCGGCGCAGTCGGTGATGGGTGCAGGCAACGAAGCATTGGGGATCGTGATCAGGTATTCGCTGGTGAGCAGCGCCGAAACGGATGCGTAAGCGTCCGCGATCTCCTGCTCGGTCGGTGCCGGAATGAACTGGCCGCCGGTATCCGTAGCGAGCAAGCCCATCAGGTCCAGGGCCTCCTGGTCGGGTTCTCCGATGCCGATCGAGAATATCGGAATGCTGCTGTCGTTGGCGGATTCAATGACGTCGTCCGCCGTGGTTGTCGAATGCGAATCGATGCCGTCGGTGACCACGATGACGGCCTTGGGGCCGGCCGGCAGTGTGGCCGCGGCAAACTGCTCGACCCCCACATTGATTGCGTCGAGAATGTTGGAGCCGTCACCGGGATAATCCGCCAGCACGGCGTCTTCGAGCGCCTGGTTGTTTGCGCCGCCCACGCCGTCAATTTCGGTAAACGCAGCGACGACGTTCGCGCCCGTCGTGTTGTTGAACTTGACGACCGCGGCGAAGTCACCGACGTTCATCGCGTTGATGAAGTCGATAACGGCGGTTTGCATCGGGACCAGAAACTCCGTCGTGACACTCGACGTATAGTCCATCACGAAGACGACTGAGACACGCTGATTCGGATCCTCGGACGGAGGCAGCGTCAGGTCCGACGCCTGCAGCGGAACATTGACGCCGTCGACCGCGATCGTGAAATCAGCGGACGTCAGCCCCGTTACCGGAACTCCGCCGCTGTCCGTAACCCGCACGAAAGCCTGGATTGGATCCGCGGCCGGCCGTGCCTCGACACGCACCTGGACGGCCGCCGACGCCGGTCCCGCCAGGACAGTCGCCGAGAGAATGAACAGACCGAGAAAGCGGCGAAGGAATAGCGCGACCATGTTGTTGCCCGTGTTGGATCCCCTATGGCCGCCATTCTAGCGGCTCCCGGCCGTCCGGGCCCGCGCATGAAAACATGAGTCCACTCAATTGTATGGGACAGATCGACGTGCCTCTGGAAATGTGATTCCCGTCACAATCCAGAGGGGCGCACCCACCCCTGACACTGTAGTCCCGGGCTTACAGACAGACAGCCGCAGCCCCCGCACGATGCTCCCGATGTCCGTCGCATCTCACGCTGCGCGCGAACACAGGCTGTGTGGTCTGTTCTCGGACAGCGACTCAGCCGAACGCGCTTTTCAGGCCTGCCTCGATCGCGGCTACGAACCCGGCCAGTTGAATGTCGTCGTCTCCGAAGGCACGCGGCAACGCCTGCTCGCCACCAGGAATGAAATCAAGGCTGAGTTGGCCGACCGCAAGGCGGAGGGCGGCGAGCTCGGCGGTCCGAAGGGCGGGCGGGTCGGAATTCTCGTCGCAATCTTCGCGGCCGTCGGCGCTGCGGTTGCCGTCCCGGCCATCGGATTCGTCGCCGGCCCCATTGCGATTGCGCTGACGGCTGCCGGCGCCGCGGGCGTGGCCGCGGGACTCATCGGGGCGCTCGGCGATTGGGGAATTCCGCCCGAACGGATCCGCAAATACGAATCCGCCGTCAAGAATGGCGACATCCTGATCATGGTCGCGGCGCGCACCGGCGCGGACGCCCGCGAAATCGCAGACACCTGGGCAAAAATCGGCGGACGCGAAATTCATAACGGGTAGTATCGGGCCCCACGATGCTACCGACCCTCGCCGACATCCGGCAAGCGCGTGCGCGACTGTCCGGAATTGCGCTTCGAACGCCGCTCGTGCGGCTTGGCCTCCGCGAGGCGCCGGCCGAGATCTGGTTGAAGCTCGAGAATCTCCAGCCGATCGGGTCGTTCAAGATCCGCGGCGCCGCCAATGCCATGGCGAACATTCCGATGCAGCAGCTTGCGCGCGGTGTCGTCACGGCTTCCGCCGGGAACATGGCGCAGGGCGTCGCGTGGTGCGCGCGCGAGCGAGGCATTTCCTGCACGGTCATCGCTCCGGACACTGCTCCGGCCGCCAAGGTCGCTGCCATCGAGCGTCTTGGCGGACGGGTCATCAAGGCGCCGTTCGAGCGCTGGTGGCAGACATTCCAGGACCGCGCATACCCGGGTATTGACGGCACATTCATCCACGCTTTCGATGACTCGTACGTCATGGCTGGCAACGGAACGATCGGTCTCGAGATCGCGGAAGATCTGCCGGATGTCGAGACTGTCGTCATACCCTGGGGCGGCGGCGGACTTGCAAGTGGCATCGGAGCCGCGATCCGCGAAGTCGCACCGGCTTGCCGCCTGTTTGCGGCCGAAGTCGAGACCGGGGCCCCGCTTGCAGCTTCGTTCGCCGCCGGCCTGCCGCGGACAGTCGACTACCGCCCGTCTTTCGTGGATGGCATTGGCAGCGGGTCGGTCTTTCCGCAGATGCTGGAACGCGCGCGCGCGCTCCTCGACGGGGTTCTGGTCTCGACACTCGCGGAGATCGGCATCGCGATCAGGCTGATGGCGGAGCGCAACCGCATCATTGCCGAAGGCGCCGGTGCCGCAAGCGTCGCAGCCGCGCTGTCGGGTCGCGCGGGAAGCGGCAAGGTCGTCTGCATCGTGTCGGGAGGCAACATCGACGTCGACAGGCTGACGGACCTCCTGAACACGTCCGCATCTGCGTGACCCGACAGCTTGCGATAGGATTCTGACAGTGAAACGCAGGTTCACCGTCGCCTGGCCGGCCGTGGCTCTCGCCACGGCACTCGCGGCATGTTCGACCAATCCCGTGACCGGCGAGAAACAGCTGATTCTCGTCGGCGAGGGAACCGAACTCTCGATCGGCCAGAAGAATTACGCGCCGATGCGTCAGGCCGAGGGCGGCGATTATGTGATGGACCCCGGTCTGACGAGCTACGTGCAGCGCGTCGGGAATCGCCTGGCGGCCGTGAGCGATCGAAAGCTGCCCTATGAATTCGTGGTCCTGAACAACACCATTCCGAATGCCTGGGCCTTGCCCGGCGGCAAGATCGCGGTCAATCGCGGCCTGTTGATGGAGCTGAAATCGGAATCCGAGCTGGCTGCCGTGCTGGGTCATGAGATCGTGCATGCCGCGGCGCGGCACTCGGCACAGCAGATGAGCCGCGGCATGCTGTTGCAGGGCGGCTTGCTCGCCGCGCAGGTGGCCGGCAGCGACAGCGATTACGGCAATCTCTACATGGCGGGCGCCGGCCTCGCGGCCCAACTCGTGCTTCATCGATATGGGCGGGATGCCGAGCTCGAGGCCGACAAATACGGCATCGAGTACATGAACAAGGCGGGCTACGACGCCCGCGGCGCGGTGTCGCTGCAGGAAATGTTCGTGCGCATGAATGACAAGAAGGACAGCGGCTGGCTCGCGGGACTGTTTGCCAGCCATCCGCCTTCGCAGGAGCGGGTCGACGCAAACCGAAGGCACGCGGCCAAGTATCCGCAGGGCGGGGAAATGGGAACCGAGGCCTACGCCGCCGCCATGGCGCAGGCGATGAAGGCCAAGCCCGCGTACGACGCCTACGACGAAGGCCGCAAGTCACTCAAGGACAAGAAGCCTGAGGTTGCGCTCGCGAAAGCAGAGCAGGCGATCAAGCTGGTTCCGGGTGAGGGACATTTCCACGCGCTGAAGGGCGATGCCCACCTGCTCCAGAAACAGCTTCCAGCCGCTACCAAGGCGTATTCGGACGCTATCGCGCGAAACGACGGGTTCTTCTATTACCACCTGCAACGGGGACTGATCGCCGAGCGCCAGAAGCAGGACGAGAACGCTCGCCACGATCTCGAGACCAGCCTGAAGCTGCTGCCGACCGGCGCCGCTTACTTCGCCCTGGGCAACGTCGCGTCGCGTGCGCGCGATCTCAACGCGGCGAGGCAGTACTACGCGGCAGCCTCGAGCGACGAGGGCCAGATCGGCCAGGCAGCCAGCCTCGAACTGATGCGGCTCGAGCTTCCGCAGAATCCGGGGAAATACATACGCACCCAGGCCGCGCTCGATGCCCGCGGCATGCTTTTCGTCGCGGTCGGAAACGCGACGCGAGTTCCGGTGACTGGAATTTCGATTGCAGTCCACTACGCCGACACCGAAGGCCGGCAGCGCGAGCTGCGGCGAAG
Organism: Steroidobacteraceae bacterium; assembly: GCA_036802645.1. Lineage (GTDB taxonomy): Bacteria > Pseudomonadota > Gammaproteobacteria > Steroidobacterales > Steroidobacteraceae > SCUD01. The sequence goes on from DAIRVV010000014.1 coordinate 21,448, forward strand.
CCTGAACGGCACGCTCGCTGCGGGCCAGCAGGCACAGGTCGCAACGGGACTCGGACCGTTCCAGAGCGCGGACCAGTTCCGTGTCGCGGTGGCCTCGGCGCGAATTGTCGAGTAGGTCAAGGTTGAAATGAGCCCGCCCGCGCGGCTGACGCCACGCGGGCGGGATGACTTGGGTCCTGGCCGATCAGCCCTGGGACAGGACGAGTTCGCCGTTCTCTACAGGAATACG
>DAIRVV010000015.1:0-21625 GCA_036802645.1 Steroidobacteraceae bacterium
AGTGCCCCAAGAGCGCCAAGTAACAAGAGCATCACCGCAACTAATCGAAGAGCCAGCACCATTTTTTGATCGCCGTCTAACTACAATTGGGTCTGAAAAATCATGTCTTCTTTTACGTCATTTCCGCCCATTTATCATCCGGCGGCAGGGCAAGCCCTTGAATAGCTTGATTTCCAATCAGGCCCAACATGCGAATGTAAAGTCACAGGTTGGTTGAACGGCGTTCCGATGGCCAAGTCGATGCTCACCATGCCGATTAGAGACTAGGTCGTCCTCGTTACCTTCGCGTTCCAGCCTGCGGAGTCAGTGACGACAGGCCAGTCCAGAATCGCCCGCTGCGGTTTTTCCGTCGACTCAATGCTCGTCATTTCCTTTCTCCGCGTCCCGGATGGATGGTTAGCCAGAGCAAGGCGGCGATGACAGACGTAACGGCGCCCGCACCGAAAACGACGCCCCAGCCGCCTTGCGATGCGGAGAGCGCGGCGATGATCGGCGTGCCGATGACCCCGCCGAGGTTTCCGCCGGTGTTCAGGACCGCGGTCGCCGCCATGGAGTCGTTGGGCGCGAGCCGCATCGCCTCGCCCCAATAATTTCCCTCGTTGAGCTCGACACAGGCGAAACCGAGACAGAGCGCCGCGATCGCGGAATATGGACTCGCGAGCGAAACCGTCAGATAGAGAAAGACGGCCGCGAGCGGCAAGGTGACGAGCGGCAGGATGCGCGGGCCGGCGCGATCGCCGAAGCGCCTGCGCAATACATCCGCGATCCGCCCGCCGGTCGCCGAGGCGATTCCCGCAACGACGAAGGGCAGGGCGGCGAGCCATCCGCTTTCGAGGACGGAGAGCTTCCGCTCCTGCACGAGGTACAGAAAGCTCCAGAAGGTCACGAGATAGAAGACGAAATTCATGATCAGGTAGGAGAGCGTGATCAGCAGGATCTGCGGCTCGCCAAGCACGCGGAAGATGCGTCTTGCGGTCAGCGGCGCCGCGGCGTCATGGCGCGGATTCGACTTCAATTCCGCGAGCTCCGCGGCCGTGACGGCGGGGTGCAGCTCGGGCTGGTCGCGCACTAAGACGTACCAGAGGACGACGAGCAGCACCGATGGAACGCTGGTCAGGAGCAGCGCGGCCTGCCAGCCGTAGGCCTGCATGAGCCAGGCAACGAGCGGCGACGCCGTTGCCGCGCCGCACCAGAGCCCGGTCACCATCAGCCCAACCATCGAGGACCAGGCGGTCACCGGATACCAGAATCGAATCGTCCCCGAGGCCACCGGAAACAGACCGCCCTGCGCGACGCCTAGCAGCGAGCGCGCGAGCAGAAGGGCAGTGAACATGAGGCCTGCGGCGGCGATCACCGGCGCGGCGGCAGTCAATACGCTAGCAATGACGGTCAGGAGTCCGAAGGCGGTAATCGTCCGGCGCGCTCCGAATCGCTGCCCGATGAGCGCGCCCGGTACCTGGAAGATCGCATAGGTCAAAAGGAAGGCGGTGATGATCCAGCCGACCTGCACCTGGGTCAGGCCGAGCTCCGGCATGATCCGTTCGGCCACGATGCCGACGCCCTGGCGCTGGAGATAGCCCGTGAACGCGAAGCCGAAGATCAGCGCGAACACGAACGAGCGGATCCGCGGCCGTGACATCGACATAGATTACACGGCCGACCAACTCTGAACCTTTTTGTCCTCCGGCGGAACTTACCGGCGTAAACAACCGTGGGTGACCGCCATGCTGCCAACTCGACAGCTCTCGATGCTGATTGCCCTGACATTGAGCGCCTGCTCCGGAGGAAACAGCGATGGCGGGGGCGGTGGCGGAGGCGGAGGCGGCGATCCGCCGATCGAAGCCACGCTGGCGTCGATTCAGGAGAATGTCTTTACGCCTATCTGCACCAATTGCCATGCCGGCGCCGCCGCGCCGCAGGGCCTGCGTCTCGAAGACGGCATGTCATTCGCGATGCTCGTCAACGTGCCGAGCGTCGAAGTGCCGTCAATCCTGCGGGTCGATCCTGGCAATCCTGACGACAGCTATCTGATCCAGAAGATTGAAGGAACGGCGACCGTCGGCGAGCGCATGCCGCTTGGCGGTGCAGAGCTGCCACAGGAGACGATCGACGCCATACGCCAATGGATTACCGATGGCGCGACTGAAACGGTCGTCGCGTCGATGAGTACGAATGCGGCGACGGTCGAGATGCTGGCTCCATGGCCGGAAGCGGGGATTCGCCCTGCGGATGCGCCGCCCGTCGCGGAACTGCTCGTGGCCGCGGATAAGCCTCTCGATTTTACGCTGCTCACGGGCGGAACAATGACACTCGAGGCGAGTGGCGGCGACGGCAGCTTCCGCGAAGGCAACGAGCGGCCGATCGCGTTCCGGATGGTTGTGACCCAGCACGCGCCGAGCGTCGTCCGGCTCATCCCTATTGCGGGTTTCAGTCCCGACAACTATCGCCTGCGAGTTTCGGGAACCGCACCGCTCGCACTCGCTGATCTCAATTCCATTGCGATCGACGGCGATGGCGACGGCACTCCCGGCGGCGACTATGTTGCCGAGTTTGCCGCCGGAATCAGGCGCTGAGCCGGTGGCTGGCATGAAGTCATTCGGCGTCGCGATGATAGCCGCGCTATTGCTGCTCGCTGGCGCACCGGCCGGAGCTGAGCCGTACCTTGCGGTGAAGTCCGGCCTCAAGTGCGTGGCCTGCCATGTCAATCCGACCGGCGGCGGCCTGCGGAATCCCGTCGGTCATGCCTACGCCCAGGACGAGCTCGCGGCGCGTCGCCTCGACACCGACGAATCGCAATGGATCGGGCAGGTGAGTCGCTACTTTTCGATCGGCGGCGACCTGCGAGCCAGCGGTACGGGTACCGACGTGCCAAGCGGAGCCGACGAGGATCTCGGGTTTGCCGTGGACGAGCTGCGCGCCTATCTGGATCTCAGCGTGATTCCAGAGCGCCTGTCAGTTTACGTGGATCAGCGGCTTGCCCCCGGTGCGGGCGACAACCGCGAGGCCTATGCTCGTCTGTGGCTCGATGAGGAGCACAGTTACTACGTCAAGGCAGGCCAGATGTACCTGCCGTACGGACTGCGCCTCGAAGACGACACCGCATTCATCCGGCAGGTCACGGGCATCAGTTTCGACACGCCCGATAACGGCGTCGAACTCGGGCTCGAGACCGGGCCCTGGTCGGCACAACTCGCTGTATCGAACGGCGCGGGCGGCGGACCGGAGACCGATTCCGGCAAGCAATGGAGCCTGCGCGGAGAATATGTGCAGGCGACATGGCGGTTGGGCGCAAGCTACAACTTGAATGACGTCGACACGGGCGACAGGCATCTTGTGGGCGTGTTCGCGGGATTGCGCACCGGACCGATCGCATGGCTCGCGGAAGCGGACTATGTCGAGAACAAAGGCTTGGCCGCGGGACCGCTTCGTCAATGGATCGGGCTGATCGAGGCGAACTGGGAGCCACGCAAGGGACACAACCTGAAGCTCACCGTCGAGTCGATGGATCCAGACACCGACGCCGATGACGACTATCAGGACCGATTTTCCCTTGTCTGGGAGTACACGCCGATGCAGTACCTGCAGTTGCGCGGCGGAGTGCGCGTCTACGAGGGCGTCCCGCAGGACGCGCAGCAGAACCGTCGCTTCGGCTTCATCGAGCTGCACGGCTTCTTCTGACTCAAGCTTCGTGCCTCGGCCGGATCGGCTCCACTAGAATGCTGGAGTCGTGCGTGTCACCTTCGGCAGTATCGCGTTGCTCGTCTTGTGCCCGGCCGCTCGGGCCGGCGCACTGCATGGCTACCTGACGCTCAGCAGCGACTACGTCTTTCGCGGTATCTCCCAGACGGACGGAGATCCGACGGTACAGGGCGGAATCGACTACGCGCATGAGAGCGGCCTGTTTGCCGGCGTGTTTGCCGCGGTTGTGGATTTCCCGGACAACCCCGCGGGCGAGGACCTGCGGCAGGCCGAACTCGATCTCTATGTCGGCTACGGCCGTGAGATCAACGGCGCATGGTCCTGGGATGCCGCCATCGTGCATTACGACTACCCGGACTCAGGCAGCTTCGACTATGGCTATGACGAGGTCGCGGTCAATTTCCACTACCGCGGCGTGCTGCGTATGGGTGCCGCTGTCTCCGACAATGCGATCAGCGGGCGGGACTCCGGCTGGATCGCAGAGATCGAGCTTCGCCACCCGCTGGGACAGCGCGCCCGTCTGTCCGGCACGCTCGGCCGCTACACGCTCCAGCGCAGCAACTGGCGCGACTACTCCTACTGGGATCTCGGTGTATCGACGACCGCGGGCCCTCTGACGTTCGACATCAGGTATTTCGATAGCAGCAGCGGGGTGGAAGGTTTCGCCGGTACGAGTCGGACCGATGCCCGGGCGGTCGTGAGCGTGTCAGTCGGATTCTAGGCGTCGCTGCCCGCGTGACCTGTCGGCTGTTCGAGTCAATTCAATGTCCGAGCCGCAGACCTGCCCGCCGGCAATCTCCGTGAGTGCGGCACAGGCGCTGACCATCGCTTGCGGCGCTTCGCCGGCGATCAAGACCGGGCCTGAAGTGCGTGTCAGCAGCCGCTCGATCTCCACGCCACCGAGCGCCGGCGAGTTTTCCAGGAGCAATGCGACTATGCCGGACACGTGCGCGGCCGCGAGCGAGCTGCCTGACAGGAAGTCGTAGCCATCCGATGGCACGAGGGTCAATACGTCGAGCCCCGGAGCCCGGAGTCCGCGCGCGCCGGGTGGCGAATCCTCGTCGCCGACCACGATGACGCCTTCCATCGCAGCAGGAAAACCGTCACGCCGGCCTTCAGGGCCGAGAGCAGCGACGACGACGATGTCCTGCTCGATCGCCTTGGCGAGCAGGCGCTCGAGCAGCCGGTCGCTCGGACCGCCGAGGCTCAGGTTCAGCACATCGCTCTCGGCTGAGATGGCGTGATCGATAGCTCGCGCGAGGCTGAAACTGGTGCATATGCCGTTGCCGGCCGCCTGGCGCTGCACGCAGGCCTTCAATGCGAGCAGTTTCGCGCCGGGCGAGATGCCGATTATGCCGCGGCTGTTGCCGGCGAGCGAGGCGATGACTCCGGCGACGGCCGTACCATGGCGCTCGCCGGAGGCGAGCTCGTCGTCTTCGATGAAGTTCTTCCGTTCGGCGAGCTGGCCGCCCAGCTCAGGGTGCCCGGCATCCACGCCCGTGTCGATGACGGCGACGCGCACGCCGCGCCCGATCGCCCAGCGATGCGCGTCCGCGAGGTGCAGATCCTCGAGCGAACGCTGCAGCGGACGATAAGGATCATTCGTCCGGGCGCTCTCAGGGCGCACCCTCAATTCGAAATGCTGCATCGTCTGCGCCGATTCGACGCGCGCGTCGCCGGAGAGCCGCGCGACAACGGCATCGGCGGTTGCGCCCGGCTCGATCGTGAAGACGGCGCAATGAAGGCCGAGACTGCGCATGGGCCAGCCTTCAATCTCATTCAGCCGGTAATCGTCGGCCAGGTCCGCGACTACACGCGCGACTTCCGGCGAGCGGCCGGGATAGTTGCGGCCGAAACGGTATGGTCCGCTGCGCGCGCCGCGGAGGTCGAGGCGGCCGATCTCCGGATCGGCAATCATGACGAGAATCTGCCCGTCGGTCGTACCTGCAACTGTCGGCCCCGGCGTGCCGGGACTCAGAACCCGACTTGCGCAGCCGGCTGTCAGCAGCATGATGAGTATTGCAGCCGCCGGTCTCAGCATCATTTGTTCTCGGCCGCGGCGGGCGTCGATGTGAACATGACCCTTGGGTCGCTCTTGAGCGCTTCAACGACGTTGAGCGTGTCGGCGCTCTCGACGGGCATCAGGGTGTACAGCCCGTCGCGATTCGGTCCATCGACGATGGCCAGCCGATATTCGGCCAGCAATTCGCGCCGGGCCGCGTCGGACATGCCGGGTGCGAATACGACGCGCAGCCGGGTGACACCAGCTCCGGCAGGTTCCGGATCCGACAATGTTCCGTACACAGCCGTCCCGGTCGGCTGGGCGGGGAGCAGCCACCAGACGATCCCGGAAACGAATGCCAGCAGAAGTGCTGCCTGGGCGACAAATGGCCAGGCCAGCGGCCGCCGAATATCCCGCCGCCGCTCCGGCTGCGAATCGGCGCAGCCCTCGATGCGCGCCATCAGTAGTTCGAATGCGCGTTCGGTGGCCACTGTCTCCCCGTCTTCGCGCTGCATCGCCTGCTGCAGATTGCGCAAGCGCTCGAACTCCTTGCGGCAGGTCAGGCTTGAGAGCAATTCGCGCCGGACCAGTTCGCGCTCCCCGTCGCCGAGCGTGCCATTGACGTACCAGGGCAGCAGTTCGAGGGCGTGCTGCTCGGTCGAGCGGTACTGTTCACCGGCTGTCATGACTGATCCTCCGGATCAAACCTGTCCAGCGCCACCAGGATTGCGCGGAGCTTATGCCTCGCGTGAAACATGCGTGTCTTGACCGTATTGACCGGGCAGCCGGCGATCTCGGCGATCTCGCCGTACGAGCATCCCACGAAGAACGTCAGCTCGACGACAAGGCGCTGCTCGGGCGAGAGCTGGTCCAGTCCCTGCCGCAGCCACTCCCGTTTCTCCATGGCATTACCATCGGGCAGCGGCGGGTCGAGCTGCCTGTACGCATCCTTCAGGACGCGCCCCCGTTTCTGCTGCTCGAGCGCCTTGAGCGCTTTGTGCCAGGCGATGCCGAACACCCAGGTCGAGACGCGTGATCGCAGTTCGAACCGGCTCGCGTCCTGCCAGACGACGAACATCACGTCATTGATCAGTTCGTCGACGACTTCGGGCGAAGCGAGAAACCGGCCCAGAAAACGCGCCAGCCGGCGCCGGTAGGAGCCGTAGAACTCTGCGAAAGCCAGCTGATCCCTGCCTGCGATCCGGGCGACGAGGGCCGTGTCGGGATCCGGGCCCGGGCTTGCGACCTCGTCTGGCACGCCGATCCTGCTGCTCAAGCCCGCTCCCGCAATGAGCCTTTGTCTCCAGTGAGTCCCGGCAACCGGCCCAAAGGTTCAATTACTGCCTCGGAGCAGGCGCGCGAACCATGCGCCGGGCAGGGACCCTCGCGGGCTCAGAAGATCGGACATTCGCCCGCTCGGGGACCCGACAGACGCGAAGGCAGCGTCAGCGCGAGCGCTTCATGCGTTCAAGCTCGTCCCGCAGGCCAGGCAGCAAGGTCCTGGCTTGCTGCGACCCGATGAGATTGCTCATCTCATAAGGGTCGGTCTCGAGATCGTATAACTCGTCCATTCCGGGCAATTCGGTGTACCGGATGTACTTGTATCGCCCGGTTCGCACGGCGTCGTAACCCATCTGGAGGATTCTCGGGAAGACGGTGTCCGAGTAGTACTCGATCAACAGAGACGATCGCCACGCCGGCGATTCACCTTCGAGCAATGGCACGAGCGACCTGCCGTCGCGACGACCAGTGTCAATGACGCCGGCGAGCGAGAGAATCGTGGGGGCCAGGTCGATCGTCTGCACCAATTGCGCAGGGGTTGATCCGGCACGTACACGTTTCGGGTAGCGAACGATCAGCGGAATTCGCGCCGTCTCTTCGTAGGCGAGCCGGCGTTCTTCGTTGAGGCCGTGCTCACCATAGAAATACCCGTGGTCGCTCGTGAAGATGACGACCGTGTCGTCGAGCTCGCCGAGTTCCTCGAGTGTTCGAACCAGGCGGCCGAGACTCTCGTCCACGCCGAGCAGCATCTCGAGCCGTGCGCGCACGTCCGCATCCGGAGTGCCGGTCGTCGCACCGAGCGGCGGTAGCCCCTCGATCGTCCGCTGCAATGCCGGCTTTCCGGCGGGCGGACGGCCGGCGTTCGGCCGGCGCGGCACGGTCGCGGCGGCATAGCGCCCGCGGTGGCGTTCTGCCGGCACGAATCCCGCCTGCTGACCGGCCACCGACCCCGTACTGCCGTCGTCCTGCTGCACGATGTTTGGGTGCAGCGCCTTGTGCGCGAGAAAAAGCATGAATGGCTTGTCTGTGGCGGCCTTGACGAAATCCACCGCGTAGTCGGTCAGCACGTCCGTCACGTATCCGGCCGCTTCGCGCCGTTCCCCGTCCACGTTGAGCTTCGGGTTCTGCGCTTCGCCCTGGCCCTTCATCGCGACCCAGCGCGTCCATCCGGGTCGCCGCGTGTCGTCGTTTCCCATGTGCCACTTGCCAACGAACGCCGTCCGGTAGCCGCTGGCCTCGAGCGGAATTGCGAATGTCGGCAGGCCGTGACTCGCGGCATCGCGCGCCGTGTTGTCGATGATTCCGTGATTGTGCGTGTACTGGCCGGTGAGGATCGTGGCGCGGCTCGGGCTGCAGAGCGGCGTCGCCGCGAACGCATTGAGGAAGCGCGAACCTTCGCGCGCGAGGCGATCGATATTCGGCGTCGCGGCGAATGGATGTCCGGCGGCGCCGATGTCGTCCCAGCGTAGGTCGTCCACCAGGACGACGACGATATTCGGAGGTCGCGCGGGAGCGCGGACGTCCGCATGGGCTGGGAGCACCAGCAACATGAGCAGCAGGGGGCACAGGCTTTTCACGGGTTCAACTCCGCCGCAATGTCTGCGAAGACCGCCGTGTGCCGGTCGACGTCCACCTCCGTCGTCGCCGGCGACATCAACGCCGTATTATGGAAAGGCGTGATCAGGATGCCCCGGTTGAGCATATAGAGATGTATGTACGGGTCGAGCGCCGCGTCCTGGCCGACCGCTGCTTCTACGTACGCGGCATAATTGCCGGGCCAGCGCGTCATCAACTTGTCGAGCCCAGTCGTGGCGGCGTCGTTCATGGCGCGATAGGTTACACGGCTGGGCTATGATCGGCTCCGGATGTCGAAAGCCCTGAATTCGATCGTGATGTCATTGGTCGCGGGTACTTCGTTCGCCGCCAGTGATCCGCATTCCTATGCGGACACGAGCCAATTCCTCGTGCAGCACGTGGCGCTCGATCTCGCCGCGGATTTCACCGCGCATCGCCTGCAGGGTTCGGCGACGCTGACCGTGGAGCGCGTCGCCCCGGACGCCCGCGAGCTGCTGCTCGATACGCGCGATCTCGAGATCCGCTCGGTCCAGCGCATCGATGCGCATGGTGAGCCGCACAGCCTCGGATTCCAGCTCGAAGATCCCGACCCGGTTCTCGGCAGCCGGCTCACGATCGAGCTGCCGCGGCGCGCGGACGAATCAGGGCCGCTCAAGCTTCGCATCGACTACCGGACCTCGGATGAAGCCAGCGCGCTTCAATGGCTCGAGCCTGCGCAGACCTCCGGGCCGCATCCGTACATGTACAGCCAGGGCCAGGCGATCCACACGCGAAGCTGGATCCCGCTGCAGGACACGCCATCCGTGCGCGTGACCTACGAAGCACGCGTCCGCACGCCCCCGGAACTCGTCGCCGTGATGAGCGCCGCCCAGGCGACTCGGTCCCGGTCGCCGACCGGCGAGTACCGCTTCGAGATGCGCCAGCCGATTCCCTCGTACCTGATCGCGCTCGCGATCGGCGATTTGAAGTTCCAGGACCTTGGCGATCGTGTGGGCGTATGGACCGAGCCATCGCGCCTCGTGGCGGCGGCGCAGGAATTCGCCGACCTGCCGCGGATGCTCGAGGCCGGCGAGCAGATGATGGGACCCTATCGCTGGGACCGCTACGATCTCCTGATCATGCCGCACAGTTTCGCATTCGGCGGCATGGAGAATCCGCGCCTGTCATTCATCTCGCCCTCGGTCGTCGCGGGTGACCGGAGTCTCGTGGGCGTGATCGTGCACGAGCTCGCCCATTCCTGGTCCGGCAATCTCGTCACGAGCGCAACCTGGAACGACTTCTGGCTCAATGAAGGATTCACGACCTATGCGGAGCGGCGGCTGATGGAAACGCTTTATGGGCAGCGCCGCGCGCAGATGGAAGACGCGATCGCCTATGAGTACCTGGCCGGCACGATCGCAGACGCGAAGGCGGCCGGGCAGCTTGCGGACACTTCGTTGCGCCTCGACCTGGCCGGCAGGGATCCGAACGAAGGCATCTCGGACATCGCCTACGAGAAGGGACGCTGGTTTCTCGGTTTTCTCGAGAGTCGTTTCGGACGCCCGGCTTTCGATGCGTTCCTCCGCGATTACTTCGATTCGCACGCCTTCACGAGCATCGATACGGCGACCTTCAGGAAGTACCTGCTGGAGCAACTGTCACGTCCGGGGGCACCCAGGATCGCCGCCGCCGAAATCGACGATTGGATTCTGGGCACGGGTATGCCGGCGACGATGCCTCCGATCCCGAGCGGCGTCTTCGACGGCGTCGATCGCGCGGCAGTGGAATGGCGCGCCGGGCGGATTGCAACCGCCGATCTACCGGTCAAGGACTGGCTACCCCAGGAATGGCTGCGCTTTCTCGACGAACAGCCCGCGGATCTCCCGGATGCAAAACTCGCCGAGCTGCGCTCGCAGTTCAAGTTGGGCGCCGACGGCAATGCGGAGATCGCCCGCAGCTGGCTCGCTCTCGTCGTGCGATCGGCCTATGAGCCTGCGTATCCCGACCTCGAGCGCTACCTGCGGAGCACGGGCCGGTACAAGCTCGTGGTCGAGCTCTACCGCGACCTTGCACGATCGCCGTCGGGGCTGGTGCTCGGCAAGGCGATCTACGCGAAGGCGCGCCCCGGCTATCACGCGACGATCCGTGACGCGGTCGAACGGCTGTTGCAGCCTGCGATTCCGGGCTCCTGAATCGCGGCGCCGCCGCCTCAGTGGCGCGGCGGGTCCCAGTACCTGGGCACTTTGTAGTAATCGAATGCCATGTCCCGATACGCCTGGCCGTCATCCCCGACGAGTTCCTTGATCGAGGCCGCCGGCGCCGACTCGAGCTGCTCCTTCGTGAAATCGACGACATAGCTGTCTTTCGCCTTGTCGTACTTGAGCGAGGACCAGGGGATCGGGTGGTACTTTTCTCCAATGCCGAGGAACCCGGCGAACGACACCACCGCGAACATGATGTGGCTCGAGAGCTTGTCGAGCACGAGGTCCTCGATTTCTCCGATCCTTTTGCCGGACCGGTCGATTACATCAGTTCCGTGCACCTTCCTGGCTCGTATGGCGGCCGTATGGCCAGTTGCCGTGGGCATTAAGTCAATCTCCAGTTATTGAGCTTCCAATTCAGCGATTTCAGCCCCGGGCCGCGGCCTCGAATGCAGGCAGTCGACCCCTCCAGTTGTGGGACTGGCCCGACAGTGTTGTGATCGCTCCATGAGCCGCGCATTCGTCAAGGAATCGGACGGCAACGAGGGCCAGGACCTGCCGGAACTCCAGGTGAGCTCGCACCGGAATCTCGTCACCGCGAGAGGACATGCCCAGATCGAAGTGAATGTCGGGCGATTGCAGGCGGAGCTCTCACAAGCCCGCGGCGTCAAGGATCGTGCGTCCATCGCACGGATCCAGCGCGATCTGCGCTACTGGAATGAGCGACTTCGCAGCGCGGAGCGCGTGCAGCCAGTTCCAGGGCCGGATGCGGTGCGATTCGGATCGACCGTCACGCTCCAGAAATCCGGCGGCAAGGTCGTCGTATTTCATATCGTGGGTGAAGACGAAGCCGATCCGGCGCAGGGCAGGATTTCCTACGTCTCGCCAATCGCGCGTCAGCTCATCGGGTCTTCGGTCGGCGATGTGGCGACACTCGCGGACGGCGAAGCCAGGGTCGTTGCGATCGCCTGAATCCGGCGCGGTGTCATTGGTAGCCGCGCGCCTGGAGCTGGAACAGGTGCGCGTACGGGCCGCTCGCCTGCATGAGCAATTCGTGGCTGCCGCGCTCGACGATGCGGCCGTCCTGCAGCACGATGATCTGGTCCGCCATCCTCACGGTGGAAAACCGGTGCGAAATCAGGATCGCGATCCGTCCCTTCGTGAGGGCGCGGAAGTGTTCGTAAATGGCCGCTTCCGCCGCGGCGTCCATGGCTGCGGTCGGCTCATCGAGCACCAGGATGTCGGCCTCGGAGCGCATGAAGGCGCGCGATAGCGCCACTTTCTGCCACTCGCCGCCCGACAATTCGCGTCCCTGGTTGAACCATTTTCCGAGCGGCGTGCGATATCCCTGCGGCAGCCCCTCGATCGTCGGCGCCGCGAGGCCTTTCTCGCCCGCCTCACGCCAGCGCTCCTCGTCCTCGAAGTAGCGCACGTCGCCCGCGCCGATGTTCTCGCCGACGGTGAGCTGGTAACGGGCGAAGTCCTGGAAGATCACGCCGATGCGCTGGAGGAGCGCGGTCTCGCTCCATTCGCGCAGGTCCAGCCCGTCGAGCGTGATGCTGCCGCGTGTCGGCAGGTAAAGCCGCGTCAACAACTTGATAAGCGTCGTCTTGCCCGAGCCATTCGCGCCGACCAGCGCGAGCGATTCACCCGGCCGGATGTGCAGGTTCACGTCGCGCAGGACCGGAGCCTCCGAGCCGGGGTAGGCAAAGCTCACGTCGTTGAAGCGGATGCCGTCCTCCGGCCGTGGCCCCCGCCGGACGTCGCCGGAGAGCCTCTCCACGGGCGTCTCCAGGTATTCATAGAGCGTCGCGAGATAGAGATTGTCCTCGTACATCCCGCCGATCGCGGCGAGGCTCGCGGAAACCGCCGCCTGGCCCTGGCGAAAAAGCATGACGTACATCGTCATCTGGCCGAGCGTGATGCGCGCGGCGACCGTCGCGAGAGCGACCCAGGCATAGGCGCCATAGAGTGTCGCGGTTGCGATCAATCCGAGCAAAAAGCCCCAGGTATCGCGACGGACCGTCAGGTCGCGGTCTTCCTGGTAGATCTTGCGGAAGATCGCGCGGTAACGATCGAGGAATAGCGGGCCGAGGCCGAAGAGCTTCACTTCCTTCGCGTGGTCCTCCCGCGCGAGCACGGTCTCGAGATAGAGCTGCATGCGCGTCTCGGGCGAGCGCCACAGGAACAGGCGGAAGGCTGCACCGGAAAAACGCGTCTCCGCCATGAAGGCGGGCAGACCCGCTGCGATCAGGATGACGACGGCCCAGGGCGAGAACTGCGCGAGGATCGTGCCGTAACTCACGAGCGAGACCGCGTTCTGCACGAGCCCGAATGTCCGCATCACGAGCGATAACGGCCGGCTCGAGGCTTCGCGCCGCGCGCGCGTCAGCTTGTCGTAAAACTCGGAATCCTCGAAATGCGCGAGCTCGAGTGTGAGCGCTTTCTCGAGGATCAGGAAATTCACGCGCTGGCCGAGCTGGGCGCGAAGCAGCGACTGGCACAGGGAGATGCCGCGCTGCACGCCGGCGAGCGCAGCGACGAGCAGGCCCTCGACGCCGACCAGGACCAGCGCCTGGGCGGTCAACGTCGTCCGGCCAGCTCCCTTTGCCTGGATCGCGGCGACCACCGCATCGACGATCTGCGCGCCGACGTAGGCGACGCCCGCCGGCAGCGCGCCCGCGACGAGAGTCAACAACCCGAGCGCGACGGAGAGCGGGCGGCTGGTCGTCCAGACGAGCTCGAGAGCGCGACGGCTGTAGCCGAAGACACCGAGAAATCCGCGTGTCAGGTCCGGTTTCGCCGCCGGCGGCGTGCTGCGCTTCGGCTTCAACCGCTACAGGGCCGGTCCGGCCTTGTCGCCCAGCATCTTGCTGCGGACCATTGGCACGGGCGGCCCGCCGAACGAAAGGAAGCTGTCATGGAACTCGCCCCAGGCTTCGCGCCCGCCGCGGGTCGCGGTCCAGTCGTCGCGCAGCTTCCTGATCATCAGCTTGCCGAGGTTGTAGTTGAGGTAGCCCGGATCGTAGGTGCCGCGCGCCGCCTGTTGTCGCGCATTGCCCGGATCCTGGAAGGCCTGCTCGCTGAACATCGTCTCGCAGTCCTCCACCTTCATGCCCTGCGTATGCATGCCGATCGCGCAGACATAGCGCACGTTGCGGTAGAGCGCCTTGTTGATCTGGCCCACGCGATATTCCGCGCGCCCGCCGGCCAGTCCGCCGGTGAGGCCAGCCTCCCACATCATCTCTTCCGCGTAATGCGCCCAGCCTTCCGTGAAGGCGTAGCTCAGGAACAGCCGGCCGATCAGGCTTTCCGAACGATTCGAATGCAGCACGTGCAGGAAATGTCCCGGCCAGACTTCGTGGACCGATGTCGACATGAGATCGGCGACGCCTGGCGTATAGGCGAGCTGCTCTTCCTTCGGCCACGATGGATCCGGTGGCGCGATGTAGTACGTCGAGGGCATGCCAACGTCGTACGGCCCCGCGGTCATGATGTAGGCGAAATTCGTCGCCTGGTAAGGCGGCGCCTGGTCGACCTTGACCGGATCGTCCGCGGGGATTGTCACGAGCTTCTTCTCGACCAGGAAAGCCCGCAGGGTGTCGAGCTGCTTGCGCGCGCCATCGACCGCACCGCCCTCAGGGCGATTCGCATTCATCTTGTCCATGCAGCCCTTGCGATCCTGGCCGGGCGCGAATTCCTTGCAGGCTTCGTCGAGCGCGGCGAGATTCCGCTCGAGGTCTGCCTTGCCGACGGCAAGCAGCCGGTCGAGCGGCACGTCGACGCCCTCCGTCTGCTTCAGCATCGCCGCGAAAAGCCCGGCGCCGATCGCGTAGTCCTCGGTCTGCGTCGCGCGCTGCGCTTCGAGCCAATCCGCAAGCTCCTTCAGCGCTGCGACCGCCTTCCCGTTGGCGTCGTCATAGGCTTTCTGCAGCGCGGGATCCTTGACGTCCGCAAAGACCTTGGGTGCGTCGTCGCGCAGAAATCCGACCATGCCGCCGAACGTGGCGATGCCTTGGTCGATCCAGGTGCGCGGCATCGGCGTGCGCAGATTCGACTTGATCTGGATCGTTGCAGTCGGGATGTTCGAGAGCCACCGGGTGAAATCTCGCAGCCGCTGGTCGAGAGGCGCGTAGGGTTTGGTGAGATACGGGTCTGGCGAAAGAAAGTCGAGGTTCCAGTCAAAATAGAATGTCGGATTGCGGAACGGCCATTCGGCCTGCTCGAGCCAGAACAGGTTCCGGTCGACGACAGCGAGCAGGTAGTCGCGCTCGAAGCGCTGGGCGTCCGTCAGCTTCTCGGAGTCGAATGTCTTCGCCTGGCCTGCGACCGACTTGAGGCGCTTGATCTCGGCTTCGATTCCCTGCCGGCTCCAGTCCGGGAAGCGGCCGGCATACTCCTTGCGGCCGGTCGAAAAGGCCATCATCGGGTGGGCCTCCATCCATTGGTCCGAGAATTGCTGCACGAAGGCCTGCCAGTCGGCGTCCTTGCGGGGCTCTTGCGCGTCTTTATTGCCACAGGCGCCCAGCGCGAGGGATATAAGGAGGATTGCGGTGAATGGGACAGTACGCATGGGCCACTCCGGGACTGTTGGAAGGGCGACGGTAGCACTGTGATTCGCCGGATGCTGGGCGGGATCTCCTGCGCCATTCTCGGCATGGCGGTCGCGCAGGGCGCTGACATCGTCGCAGTTCCGGGAGGCGAGATCCGGGTCGAGGTGACGCGAGAGTCCGCCCGGCTCGATCCGACCGCACTGATTGCATGGGTACGCAATGCCGCGAATGCGGTCGTGGGTTACTACGGCAGTTTTCCGGTTGCGGAGTTGAGACTCCTCGTCACGCCGAAGCCGGGACGCGGCGTCAGCGGCGGCCGGACCTGGGCCGACGACGGCGGGTTGATCCGCATCCGGGTCGGAGAGGCGTCCACGCCGGAAGACTATGAGAACGACTGGGTGCTCGTTCACGAGATGACGCATCTCGCACTGCCCTCGCTGTCCGATGAGCACGAATGGCTGGAAGAGGGCCTCGCGACCTATATCGAGCCGCTGGCCCGTGCGCAAGCGGGCCAATTGAGCGCCGAAGCCGTCTGGGACGGCTACGTTCGCGGCATGCCGAATGGCTTGCCGCAGCCGGGCGATCGCGGTCTCGACGACACGCAAAGTTGGGGGCGGACCTATTGGGGTGGTGCGCTCTTCTGTTTGCTGGCCGACCTCGAGATTCGCAGGCGCACTGAAAACCGTCTCGGCCTTCAGCACGCGCTGCGCGCGATCCTGGCCGCGGGCAACATGGAAAAATCCGCGGAAATAGGGTCACTGCTCGAGATCGGAGACCGCGCGGTCGGCGTCCTGGTGCTCTCCGATCTGTATCTGCGGCAGCGCAACCGGCCCGAGCAAACCGACCTCGACGCGATCTGGCAGCGACTCGGCATCGAGCGGGATGGCGAGTCCGTTCGATTCGAAGAGGAGGCGCCCGATGCGGCGATCCGGCGCGCGATGACGGCCCCGCCGATTGCATCGCCATGAAACCAATGAATTCCAGTCACTTGCGACTCAATGCTGAGGCGTAATCGAGCCAATCCGCGCGGCGGCAGAGTGTAGCCCGCGTACGACCAATGGACCATTCCTTCGCCGCGGAAAAAGCCCATACTCCCGGCGCTGCCCTGGTCTCACAACTGGACACATCGCTGTGTCCCGCCGCTCAGGACAGGCGACAACGAAACCAATAGGAGGACTGACCTTGAAGACGATATATCGCGCGTTAATCGGAACCGCGCTGGCCCTGCCGCTAGCGGTCGGCGTGGCATTGGCAAAACCTGTGGACCCGTCAAAGCTTCCGAAAGTCGAATGCTCGGCAGTCAAATTCGGCGAAGCGTTCCTTAAGCGCTACCCGAAGGCACCCGCCGCATGCATTGAAGCGCGGGAGCTCGAAGGTAAGCGCTATGCGAAGTTCGATGCAAAGGTGTACCTCACGGGTCCCGAGATTACGACCGTGAACTTGCTGAACACCAAAGGCGACGTCGTGGACACGTTCAGCCTGAAGCCGGGCCCGGACCAGAAGATCAAGATCAACGGCAAGGACACGAAGTTCTCTGAACTTCGCGTCGGCGAGAAGATCACCTTCTGGGTTTCGGAAGACCGCATGGAAGCCACAGAGCTTCCAGGCGCGACCGAGAATGCCTGGGCAGTGGCGCCGCCCCCGCCGGCGAAGCCCTGATACGGGGCGTATTCCAACAACGAGGAGGATTCAAATTGATTACAAAGAAGTGCGCGTTGCTCGCAAGCGCGCTCGCCCTGCCGCTGTCGATCGGCACAGCGCTTGCTGCTGACCCGATGGAATCCGACAAGAAGATCGCTTGCACCGAAGTCAAGTACAGCTCGGAATTCCTGGCGAAGTACCCGGATGCGCCCGCGGCATGCATGGAAGCCGTCGAGAAGGACGGAAAGCGCTATGCGAAGTTCAACGCCCGCGTCTACCTCAACAGCGCCGACCGGACGACGGTCGAGCTGCTGAACGTCAAGGGCGACCGGCTCTCGACATTCAGCTTCAAGCCGGCGCCGGATGCCGGCGTCATGATCGATGGCAAGAAGACGAAGTTCACCGAACTCAAGAAAGGCGAGAATATCTCGTTCTGGGTCTCGGGCGATCGCCTGACAGCGCATGAGCTGCCGGGATCGACCGAAGAATCCTGGGCCGTGCTGCCGCCCAAGTAATTCAGGTTCGAGCGATTGCAAGGGTCCGGCGCCCCGCGTCGGACCCTTTTTCTTTGTCAGACGCCCGCGGGCGAAGTCGTGCGCCGCCCCTTGACGAGCCGCCAGATACCGATCGTCAGCACGGGAAGCACGAAGGTGACGAAGATCATCAGGGCGAGTGCGCGATAGCCCCGGGCGATCAGATCGACGAGCCCGAATTGCCGTGCCGCGAAAATCGCGGCGACGAGCAGGACTGCCGTGCAGGCGAAGCGGGCCGCAGGCGGGAAATCCCGCAGACGACGCTCCGCCATGTAACCGGCAATGCGCTCGTTGATCGCATGCACACCGCTGACCCCGCTTTGCAGCAGTGCCATGAAGATCATGAACTGGAAAGCGCCGTGAAGGAGCGGCAGCCCGAGCTGGCGCAGCATGAAATCAGCCGGCAGTACTTCAGCGCCGATCGCCGGATACCAGGCCATCATGCACAGGAAGAACGACACGGCCGCGATCATGGTGAGCGGTCCCGCAAGCAGGCCCGCGATGACTGCGTCACGCGTGCTGGTCAGATGGCGCAGGACCGGAAGGATCACCACGGCGGCCATGACGTTGTAGTTCGCATAGGTGATTCCGGCGAGTGCCCAGCCCCCGTTGGCTGAGGGCGCGGAAAAACCATGCATGGCCTCGGGGCCGAATTTCGCCAGCGTCAGGATCACGAATACGGCGTAGACCGCATATAGAAAGAATGAGGCGTATTTGAACAGCCACTCGACCGATCGATTGCCGAACGTGGCAAAGGCCGCGATGGCCACGATCAGGCAAAGCACGCCCGCGAGCGGAGGCCAGTCGAACATCGCGACGCCGATCGCGCCCGCGGCCGCGCCATAGATGGCGAGGATCAGCACGAACGAGAACATGTAGGCCATCTCGAAAAATACCCAGAGCGGCCCGACCAGATTTCGAAAGAAGCGACGGTAATCCGTGCTTGCAGTCATGCGCGCGAACAGGAAGGTCACGACGCATATAAGGCTGAACAAAACGGTCGAGAGCGTCATGGCGAGCAGCCCGCCCCAGGGACCGGCGGGGACGAAAAATTCAGCGAGCTCGCGGCCGGTCGCGTAGCCGCCGCCGATGACGACCGCCTTGAACGCGAATCCCGGCAGCAGGTATCGCTGGAACCAGGACGACTGGCCAGTCAAGCGGGGTCCGCCAGGCCGGTCTTACCGTACATCCCCGACCGCAGAAGTGAGGGGTGTGAAGAGCAGATCGTGGTAGTCGAAGCTGAAGTCCGCGAACGGCGAGACCGCTTTCATGGTGATCTTCTCGATTGTACCCTCGGCCGTAAGCGCAAACGTGACATACGCGGGCTCAGTGCCTCGATCGTCCCAGCGAGTGCGGAATGTTTCGAACTGCCAGTGATCGAGCTTGCCGGTCATGCCAGGCGTCTGCTTGAAATCGAGGACGAGTTCGTCTTGCTCGAGGCGGATCGAGATCGGGCCGTACCAGGGATCCAAGTAGTCGCCCGCATACCGCGCGAGCGGCAGCGAAGGACCGACTTTTGCGGGCTGCGCTGCCGGTGCCTTGAGCTCCTCCAGTGCCGCTGCAACCCGGGTCTGCCGGTACTCGGCGAGTACCTTGGGCCAATCGCTCCTCGGCACATCCAGGTAATGGTCGAGCAGCTCGTACATGAGTCCCCTGAGAAGGACGCCGTCGACCGCGTTTGCCATCAGCGCGAAGGCCACGTTCTTCTTCGGAATCAGCACGACGATCGCGCCGAAGCCGATGTCCGCGCCGTCGTGCGTGATGATCTTGTGGCCGTGCCAGTCGCGCACATCCCAGCCGAGCGCGTACGCCTGAAATTCGGGGACGGCCGCGGCGAGTGGGCCGGGGCGCTCTTCGATCGGGATCAGCGTCTGCGGCGTCCACATCTGTTCCGACGCAGCGCCGCTGAATAGTCGGCCTGTACCATCCGGCAGTTCGCCGCGACGGAGCTGAATGCGCAGCCAGCGTGCCATGTCATTCGCACTCGTGGAGACGCCGCCGGCAGGTGATGCGTTTCTGCCCAGCCCTTCGCGCTCGTTGAGCAGCTCCAGGTCACCCAGGCCCTGGAATGGGCCGTTGAGTCGTGCATGCGGGTGGGCACGGTCCGCGGTCCGGAATCGATCCGCGTCATCCGATGTCGAGCGCGACATGCCGGCGGGCAACAACACGCGCTCGCGCGTGAACATTTCCCATGTGTTGCCGGTGACCTCCTCGATCAGTTGTCCCGCGACCATGTACAGCAGATTGTCGTACGCATAGCCGCTGCGAAAGCTCGTCGCCGGCTTGATATAGCGGAGTCTGCGCACGGACTCAGCACGGCTCAGGCTTCCCCGCGGTACGAACAACAGGTCGCCCGCGCCCTCGCCCAGGCCGCTGCGATGGACGAGCAGGTCGCGAATCGTCATCTCGCGCGTGACGTACGGGTCGTACATCTGAAACCACGGCAGATGATCGATCACCTTGTCGTCCCAATCGATCCTGCCGGCATCGACGAGTGTCGCGAGCCCTGCGACGGTGATCGCCTTGCCGCAAGAGCCGATCGGAAAGATCGTGTCCGGGGTCACGCGCTCGGGCGTGCCGAGCTTTTTCACCCCGTAGCCGGCGGCGAGGACAACCTGGTCGTTCTCGACGATCGCGACTGCCATGCCGGGTACACCGGTCGACTCGAGAACGGCGTCTACCCGCGCCGCGAATTGCGGAGGCGGAGCGCCCTTGGCGCTGGCGACGCATAGGACGGCGAGGGCGCAGGCACGGGCGGTGGCGCGGAGCATGGCTGGAGGTCCTTTTGTCGCCATCAATGAACTCTATCCGCCGAACAAATAGTAGTCGCGGATCGAACGGGCGATCTCGGCGATGGCGCGCTCGCGGTCTTCGTAGGGCGCGGCGCTCTTCTTGATGAAGACGGCGATCATCACCTTGCCCGCGCCGTCGGGCAGTGAGATCACTCCGACGTCGTTGACCGTTCCGCCGATGGTGCCGGTCTTGTGTGCAATGGTTGTATCCGCCGGCATTTTTCCTCGCAGCCGCCCTTCGCCGGTGCGGCAGCGCTCCATGATGGCGATCAATATCGAGGTGCTCTCCGGGGTCAAGGCCTTGCCGCTGAAGATGCGATCGAGCAATTCGCCCATCGCCTTCGGCGTCGTCGTGTCCCGCGGGTCGTCGTCGAATGCCGGATTGGGCTGCAGGGAACGCTCGTCAAACTCAGGGTCGTTCTTCTGCAGGTCAGCGAAGGCCTCCGGAAACGATCCTTCACGGGACATTCCATAGAATCGGCGCACGATGCCGTCGGTCGCGTCGTCCACTCGCAACTCTTCGACGCCCTGGGATCGTACCCATGTTGTCACCGTCGCCGGACCTCCGACCTCTGCCATCAACACGTCAGTCGCGGTGTTGTCGCTCTCGGTCAGCATGAGCTCGAGCAGGTTGTGGATCGAAACGCTGAGTCCCGGGTGAATGAATCGATCCGCGATGATGTCCGAGACAATCATCTGGTCCGGCCTAATCGGAATCAACTGTTCGAGCGCGAGCTTGCGCCGGTCGATTTTTGCCAGCACGGAACCTGCGACCGCCACCTTGAACGTGCTGCCCATCGGAAAGGCTTCATCGGCATTGAAGAGCACGGGCTTGCCCTTGCCATCGAGGCGCCAGGCCGCAACTCCGAATTTGCCGCCAATCGGGCCCGCGATGTGGCGAATCTCCGAATGGAGAGCGGCGAGGCCTGAGTCCGCAGCCTCCGACGCAGCGGCCTTGCGTGGATCGGCAAGTGCGCCCGTAACCACACCGGCGAGAAGCAGGCCGATACAAATTGCTGCGCAGACCCTTTGAGGTTGCTGCATGACGTGACTACTCATCAGGCGAGGCAGGACTCGACGAGCCGCTCGAAAGCCGCGCCGCCGCGCAGCGGATCCGCGACCGGCAATTCGACCGACTGCGCGGCGCGCTTCATCAGCTTGTCCGCCTCGGCCGCCGTCAGCGTGGAAGTGTTGAAGCTGATGCCGGCGCAGCGGATTTTCGGATTCGTGAGCGCGCCCATCCTGAGATGCAGCGCAATCGCGTCCGGCAGCGACGGCGTCGGAAAGTCCGGGTAGCCGAGCAGGCGCTCGCGCCCGGGCTCGTGGCAGAGCAGGATCACGTCCGGCTGGCTGCCATGCAGCAGGCCGA
>DAIRVV010000016.1:0-21565 GCA_036802645.1 Steroidobacteraceae bacterium
GTTCGCGAACATCTGCGCGCCAGGCCTCGCGCGTGCGGATTCGGCATCGATGACGGGGGGCCGCCCTGGCTCTCGCGCCTGAACGAACTCCGAGGGTTCGATCGAGAGGCGGAGCAGCCTGCATTCGATCGGCCCGTTCATCATCCGGTGCCTGCGGCGCGCATTGATGCCCAGCTCGCGACCGAGCGCGGGATTGCCCGTGAACACGGCCGCCTCCCAGCCGCGATAGTCCGCGCGCATGCGCTCGCCGAGGAGCGCGTAGAGCACGCGTAACTCTTCGGTTTCGCCGATGCGCTCGCCGTACGGCGGATTGACGGCGACGAGCCCGCTCGACGATTGCGCCGCCGGAAGATTCGAAAGTTCGCAGCGCTGGAACATGATTCGCCCGGCGAGGCCGGCACGCGCGGCATTGGCCTCGGCATCGCGAATCGCCAAGGGATCGCGATCAAAACCGCGGATGCGCCCCGGTGACAGGAGATCCGGCTGTTGCCGCGATTCGGCGTCGGCACGGAGCTTGCTCCAGGCCGCCGCATCGTGCTGCTTCCAGCGTTCGAAACCGAAGCGCTCGCGGAAGAGCCCGGGTGCGATATCGGCCGCGATGAGCGCCGCTTCGATCGGAAACGTGCCTGAGCCGCACATCGGGTCCACGAACCCGCCGCCGGCCGCCGCGATCGCGGGCCAGCCGGCGCGAATTAGTATCGCGGCCGCCAGGTTCTCCTTGAGCGGCGCCGCACCCTGCCCACCGCGATAGCCGCGCCGGTGCAGGCTGTCGCCCGACAGGTCGATCGCAACGGTGACGGCGCCGCGCCAGGCGTGAACATTGATACGAAGCGAAGGCGCGTCGCGATCCACGGATGGCCGCGTGCCCGTCCGCTCGCGAAACTGGTCGACGACCGCGTCCTTCACGCGCTGTGCGCCGAACTGCGTATGGGTCACGCCGGGAACGCTGCCCGAGAAGTCGACGGCGAGCGTGCCATCGGTGTCCATGTGCGCGCTCCAGTCGGTTTTCCGGATGCCGGCATAGAGCGCATCAGCGTCTGCAATTGGAAATCGCGCGATCTGCCACAGCACGCGTATGCCCAGGCGCGATTCGAGGCAGGCGCGGTAAGCGCTGGCAAGGGTGGATTCGCAGGCGGCGCCGCCCGGCACTTCCCGAACGCTCCCGATGCCGAGCGCGGTGAGCTCCGCCGCGAGCAGGTCGGCCGTTCCGGCCGCTGCCGTCACGAAGAACGGCGACGAACTCACGATTCGCCTTGCTTCAGGAGCTGGGCTCCGCGCACCGGGCGGTCCAGGAATCCGGTGAGGATGCGGTAGATTTCCGGGTCGAATGGTTCGTCGTGGTAGCACCAGCGATCGAAGACGTGCGTCTCCTCGACGCCGCGCCAGTCGCGCTCCCGGATACCGATCGGGCCGTTGAACGGCCATTCGCGGCGCTTGAGTCCCGACAGCGCGAGCCGCGCACGCAGCGTGTGAATCGCCGGCAACTCTTTCCCGGCGCAGACGCCGCGGCAGCGGCCGAGCTGGAAACCGATACATGAGCCTTCCGCCGCTTCCAGCCCAAGCCACTTCGCGCAAAGCTGGTGCTCGCGCAGGAGGCCATCGAGCGCCCGCTCGGCGTCCGTGCGGCGGCGAAACATGCCGTAGCTCGCGCCGGGATCGTCGAGGGTATCCAGCATCGCGATGCGGGCGAGCGGCATGGCGGAGTCTTCGCGCAGCACGATCGACCAGAGCTCGGATGAATTACTGAGCTTCCGGTTGAATGCCGGCTTTTTCGTCCTGATGACTCGCGCCTCCGTCACGAGCGCGCCGAACTCGCCGGCTGTCTCGATCCACTCGATGCGATGGACGAGCCGCGTGAGCTGCTGCTCGAGCTTCGAGCGCGAATTGGCAAAATGGGACGGTACGCGGTTTGCGAGATTTCTCGCCTTGCCGACGTAGAGAAGAACGCCGTCTTCGCCGTAGAAAAGGTAGACGCCCGGACCCTCCGGCAGCTCGTCGGCGAGCGCCGGGTCGAGTTGCGGCGGCAGGCGGGATGTGCCGGTCAGCCGCTTGACGATTGTAGCAAGCTCCACCGCAGGCCAGCGCTCGCGCGCGATGCGCAGGAAATGCGCGAGGACCTTCGCGTCGCCGAGCGCGCGGTGGCGGGCATCGCAGTCGATGCCATGGCGCAGCATCACGGCGTCCAGGTTATGGCCGCGTTCATCGGGCGTCAGGGCGCGCGAGAGGCGTACCGTGCAAAGGACCGGCGCGCGGAATTTTCGCCCGATGCGCCGGAACTCACTGCGCAGGAATCCGTAGTCGAAGCGCGCGTTGTGCGCGACAAAGAGCCTGCCGGCGAGCCGCGACTCGACTTCGTCGGCGACCGCCTCGAATGGCGGCGCATCCGCGACCATCGCATCGCTGATCCCCGTGAATTGCTGGATGGCGTAGGGAATCCGGACTCCCGGATTCACGAGCGTCGAGTATTCCTCGATCACCTCGCCGTTCTCGAGCAGCACAATGCCCGCCTCGATGATCCGGTCGCGCGCCGCCTGCCCGCCCGTGGTCTCGAGGTCAACGCAGGCGACGCGGCCTGCGAGCGTTGCGTCAGTCGCGGACACCGTCCAGCTTCATGAGCGGACCATAAAGGTCCGGCCGGCGGTCGCGGAAAACGCCCCAGGAATGGCGGTAGCGGCGGATTTCCTCCAGGTCGAAGCTTGCCGTGATGACCTGCTCGCTGTGGTCATCGGCCTGGGCCACGATCGCGCCCGTGTGATCGGCGATGAAGGAATGTCCGTAGAAGGTGATCTCGTTCTTTTCGCCCTTCTCGGTGCCGATGCGGTTCGAGGCGACGAGCGGCATCACGTTCGCGGCTGCGTGTCCCTGCATCGTGCGCTGCCAGTGATAGCGCGAATCGAGTGACGGGTCCTGCGGCTCCGAGCCGATGGCGGTCGGGAAGAAAAGGATTTCTGCGCCTTTCAGCGCCATGGCGCGCGCGGTTTCCGGGAACCACTGGTCCCAGCAGACGGCGACGCCGGGCGTGCCGAAGCGCGTCGGCCAGACCTTGAAGCCCGTGTCGCCCGGTGAGAAATAGAATTTCTCGTGGTAGCCCGGACTCTCGGGGATGTGCGACTTGCGGTAGATGCCGAGCGTTTTCCCGTCGGCATCCACCATCACGAGCGTATTGAAATAGGCGTTCTGGGCGCGCTCGAAAACCGAGAGCGGCAGCACGACCTTGAGTTCGGCCGCGACCTTCGAGAGCCGCTTGATCGCCGGATTCTCGGAAATCGGAAGTGCCAGCTCGAAGTGCTTCGCCAGGTGATCTTTGCAGAAATACGGCGCCTCGAAGAGCTCCTGGATCAGGATGATGTTCGCGCCCTGTTTCGCCGCCTCGCGGATGAGCCGTTCGGCGTTTGCGATGTTGGCGTCGCGATCCCAGCCGCAGGCCATCTGCGTCGCGGCGACTGTCACCTTCACGAGAGGTCGACCCAGGTGGTCTTCAGCTCGGTGTACTTGTCCATCGCGTGCAGCGACTTGTCGCGCCCGTTGCCCGACTGCTTGAAGCCGCCGAAGGGCACGGTGATGTCGTCGGCGTCGTAGCAGTTCACGTAGACCGTGCCCGCGCGCAATCGTTTCGCGACACGGTGCGCCGTCGTGATGTCGCGGCTCCACACGGCCGCGGTGAGTCCGTAGCTGACGTCGTTCGCGATGGCAACCGCCTCCTCGACGTCCTTGAACGTGATGGTCGACAGCACCGGTCCGAAGATCTCCTCGCGCGCGATCTTCATCACGGGCTTCACGCCGGCGAAGACCGTCGGCTCGACGTAGAAGCCGCCGCTGTCCTGGCGAACGCGGTTGCCGCCGAGCGCGACCTTCGCGCCTTCCTGCATGCCCGACTCGATGAATCCCATGACCGTGTTGAGCTGCGCCTGGTCGACGATCGCGCCGAGGCGCGTCTTCGGGTCGAGCGGGTCGCCCGGCGTCATGGTCTTGCCGATCTCGACGATCTTCTCGAGCATCGCGTCCTTGACCGACTCGTGGACGACGAGGCGCGATGCGGCCGAGCACATCTCGCCTTGGTTGAAGAAGATGCCGAAGGCCGCGGCGGTCGCCGCGCGCCCGATATCGGCGACGTCGCCCAAGACGACATTCGGCGCCTTGCCCCCGCATTCGAGCCAGACCCGCTTCATGTTCGACTTGCCCGCGTACTCGAGCATGCGCTTGCCGGTGCGCGTCGAGCCGGTGAAGGCGACGCAGTCGACGTCCATGTGCATGGCGAGCGCCTCGCCCGCCGTGTTGCCGAAGCCCGGCACCACATTCAGCACGCCCTCGGGCAGGCCCGCCTCCAACGCGAGCTCCGCGACGCGCAGCGCCGTGAGTGGCGACTTCTCCGAGGGCTTCAGCACCACGGAGTTGCCGGTCGCGAGTGCCGGACCCAGTTTCCACGTCGCCATCAAGAGCGGGAAGTTCCAGGGCACGATCGCACCCACGACACCCGCGGGCTCGCGCGTGATCAGGGCGAGTGAGTCGTAGGAAGTCGGCGCAACCTCGTCATAGACCTTGTCGATCGCCTCGCCATACCAGGCAATGCAATTCGCGGCCGCCGGGATGTCGATCTTCATCGAGTCCGTGATCGGCTTGCCCATGTCCAGCGTTTCGGTGAGCGCGAGCTCTTCCCGGTGCTTGCGTATCAGCTCGGCGAAGCGCAGCAGCACCTTCTTGCGCGCGGCCGGTGCGCGGCGCGACCAATGCCCCGCTTCGAAGGACTTGCGCGCGCTCGCGACCGCAAGATCGACGTCGGCGGCGTCACAGGAGGCGACCTGAGCGATGACCTTACCGTCCGCGGGATTGACGCAATCGAATGTCGCGCCCGAAACCGCGGGTGCATACTTGCCGTCGATGAACGCCTGCGTGCGCGGCGAGAAGGTCTTCGCCAGCGTACGCCAGTCGATGGGTTTCGGCTCCCGGGACACGGAGTTCTCCTACAGCGTCGGTGGGCTCGAGGCGCTGATGATCTCACAGCGTTCGCGCCCGCGATTGCGGAAGCGATGGGGCACCGCACTCGCGAAATAATAGGCATCTCCCGGTCCGAGAACCCGGGTCTGGCTGCCGATCGTCACTTCCACCTTCCCGCTCACCACCACACCGCCCTCTTCACCGGCGTGGCGAAGCATGTCCGATCCGGTGTCGGAGCCCGGCTGATAGGTTTCCCTGAGGATTGCCATGCGCCGCCCCGGCCGGCGGGCCGCGACGAGACATAGCGATACATTGCCTTCGCCCAGTTCGACCAGCTCGTCTTTCCCATAGAAAACCTGGGCCGTGCCTGCCGGGTCCATCGTGAAGAACTCGGCGAGTCTCATCGGCAGGCCATCGAGCACTTTCTTGAGCGAAGCAACGGACGGGCTGACGCGGCCCTGCTCGATCAGCGAGATCATGCCGTTCGTGACGCCCGCGCGCTTCGCGAGCTCGCGCTGGGAAAGCCCGTGCATCTGGCGCACGGCCTTCAGTCGCGTGCTCACGTCATTCGCCATCGGACACCCCGATTGTCTATGATATTAAACATACCATGAGCGCACTGCCCAGGAACCTTGACGCCTTCTGGATGCCGTTCACTGCGAACCGGCAGTTCAAGGCCGCGCCGCGCCTGCTTTCGCGCGCCGAGGGCATGTATTACTGGACGCCCGAGGGCCGTCAGGTGCTGGATGCCGCGGCCGGCCTCTGGTGCGTGAACGCGGGCCACGGCCGCAAGGAAATCACCGAGGCGGTCGCGCAGCAGATTGCAACGATGGATTACGCGCCGCCGTTCCAGATGGGACATCCCGTCGCCTTCGAACTTGCGAATGCGCTGGTCGAGATCACGCCGAATGGCCTCGACCGCATTTTCTTCACGAACTCGGGCTCCGAGTCGGTGGACACGGCGCTCAAGATCGCAATCGCCTATCACCGCGTGCGCGGCGAAGGCGCGCGCAGCCGCCTGATCGGCCGTGAGCGCGGCTACCACGGCGTCGGATTCGGCGGCATCTCCGTCGGTGGCATGGTGAACAACCGCAAGTATTTCGGCGCGCTCCTGCCTGGCGTCGATCACATCCGTCACACCCACGACCCGGCGCGAAACCTGTTCTCGCGCGGCCTGCCCGCGCATGGCGCCGAGTTTGCCGACGACCTCGAGCGGCTCGTCGCGCTGCACGACGCCTCGACGATCGCCGCCGTGATCGTCGAGCCGATCGCGGGCTCGACTGGCGTGCTGCTGCCGCCGAAGGGCTATCTCAAGCGGCTGCGCGAGCTCTGCAGCAAGCACGGCATCCTCCTGATTTTCGACGAGGTCATCACCGGCTTTGGCCGCACCGGCTCGGCCTTTGCCTCGCTCGAGTTCGACGTCGTGCCGGACATGATCACCTGCGCGAAAGGCCTCACAAACGGGGCCGTGCCGATGGGCGCGGTCGTCGTCAGGCGCGAGATCCATGACGCCTTCATGACGGGCCCGCCTGCCGCGATCGAGCTCTTTCACGGCTACACGTATTCGGCGCATCCGATCGCCTGCGCGGCCGGGCTCGCGACGCAGAAGCTCTACCGCGGGGGGCTCTTCGAGCGCGCTCGCGCGATGGCGCCATATTGGTGCGATGCGGTGCACGCATTGAAAGGCCGCAAAAACGTGGTGGACCTGCGGGCCTACGGCCTGGTGGCCGGCATCGAGCTCGAACCGCGGGCAGGGAGTCCCGGGGCGCGGGGCTACGATGCGCTGGTCGCCGCCTTCAACGCGGGTCTCCTGATCCGCACGACGGGCGACACGATCGCGATGTCGCCGCCGCTCATCATCGAGCGCGCCGAGGTCGACCGGATCTTCGAGACGCTGGCCGTCATCATCGACCGTTTGGACTGAACTCTCGCCGGCGCGTATCCTGTTCCTCGGGGTGACGGTACCGGTGGTGCCGTTGAAGGGGTTCATTCATGAAGAACGCCAATCTGGCAGCGGTCCGTGTGGCCGTTGCTGCCGTCCTGGTCTTCCCGTGCGTCTCTGTCGCACAGGAAGAGTCTCCACCTCCTCCGGCACCCGAAATCGTCGGTCTCGAAGAAGTCATCGTCACTTCGCAGAAGCGCCAGCAGTCCCTCCAGGACGTGCCTCTGTCGGTGTCCGCCTTTACGGGCGACATGCTGAAAGAAGGCCGCATGGCCGACATCCGCGGCATCGTCGACTTCACGCCGGGATTCAGCGGCAAGACCGAAGACGGCTTCACCGACGCGCTGGCGATGCGGGGCATTGCGACCAATGACTTCGGCATCGGCGGCGATCCGTCCGTCGCCATGTTCGTGGACGGCATCTGGTCGGGCCGAACGGGTGGTGTGATCACGTCGTTTTACGACATCGAGCGCGCGGAGGTGGTGAAAGGTCCGCAAGGCACGCTGTTCGGCCGTAACTCGATCGCGGGCGCGGTCAGCGTCATCACGAACAAGCCGGAGAGCGCTTTCAAGTCGAGCGCCGAGCTGACGCTCGCCGATCACAATGAGATCGAAATGACCGGCATGGTCAACCTGCCGCTCAGCGAAACCTGGGCGCTTCGTGCGGCCGCCTATTCCCTCTCCAACGACGGCTTTCTCAGGAACCTCCAGGGCGGCGACGACCTCGGATTCCACGAGGTTCGCTCGGGCCGCGTTGCGCTTCGCCATTCGGGCGAGTCGGTCGACGCCACCTTCATCGCGGCCTATGAGGATCGCGAGCAGGATCCCTCCGTCTACTGGGTTCCGGCCGACGGCTTGCCGGAGGACGTGGTCAATATCGACCTTGGCGACGATGGCATCGACGAATCCGAGGTTTTCGAGGGCCGCGCCATCATTGAATTTTCACTTCCGGGCGAATACGCCCTGACTTCCCTGACCGGCTACAAGAAGTTCGGCTTCCACTACCTGGAGGATTACGACGGGGGCCCGGAGCAGGTAAACGACTACCGCCAGGTCAACGACGTGGAGTACTGGAGCCAGGAATTCCGGCTCAATTCCCCGGACGATGGCAAGGTCACCTGGTTTGCGGGCGCCAGCATCTACCGGGAAGAGATCGACGGCTACTTCGAATACATCTATGACGAGGACGCCCTCTGCCGTGCCATCAGCATCACCGAAGCTCCCGACTTCTCGGGCCCGGCCGCGGGCTGCGACGATCCCAACTTCGAGGAGTACTGGGGCGATGACATCGATACCGCCGATATCCTGCTGGACAAGGCCGAGGCCAGTCACGTCGACGTCGAGAGCGAGGGCTGGGCGGTTTACGGCGACTTCACTTGGGCGGTCACCGACCGCTTCGAGCTGACGGCGGGAGCGCGTTATACGACGGACAACAAGAAAATTGCGAGCCGCGTGCTCGACAGCGGCGGCGCGCTGGGAAACAACTTCAACTACGAGTTCTTCACCGACGGCGTCCTGACGAATGAAGAGGAATGGAGCGACTTCACGCCGAGGCTCGCGGCGCGCTTCGATGTGGCGGAAGATGTCTCGCTCTACGCGACCGTCTCGAGGGGCTACAAGTCGGGCGGGTTCGCGACCTTCGGATACGACCTGAATGGCCAGGACATCACCGACGAAGGCGCTGCGCCCCCGGGCACGACGCCGCTTGCCTTCGATCCGGAAGAGGTGGACAGCTACGAGATCGGAGCGAAGATGCGCCTCCTCGACAACAGGGTCCAGCTCAACGCGTCCTTGTTCCTCTATGACTACGTGGACCTTCAGCTCGTGTACTTCGACTCCGGCTCGTCGCAGGTCGCGAATGTCGGCGAGGCCCGCGGCCAGGGACTCGAGGTGGACATGCGCTGGGTTCCGAGTGACCGCTGGGACGTGACGCTGGGACTGTCACTGCTCGACACCGAGATCACGGACGCCGACGACATCGAGGCCCTCGGCGCATGCGGCGACTGCGATGGCAACAGCCTGCCCTTCGCGCCCGAAGCCAGCGGCTCGGCGATCCTGACCTACACCGGCCCGACCGAATCCGGCGAGTGGTTTTTCACCACAGAATATGTCTACCGCTCGAAAATGTACGGTGGACCCGACAATCTGCCCGACGCCGCAGTCGATGCCTGGGGCGAAGCCAACTTCCGTGCCGGCTACCGCAGCGACAGGGCGTGGTGGGTGACGCTGTGGGTTGAGAACGCATTCGACGAGGAATACTTCGAGCGCGGATGGGAGAATGCTGACGCCGACAACCAATTCGGCTACGGCCTGTTCAACGAGCTGGTCTGGCCGGCGCGCCCGCGGACGGCCGGCGTCAGCTTCGGGATGGAATGGGAGTAGCGCTCAGCCGGAGGGCTTGGCAGCCTCGAAGATCGCGTAGCGCTTGCGGGCCGGTTCGACCGACTCCCAGGTGCCCTTGAAGCCCGCCGGGATGAGCCAGGCGTCGCCGGCATTGAATTGCCAGCGTTTTCCTTCTTCCGAAGTGATCGTCACACGGCCCTCGAGCAGGTGACAGAACTCGTTCTCGCTGTATTCCACCTTCCATTTCCCGACGCTGCTCGACCAGGTTCCCGCAAAGAACTGGCCGGAAGGATCGCTGAAGTAGTTTTTCACGAGGGTCTTGGGCTCTCCCTTGACCACTTTCTCGGGCGCCACTGTCGATTCCTCGCCCTTGATGTTGCGCCGGAAGTCCACGATCGCCGGAGTCGCCATTATCAGTCTCCACCGTTTCTGTTTTCCCGATTGTAATCCTTGGCATGCCTCGGCGATCGGGCGTAGGATTGAATCATGGCTAACCGACTGCCACCAGTTGTCGGGCATTGGTACTCGCATCGCGACAAGGGCGCGTTGTTCCAGGTGGTTGCGCTCGATGAAGTCGCCGGCACCGTCGAGATCCAGGAATTCGACGGCGGACTCGACGAACTCGATCTCGACGAGTGGCGCGCGCTCCTGGTCGAAAGCGCCGCTCAGCCCGAAGACTGGGGCGGCCCGCTCGACGACGTCGAGCCGGACGAGTTCGGTTACACCGACCTGGGCGAGAGCGACAATCCCGCGTCTGCGCTCGAAACGGCCACCACGACCTGGGAGCAGATCGTCGAGGACGACGACTTCGACGAGCCGATTCACTGACGGGAGATATGCTTGGCCAGCAATGAATCACTGGTAGCCCGGCGCCAGGCCGCCGTCGCGCGCGGTGTCTCGATGGTTCACCCCGTCTTCATCGAGCGCGCGGAAAACGCTCTCCTGTGGGATGCCGACGGACGACGCTATGTCGATTTCGCCGGCGGCATTGCCGTGCTCAACACCGGCCACCGCCACCGGCGCGTGCTC
The DNA here is from genome assembly GCA_036802645.1 of Steroidobacteraceae bacterium. Taxonomy (GTDB): domain Bacteria; phylum Pseudomonadota; class Gammaproteobacteria; order Steroidobacterales; family Steroidobacteraceae; genus SCUD01. The sequence continues at coordinate 10,249 of DAIRVV010000016.1, forward strand.
GAGGCCGTCAGGGCCCAGCTCGACAAGTTCACTCATACCTGCTTCCAGATCACGCCCTACGAACCGTATGTCGCGCTCTGCGAGCGGCTGAACGCGCTTGCTCCCGGCAGTGGTCCGAAGAAATCGGTCCTGATGTCGACCGGCGCCGAGGCCATCGAAAATGCCGTGAAGATCGCGCGTGCGGCGACCCGGCGCTCCGCTGTCATCGCATTTTCGGGTGGCTTCCATGGCCGCACCTACATGGCGCTCGCGCTGACCGGCAAAGTGGATCCATATAAAGCGGGCTTCGGCCCCTACCCTGCGGAGGTCTACCACGCGCCATTTCCGAACGCGCTGCACGGGATTTCGGTGGAGGATTCCTTCCACGCGCTGGCGCAGATCTTCAAGTGCGACGTGGCGGCTGACAGTGTCGCGGCGATCATCGTCGAGCCCGTACAGGGCGAAGGCGGTTTCTACATCGCACCTAAGGAGTTCATCGTGCGGCTGCGCGAGCTCTGCGACCGTCACGGAATCCTCCTGATCGCGGACGAGATCCAGAGCGGCGCCGGAAGGACCGGCCGGATGTTCGCGATGGAACACTACGGCGTCGCAGCCGACCTCTATACGCTCGCAAAGTCGATCGGCGGCGGATTCCCGATCGCGGCCGTCGTCGGGCGCGCGGAAGTCATGGATGCCTGCGGCCCGGGCGGACTCGGCGGCACCTACGCCGGCAACCCGGTCGCCTGTGCGGCCGCGCTCGCAGTGCTCCAGGTATTCTCGGAGGAACGGATCTTCGAGCGCGCGGACCGGCTCGGCGAGCGCATCATGAAGGCGCTCGAAGCGATGGCGGCGCGCCATGCGGAAATCGTCGAAGTGCGGGGTATCGGGGCGATGATCGCATTCGAGCTCGGCGAAGGCGGTGATCCGCATCGCCCGGCCGCCGACCTCACGAAGAAAATGACGGCCCGTGCGCGCGAGCTCGGGCTGATCCTGCTGTCCTGCGGAATTTACGGGAACGTGGTGCGAATCCTCGTGCCGATCACGGCCGAGGATGCGATCGTGGACGAGGGACTCGCGATCCTCGCGAAAGTGGCGTCGGAGCTCTTCTCCGACGCCAATGCGACCGTGCCGCGCCTGCGTCCCGCCCGCTGAGCCTTAAGCTGCCTTTTTCGCCGTGATGTAGTCGTCCACGAGTTCCTCGAGGACGGGCAGCGGCACGGCGCCGTTCTTCAGCACCACGTCGTGGAAGTCGCGGATGTCGAAGCCCTCGCCCAAGGCCGCTTTCGCCTTCTCGCGCAGCTCCAGGATCTTCAGCATGCCGATCTTGTACGACAGCGCCTGGCCCGGGTTGTCAATGTAGCGCTCCGTTTCCTTGGTCGCGTCCTCGACCGTCATCGGGTTGTTCGTCGTCATGTACTCGATCATCTGCTCGCGGGTCCACTTCTTGGAGTGCGCGCCCGTGTCGACCACGAGGCGGCAGGCGCGCAGCATCTCGTTCTGCAGCCGGCCGAAATCCTGCATCGGGTCGGTAAAGCGCCCCTGCTCCTTCGCAAGTCGCTCGGCGTAGAGGCCCCAGCCCTCGATGTAGGCGCCGAAGAATGCGTACTTCTGAAACTCCGGCACGCCCTGCAGCTCCTGCTGGATCGCAATCTGGAAGTGATGTCCCGGCGCACCCTCGTGGTAGGCGACGGTTTCCATCTCGTGCTTCTGCCGGGTCGTCATGTCCTTCAGGTTGACGTAGTAGATGCCCGGGCGGCTGCCGTCGGGCGTCGGCTGGTTGTAGAAGGCGATCGGTGCGGTCTCTTCGCGCCAGTCCTCGACCCGGCGGACTTCGAGTGGCGCTTTCGGCAGCACATTGAAGTACTTGCCGACATCGGAATAGATCGCGTCGATATAGGCCTTCGACTGGTCGAGATAGGCCTGCTTGCCCGCGTCCGTGTCGGGGAAGAAGTTGGCGGGATTCGTGCGCAGGTGCTTGAAGAAGGCCGGCAGGTCGCCCTGGAAGCCGACTTTCTTCATGATCGCTTCCATCTCGCTCCGTATACGCGCGACCTCGGCGAGGCCGATGTCGTGGATCTGGTTCGCCGTGAGGTCAGGCTCAGTGGTCCAGAACGCGATCTGCGACTTGTAGTAGGCGTCGCCGTCCGGAAGTTTCCAGACGCCATTCGGACCGGGCGACTTCGCTCGCAGCGACTCGATGGTCGCGAGCATCGCCTCGATGCCGGTCTTGACCGGCCCCTTCATCGCGGCGATGCCTTCGTCGAGCAGCCGCTTCTTCTCCGCGTCCGGAGTCTCGAGCTTGTTCACCTTGCCGCGAAAGTCCGCGAGCAGCGCCGAGTCCTTGTCGCTGCCGTCGAACGGCGCGCCCGACAGCACCGAGCGGACATCGGACAGGACCGGGTCGAACGAGAAGGATGTGGGGACGATGCCGCGCTCCGCGGCCATGTTGATCGAGTCGATGCCCTGACGGATCGCCGGCTCGAGCAGCTTCAGGCGCGAGTTGTACGCTTCAGCGTGGGAAACGTCCTCGACCTCGTGGATGTTCTGCAAGAATGTCGCGAACTGGGTCGCCGGATTCGAGGTGGTCGAGAACGCGTAATTGTGGAAGCGCCACGGGAAGATCGCGACCGCGGTCTGCTGCTGCAACTCGAAGATCCGGTAACTGACCTTCATCCCGCCCGAGAGCGCGTCGTAGTTGAACTCGGAGCGGAGCCTGACGAGGTCATTCTTGCTGAGCTCGTTCTGGCGATTGGCCTCCGTATCGGACAAGTCGCCCCACTTGCCGTAGTCCGGTCCCTTCATGCCGAGCTGGGCCTGGAAGATCGGGCTGTCCTTCAGGTTCCGCTGGAACACGTCCTCGAAGAACGCGGCAAGGCGCGCGTCTTCGGTAGCCGGCTTCCCGGCCGCCGCGGCTTCCTGGGCGAGGCCCGGCGCCGCGATGAGGCCTGTCAACACGAGGCCGCAGGCAAGCGCGGCGAGTCTTCCGGGGAACGCGGTCATTCGAATCTCCTTGCTGGAATGCGCAGCCAAACTAGCGGCGCGCGCTGCCTCGCGGTGTACGGCTCATCGCGCCGATCCGGCATCTCGTCTCAGGGGACCGTCCGGACACAGGCCGGACACCCGCGGCGGACACGAAATAAATGGTGGCTAGGGAGAGAATCGAACTCTCGACCCCGGGGTTATGAATCCCGTGCTCTAACCAGCTGAGCTACCTAGCCACGCGGCGGGAAGGTACCTCGGGGGTGCGGGATTGTCGGGAGCGTGCCCGTGGCTGTCAAGGAGACGGCGTTCGGGGCCGCAGCATCGCCGCGATCTCGCGAAACGGCGCGAGCAGGTTGTCCTTGAGGCTCGAACATTGCGTCTGGTCCGCTTCGGGCAGGCCCCACGGCGTCGATTCGAACGGATCGCCGACGTAGAGAGTTCCGTAGAGCCGGTCCCAGATGTTGGTAAAGAGCCCGAGGTTCGAGTCCCAGTGCTGCTTCAGCCTGCTGTGATGGCTGTGATGCATGCCGGGACTCTGCAGCCAGTATTCGATCCGCTTCGGATAACGGAAGCAGACGTGGTAATGCCGGAAATTGGCGTTGAGCGCGTAGATGAAAGACAGCAGCCCCATGTTCATCAGGGTGATCTGGGTGATGCCGCCATTGAACAGCCAGGCGAACAGCCCCGAAACGGTCATCGCGCCGATCGCGATGGCGCCGTCCACGATCGGCGCCTCCAGAAAATGCTCCCGGTATCGCGTGAGCGGGGTCAGGACCTCGGCGGAATGGTGCACCTTGTGAATGGCCCATCCGATGCGCGTCCGGTGCATCATCAGGTGATACAGGAAGAAGCAGAGGTCGACGGCGAGCAGCGTCGCGAGCCCATACAACAATTGCCAGGCGAGGCTCATCGTGAGCGCGGGACTCGGTCCGAATGCCGTGCCCATGAACGCGATGACCTGTCGCTCGATGAATGGCCCGAACACACCGAGGAAGAGCAGGATCCAGAACGGGACGAGCGCCCGGTCGATCAGGTACAGGCCGATGTCAACTCGCGCCGAGCGGTGCGTATAGATCGCGGCAGGCAGCAGGTACTCCCGCAGGCCGTACTGTCGCTCCACACCGTCGGCGCCCTTCGCGCCGCGCCCGGCGCGAAGCACGAACAGCACGATGGCGATCAACGGCGTCAGCAATAGCAACGCCCAGTGCAGCGACGACTCGCTCGCCTCCGGGAGCACGGCGGTATACAAGGCGGCGGCGACGTGCGCTGAGATGTCCGAGAAGGGGCCGAGGATCTCCTCGCTCGCCCGGGCGATGCCCGACTGCTCGAGCTGCTGCCGGACCGACTCCGCAAACGGGCTCTCGCCGCTCAGGAGCCGCGCCAGGGGCTGCGTTTCCGTCCCCGGTTCCGCGCCGAATTGAATCAGGCCGATCGACCACGCCCCGGCGACCAGCACGAGCACGAAGACGCACCAGACGAACGCGGGCCCATGGCGGATCGGGGCCATTCAATTTACGGCGGGCAGGTCCCCCGCTCGCGGCAGAAGCCTGCGGGCTGGATCGAGTTGATGAACCGCTCGTCCCACACGTGCTGGAATACGTCGGTGCGTGCCTTGAGCTCGCCCAGGCGATTGAACGGATCGGGACCGCTCGCCGCCGCCGGCAGCGCCGCCTCGAAGATGTCGACGGCGTCGCGCGCACGATCGCACTTCAGGGCCTGTTGCGAGCTGACCGGCTGGAAGGTTGCATTGACGCAGATCCTGATCTTGTCCTTGGCAGCCGACCAGAGCGACGCAAGATTCTTGCAGAGCACGCTGGCCAGCGGGGCCGGTCCGCCCGATGGCACGGGATCGGCCTGCTTGCAGGCATAGCGTGCCTTCACCTCGCCCAGGTCATTCCACAGCGACTGCACGAGCCTCGCAAACACCGCGTCATTGTTGACTGTGACCCTCGCATTGGAGCTCTTGATCGTCGGTCCGAAAGTATCGGGCGCGATCTCGAGGTTGACCGAATAGAGAGACAGGCGTGTGCCGGAAACCTTGGTCGGATTCACGCAGCCGACATTGATCATCGTGTCGATGAACCGGCTGCCGACGCTCCTGGCCAGCTCCGATGCGGTCGTGATCACGTCCCAGGCGAGCAGATTGCCCGGATTGGCCACGCATCCCAGTTCGCTGCCCGTCAGGACGGACACGTCGATCAGGCCCTCGAAGTTGTCGTTGAACACGAGGCCCGCGTCGGTCTTGAAGAAGAGACCGTCGAACCAGAAGTCGTTGACCGACTGGCCGCGCCACTGTGAACTGATGTAGAGCGAGGGCAGGCCATTCGGCGGCGTGCCGCTCGAGTCAAACAGGGACGTCACTTCAGGCGGAAGCAAGGGCTTCACATTGAGGAGCTGCGCGGCGGGCAAGTACCGGTAGAGACCCGTCGGGACCAGCGGCTTGATCACGCCGAGGCCGATCAGGATGTCATGCGCGGCATTGTCGTTCGCTGCATAGACGAGGGTGGGCTGCAACAGGTCGACGCAGACCTGCGGGATGTAACGGCAGTCGGGCAGGCGGACCGGAATCACCGCGGTCTCATCGGACGCGCCCGTGGTCTCCATCGAGTTGAACGAGGCCGCCACATTGCCGCCGACGGCGGCGACCGGACAGCCCGCAGCGCCCGCACAATTATCCAGGTCGACGACGGCCTCGGCCGCGGCGTCGATGAACTCGATCGAATAGTCCGAATCGTTCGTGCCAGCACCCGAGGCAGGCGGGCCACCCGTAATGGCGCCGAAATCGAGCCTGCTGACGACGCCGGGGAACGGATCGGTGATGAGGAAGCAACCGGTGCCGGCCGCCGTCGCGGCGCCGCACTTTGTAACGGTTCCGGGGCCGCTCCAGGCGGCCGTTGCGTCATCGATGTCGTTGAGCGTCGAAAGCGTGTAGACAGTGCCGTCTGCCTTTATCTCGGCAATCTCGGCGCGGTCGCTGAACTCGGGACCATTGAAGAGAAACAGGATCCTGATCGCGACGATGCTGCGCGACTGGTCGAAGTCGACGCGCAAATTCTGGCCGATGTCGATCTCGCTGCCGGAGGGTCCCCCGCTCACGCCGAATCCGATGGCGGTATTGAGCTCCTTCTTCTGGAGATTGCCGCCGGTGGTCGTGATGACGGCTTCATCCAGATCACAGGAGGCCTGGCTGAAACAGCCCTGCGCCTCGATTGCGTTGGCGTCGATCGAGAATGGTTCGTCCGCGTGGGCCGCTGCGAATCCACCCGACAAGCCCGCAGCCGCGATGACCGCGTGCACCATGAAACGTCGCGACATGCCTATCCCCCAGATTCTTATCGGTCAATCAACATGCAGAGCGTACATCACTATTAATGTCAGCCGCATGAAATCGGAGACGGCGCGGTTGTTGAGTCCTACACCGCGTTATGTGAAGAGGCGGCTCGCCCCTACTTTGCGTATTTTTCGGCTTCCTCGGGTCTGCCCCAGGCGGTGTAGAGATCGACCAGTCGTGCGCGGCCGCGCTGGGGCAGGTCGGGTATCGGCGAGCGCGACAGGGACGGCAGGCTCGCGAGCAGCAGCTTTTCGGCATCCGGGTACATGCGAAGGCCGGTGAGCGCCGCTCCCTGGGCATTCTTCGCCATCGCGACCTGCCAGTGGTCGTCGGGCAGGCTGAGCGCCAGGATCCGGAGCGCCTCGGTCGCGGCTTCGAGCGCTTCGGCGTAGCTCTTGCGTGCTATGAGGAGGTTGGCCTGCACCGACAGGGTGCTTGCGACCTGCGGATGCTCATTGCCCAGCGCCTTGCGGCGGATCGCAAGGGCCTCGTCAAGCAGTTGCGACGCCTCATCGTATTCGCCTGCCGCAGTCAGCCAGTTCGCGAGGTTGGCGGCGCCGCCCGCGACGTCCGGATGCCCGGGCCCGAGCTCGCGCCGGCTCATGTCGGTCGATTCGCGCAGTAGCTTGATCGCACCCGGGCGATCGCCCTTCGCGTCGAGCACGAAGGCAAGGTTGCTCATGGCGGTCGCAATGTCCGCATGGCTCTCTCCGCGGAGCTTACGATTCATCTCGAGCGACTCGCGATAGGCCTTCTCGGCCCCGCGGTAGTCGCCGCGCATCTCGAGGTCGAACGCCACGTTGTTGAGCCCGACCGCGAGCTCCGGATGGGCCTCGCCCAGCAACTTGCGATTCATGTCGAGCGCCGCGCGATGCAGCGGCTCGGCCTGGTCAAAACGATCGAGGCCCTGCAGCGCCCAGGCGAGGTTGTTCATCGCCTCGGCGAGATCCGTATGCAGGTCTCCATGCAGCTTGCGCTGGAGCTCGAGTGCCTGGCGGAGGTGTATTTCCGCCTGCTTGAAATCGCCGCGCTCGCCGAAGTTGACGCCGAGATCGCCGATGCTCTCCGCGACGTCGGCGTGCAGCTCGCCGTAAAGCTTGCGGCGGATCAGCAGGGCTTCCTCGATCAGCTGCTGGCCCCGGGCATACTCGCCGGTGTACGACATCACGTCGGCCAGCGCCGACAGCGTGTCCGCAACGTCCGCGTGCCACTTGCCGAGCGTCGCCCGCTGGATGACCAGCGCTTCCTCGAGCCGCTCCGCCGCTTCGACGAGATCGCCTTTGAGTGCCAGCGCTTCGCCGAGGTGTCCGAGGCTCTCGGCGAGCGCCTCGTCGTTGTCGCCGGCCAGGGACCTCAGCTTGTCGACTGACCTGCGGGTGAGCGGAATGGCGCTCGGATAGTCTCCGATGCTCGTATAGAGCGTTCCCATCGTGTCCATCACTGTCGCCTGGACTGCCGGCTCGTCCGCGAGCTCCGTTTCGATGCGCGGCGCGCTCTTGTCAAGAATCATCCGGGCCGTGATTTCGCGTCCCTGCACTTCGTTCGGATCGACGGCCTTGAACATGTCCACGATGAAGGTCGTGACCCGCCTCGCCGTCGTGGCCTCCTTGACGGCTTGCGCCCGCTGGCGCTCGGCCTCGTTGCGAGCCATCCAGGCTGCCGCCGCGAGCACCGAGGTGATCACCATGCCGGCGACCGAGGCCGCAACCAGCGCGAGCAGCCGGCGCTGCCGGCGACCGGCCTCCCTGCGCCTCAACTCGTCGAATCCGATCCCCAGCATTCCGGCCAGCAGTTTGAGGAGCGCGTTGGCCCTGGGATCCTTGCCAGGCCGGGCGTCCGCCGCAATCGGCTCGCCGCGCTCCGTCGTGAGCTGGCCGTCCTTGCCGAGCTTGTAGATCAGTGCGCTTGGAAAGCATTCCTGCGCCGCAGTCGATGGATCGAGGGAGGCGCCCGGCTCCCCGGCGACGATCAGGCAGAAGATGCGGTTCTCGCGTCCAAGACGCTTGAAAGTCAGGATTTCTTCATTGACCCAGCGCGACTTCGCCGCCATCGGCGAGCAGATCACGATCTGGCAGGCCGACTGCTCGAGCGCCACGAGCAGCGTGTCGCCGAGGTTTGTCGCCGTGGCCAGTTCGTCGCGGTCGCGGAACACGGGTGCAAATCGCTCCGGCACGGGACCGAACGCGGTGTTCGTGCCGCGCAGCTGCTTTGGCAGCCGGTATGTTTCCAGGCTCCGGTGCAGCCACCTGGCCCACTTTTCGTCGCTGTGGCTGTAGCTGATGAACGCGCGATACCTGAACGGAGTGTTCATCGGTTGCAATTCAGTGCGACTCGCTGAAGCTCCGGATCGAATGCCACTCGATCACCTCTCTGAGCAGCGCGCGCTCGGTCTTGAGCACGACGTGCTCGACGCTGTTCCAGGTCCGGCAGGAGGCGATCTGGACACGGCTGGCCTCCAGCAGGGTGCGCATCTCCATGTAACGCGCGACGCGCCGCTGCAGGTCGTTAATCGAAACGATGGAGATGCACGCAGCCGCCACGGCCGGCAGGGCGATCGGCAGGAACACGTTTGTCGTTCCCTCGATCCATGCCGGCAATGGAGTCTGCAGAGTCCGGGTGATCGCATAGAACGCCGTGAACACGAGGGCCGACACCGTGCCGATGGAAAAACCGGCCGCGAGCCGCCTGTAGAGCGGCAGCGCGCGATTCACCTGCCGGTCGTAGTACGCGAGCTGGTCGTCGATCCGCTTCTCGAGGTAGATGCGCTTGAACTCCTCGATCGGCACCGGCCGGGTTGCGGAGGATCGCGTGTGCAGGATGTACAGCGAGCGCGCGAGGCCTCGTGCGCCGGCGAGGTCCAGGTTGTGAAGCAGCGGAGCGGCCCGCGGCAACCCCCAGGTGGCGAGCGCCGAGCGGCAGAATTCCGCGGCCAGCCGGCACCGCACCCAGTTGTGGTGCGAGTGCATCTTGCGCCGTAGCACGATCGCCGCACCAAGCGCGAAGGTGATGCACGAGAGTTCGAGCCAGGGCAATGCAAGCAGGTGCAGCCCATAGCCGACGACCGCTGCGCCGATCACTGTCGCGACGACATGCGCGACGACCGTGGATACGATCAGCCGTCGGAACTGCGGAGCGCCATGACTCGCGTGGTAATCGCACTTCTGCTGGAAGAGAAAGACGGCGTCCGGCGCCCTGAAGGGATTGATCGACCAGGCGCTCGCGGCTTCCGGCAATCCGTTCAGGTCGTCGAGGACTGCGTCGTTCGGCTCGAGCCTGTTCCAGTTCTCCTTCCGCACTTCGTGAGTGTCCGCGTCGATGATCATCACGGGCTTGCCGGTCGACTTCGCGTACTGAACGACGTCAGCCGTTCCGCCCTTGCCCCGCGCGGAATCGCCGTCCCAGACCGCGATCAGCACGTCCGAGCCATTGACAGTTTCGATGCCGCAATCGAGATAAGCGTCTTTGCGGTCGCCATTCTCCGTGATGACTTTCAGGTGGTCGGCGGTGGCCAGCGTCGTCTCCACTGCCGACCACTCGGCCGGCGCGAAGTCGTTGGCAAACTCCGCGCGCGGCAGCGGCAGGATCGCATTCCAGGACATCCCGATGCCGCGCGCCTGCTGTACGAACAGCTGGTCGCTGCCGCGGGCGATCGATGACAGCGCGATCCACTCGCCCGGCACTTCGGTTCTGAGCGAATTCAGCGCGCCGCGAATCGCCCTTGCTGTTCCGGCGGGATCCGCTAGATGCCGGTGACCGGTGAAGCCGACGACGTGAAACTGCGGCAGCTTGCCGACGGTGGCGGCGGGCTCGGGCGCTTGGCTTGCTGCGAGCAACTGGGTTGCCGATGCGGGATTGGGCTGCAAAGCAGTTAGCTTACATTGAAGCGAAAGTGCATGACGTCGCCTTCCCGCACGAGGTATTCCTTGCCCTCGAGGCGGAGCCGCCCGGCCTCGCGCGCGCCGGCCTCGCCCTTGAAGGCGACATAGTCGTCGAAGGCGATCGTCTCGGCGCGGATGAAGCCGCGTTCGAAGTCCGTATGTATAGACCCGGCCGCCTGCGGCGCGGTCGCCCCGGAACGTATGGTCCAGGCGCGCACTTCCTTCGGCCCGGCGGTGAAGAACGTTAGGAGCCCGAGGAGCGCATAGCCCGCACGGATGATGCGGTCGAGGCCCGCTTCCGCGAGGCCAAGATCGGCGAGGAAGGCGGCGCGGTCACCCTCGTCGAGCTCGGAGATCTCGGCCTCGATCGCGGCGCAGACCGCGACGACCGCCGACCCCTCCGCTGCCGCGAGCTTTTCCAGCGCTTCGAGGCGCGGATTGCCGGTGAACCCGCCCTCGTCGACATTCGCCACGTACATCACCGGTTTCGCGGTCAGGAGCGACAGCTCGCGGATCCGCTCCCGCTCGAATGAATCGAGCGGCAATGCGCGGACCGGCTCGCCCTGGTCGAGTCGCGCACGAATCCGCTCGAGCGAGTCGCGCCAGCGCATGGCGTCCTTGTCCATGGCCTTCGCGGATTTTTCGGCGCGCTGACGGGCGCGGTCGACGGTCTCGAGGTCCGCGAGCGCAAGCTCCGTGTTGATGATCGCGACGTCCGCGGCCGGGTCAACGCGCCCCGAGACGTGCACGACGTCGGGATCCTCGAAGCAGCGCACGACGTGCGCGATCGCGTCCACCTCGCGGATGTGCGCCAGGAACTTGTTGCCGAGGCCTTCGCCCTGCGAGGCGCCGGCAACCAGGCCTGCGATGTCGACGAACTCGACCGTTGTCGGCAGGATTTTATCGGGCTTTGCTATGCCCGCGAGAGCGGCGAGACGCGGATCGGGCACCGGCACGATGCCGACATTCGGGTCGATCGTGCAGAACGGGTAGTTCTCGGCCGCTATCCCCGCGCGCGTTAGCGCGTTGAACAGCGTCGACTTGCCGACATTCGGCAGCCCCACGATGCCGCAGCGGATACCCACTATTGTTTGGCCGCGGGCGGCGCCGTGTGCAGCCGGTTCATCATGATCTCCGCGCCCTCGGT
>DAIRVV010000017.1:0-21402 GCA_036802645.1 Steroidobacteraceae bacterium
CATGCGACCGCGTCCGCGGAAAGCCTCGGGCGCGCCTACGGAAGCCGCCTCGACGATTCGGCCCGCGTGCACCGGCCCGGTGCGATGCCGGTCGTCGGACGCGTCGCGCTGAACGAATGGGCGAATGCGCAGGTCGCAAAGTTTCGCGGGGAGCCGCTCGCGGCCGACGTCTCCCGGTCGGGAGATCTCGGCTATGCGTATGGCAATTACGAGAAGCTCGGCGACACGCCTGAGGCCGGCTACTACGCGCGCGTCTGGAAAAAAGACACGAAGGGCGACTGGCGCATTGTGATGGACACCGTGAGTCCGCTGCTGGCTGGCGCAAAGCCACTCACGGCCGACCTGATGCAAGCCGAGGACCCCTACCTCGCCGGTCGGTGGGCTGAAGCCGAGGCCGCCTATCAGCAATATGTCGACGCCAATCCGAAGAATGCCTTCGCCTGGAATCGCCTCGGGACAAGCCAGGTCCAGCAGAAGAAATACGCGCAGGCGGTACAGAACCTCGAGCGCGCGATCGAGATCGGCGGCGGCGTCGCGGTCGATCACTACAATCTCGCTTGCGCCTGGGCTCTTTCCGGCAACGCCGACAAGGCGCTCGACAGCATCGAGCGCGCGATCGGCTCCGGCATCAGGCAGCGCGCCCAGTACGAATCCGATCCCGATCTCGCCTCGCTTCGCGAGCTGCCGCGATTCAAGGCCCTGATGCAGCCGCTGCAGTAGTTCAGCGCATCGGGTTACAAGGCGGATTCCAGGCCGAGATCAGGTCCGAGCGTTCGGCGCGCCGCAATTCGTCACGCGCGTCCGAGTGCCGCACATGGATGTGCGTGACGCGATTCTGCTTCAGGCAGTCGAGCGCAATCTGGTCGTCGAACGGCTCGGACAGGTCTTCGGTCTGCCCGATGTAGATCGGCAGGTACTTGCCCGGACCCGATTCGCGCGCGAGGATGAAATTGGCCGGTCCCGGCCCGAATACCGTGCCGAACATGTAGATCGTGTAGCGATACTTCTGGCCGGACTGGCCGGTCCAGACATGAATTCCCAAGTCCCCCATTGGTTCCTCCGAACCCATTATCGGGCCGCGCCTTTATCAGATTTACGGGATCGAGCGCTGCCGCCTACCGCAAAGCGTGACCCCCTTCGCACCCCCGGGGCGGCGCATCACCCATGGCGTGACACGGTTCAACTACCACCTGGCCACCTTGCCCTACCGTACGACATATCGTTGAAACATACGCTAAGTATTTGATCGGAGGAGAGGATTCCGTGCTACGGAGCCGCCTCGTAATTGCGTTACTCATCGCGGCCGGTTGGCTGGGCTCCGGGCATGCGGTTGCCGAGCCGGAGGCATCTGACCTGCTCGATCTCAGCATCGAAGATCTAGCAAATCTCAAGATAACCTCGGCATCGCGCATCTCGGAGAACCTGCGCGACTCCCCAGCCTCCGTCTTCGTCATCACCGCGGATGAAATTCGGCGCTCCGGTGTCACGAGCATTCCGGAGGCGCTCCGGCTCGCGCCGGGCGTCGAGGTCGCGCGTCGCAGCACCTTCGAATGGTCGATCTCGATACGGGGATTCAACAGCGATCTTGCCAATAAGTTGCTGGTCCTGATTGACGGGCGCACTGTCTACTCGCCCCTGTTCGCCGGCGTCTTCTGGGATATCCAGGACACTTTGCTGGAGGACGTCGAACGCATCGAGGTCGTCTCGGGCCCGGGCGGCACGCTCTGGGGCGCCAATGCCGTCAACGGCGTGATCAACATCATCACGCGCCAAGCTCAGGATACGCCTGGCGCCTACGCGGAGTTGCTCGGAGGAAACGAAGAGCAGGTCATCACCGGGCTGCGTTACGGAGGAACGATCGGCGAGCGGGTATCCGCGCGCGGTTACCTCAAGTATGTCGAGCGCGACTCGACGATGGCGAGCACTGGCGACGACGCAGTGGATTCGATGAACATGTCCCGCGCCGGATTTCGCTTCGACTGGGACGCTTTCGAGGGCGATCGCTTCACCGTGCTAGGGGATGTTTACGAAGCGGAAACCGCCGGTGTCTTCATGGAGCCGTTCACGATCGGCACCTTGCCTTCGGGCACGTTCCGCGACGTAGTGGATATTTCCGGCGCCAACGTGCTCGGCCGTTGGGAGCGCAAGCTCGCCGAGGGCAGCAACCTGCAATTGCAACTCTATTACGACCTTACGGAACGCGACATTCCGAACACGTACGACGAGCGCCGGGGCACCATCGACCTCGACTTCCAGCACCACCTCCCGATCGGTGAACGGCACGACTTCCTCTGGGGCCTCAATTTCCGCGACAGCAGCGACAAGATTCAGAACACGCTGTTCGCCGCCTTTGAGCCGCCGAACCGCGACTTCCAGCGCCACGGTGTCTTCGTCCAGGATCGAATAGCGATGCTGCCCGACAAGCTCTACGTGACGATCGGCACGAAGCTCGGGCACAACGACTACACCGGATACGAGAACCAGCCTAATGTGCGGCTCGCATGGCACCCCGATGGACGCCAGACGGTCTGGTCAGCCGTCTCCCGGGGAGTCCGCATACCGTCGCGCCTCGACGACGATCTGGTTTTGACCATTCCCGTGGCGGCTCCGGGAATTCCGCTGCCGTTTTATTTTGTCGTAACGGGCCGTGACGACTTTCAGGCCGAGGAACTGACGGCGTACGAAGCAGGCTACCGTATCCAGTTGGGCGAAAGCCTATCGTTCGACGCGGCACTCTTCCACAACGACTATGACAAACTGCAGACCAACGAGCCTGATCCTCCGATTATCGTGCTCGTTCCGCCGCTGCCGCACGTGATCGTGCCGAGCCACCTCGACAACAACATGAAGGGTGAGTCGGTTGGCGGCACGCTGGTGGCGAACTGGCAGCCGATGAACCATTGGCGGCTGCGATTCCAGTATGCCTACCTGGACCTCGAACTCGAGACGGTCGCACCGAGCCAGGATGTTTCGTCCCCGACCGTCGCGGGCAACAGCCCGCGTCACCAGGCGGCGATCTACTCCTTCCTCGACCTTCCGCACGAAGTCTCGATCTACGGCGGCCTGCGCTATGTGGATGAGCTGCCGAATCAGGCTGTCGATGCCTACACGGCGCTCGACGTCAATTTCGCGTGGCGACTCCGGCCGGATCTTGAAGTGTCGCTCGCCGTGCAGAACCTCACGGACGACACCCATCCCGAAATCGAAGGCGGCATCGGAAACCTGATCGAGCGCAGCATATACCTGAAGCTCGGCTGGTCCCTCTGAGCGGGACTGACTAGGATGAGCGCTCAGGCATCGAGCATCGATGCGCCTCTGGCAAGTCCTGAGCCGATCCGCGTAGTAATGGTCGAGGACAACCCGACCGACGTCGAGCTCGTCTTACGGCAGCTGCGTCGCGACGGCCTCGAGGTCGTCAACGCCGTCGCCTGCGACGAGCACGACTTCCGGCTCGCGCTGACCGAGTTCTCCCCGCACCTCATACTTTCCGATTTCTCGCTGCCGCAATTCGACGGCCTGTCGGCGCTGAGGATTGCGCGAGACCTGGCTCCGCACGTTCCGTTCATCTTCGTGTCCGGAACGATCGGCGAGGAACGCGCAATAAGCGCGCTCAAGAACGGTGCCTTCGACTACGTCCTCAAGGACAATCTCCGGCGGCTAGTGCCCGCAATCCGGGGCGCGTTGAAAGCGGCGGAGACGACGCGGGCACGCGATCTTGCCGTAGCCATGCTGCGGCTCAGCGAATCGCGGCTGCAGAACATCATCAACACGTCAGCCGACTGGGTGTGGGAATGCGACGAAATGTACCGCTTCACGTTTTCGAGCCCGAGCATCGAGCGCATCCTTGGCCACAAACGGCATGCGCTGCTGCAGACGCTCGCGTTCGACTATGTCAGCAGTTCCGATCGTGACCGGCTGCGTGATGCATTCGATTCCTGCGCGGCCGATTCGGAAACCATGGCGCCGGTGGTATTGCGCTGGATGCACGTGGACGGCAAGGTCCGGTGGCTCGAGCGGAAGATGACTGCCCTGCGTGGCGACGATGGCGTCTTGCGTGGCTATCGCGGCATCGACCGCGATGTCACGACCCGAAAACTGCAGGAAGAACGGATTGTGCGCCTCAACCGCGCAGTGAGCTTCCTGAGCGGCATCAACTCGGCCATTGTCCGGATACGCGACCGGGCGGAGATGCTTCGTGAAGCTTGCCGGCTGGCGGTCCAGGTCGGCCAGTATTCGATGGCGACGATCTATCTCAAGGAGGCCGCCGGCAAGGAACCTTTCGTGCATCGCGCCGTCAGCGCCGCGCAGTCCGAATCGAAACGGCCCCACCGCGAGCCGCTGGAAGGCAACGGCCCGGTGGGCCTCGCCATGGCGCGCGGCACGCGAGTCGTGATGCCGGACCTCGCCGATGAATCCATCGAGATCCCGGGACGGCCGATGCTCCTTGGAATGGGACTTCGCGCCTGCATCGCACTGCCGCTGAACATTGACGGCACGCCGATCGGCGTCATGCTGCTTCACGCGAATGAGCGCAATGCGTTCAGCGAGGCGGAACTCGCGCTGCTCGACCAGGTGACCGGCAACATCACTTTTTCCCTGCAGTACCTGCACAGCCGGGAAAGCATCGAGTACCTCGAGTACTTCGACACGCTGACCGCGCTCGCCAATCGCACGCTCTATCGCCAGCGGTTGGAAGCGACCATCCGGAGCGCCGAGGCGGACGGACAGTCCTTGGCCCTCCTCGTCTTCGACATTGCGGGGCTCAGGGTCATCAACGACGGACTGGGTCATCATGCCGGGGACCTGGTGCTTCAGCTCGTGGCGGAGCGGCTGAAGGACATGTTCAGGGACTCCAGCGTGCTTTGCCACCTCGGCGGCGGATGTTTCGCAGCTTTCGCAAGCTACCCGGCGGGAAATACGGAAGCGACGACGGTGCTGCGCGAGCGTATCGCGCTGCTCCTCGACACGCCATTCAAGGTCAGGGACCGGGATATGCGATTGAGCGTACGCGCCGGTTTCGCCGAGTTCCCCGAGGACGGCCGCGACGCGGAAGCCCTGCTTCACCACGCGCAAACGGCGCTCGATCACGCAAAGCAGTCGGGTGAGACATTCCTCCGACACCGGCCCGACATGAACGTCGCTGCCAGCGAGCGGCTCAACCTCACGACGAAACTTCGGGAAACTGCGGCGAACCAGAAGTTTTCACTGAATTACCAGCCCATAATCCGGCTCTCCGACGGTGCGGTTGGAGGCGTGGAAGCCCTGTTGCGGTGGCCGGAGGCCAACGTGTCTCCGGCGGTCTTCGTGCCGCTGCTCGAATCAATCGGGCTGATCGGGGACGTCGGCAAGTGGGTGCTGAGCCGGGCGCTCGCCGAGGCAGATGGCTGGCGGCGCGATGAGCGCACGGGCGCATTCCGCATCGCTGTCAATATTTCGGCGCTGCAGCTGAAGCGCGAGCGATTCGCGGAAGAGGTGCTGGAGGCCGTCGCCGCGATCGAAAGCGGAGTCTCGCGGCTCGAGCTCGAGATCACCGAAAGCGTGCTGATGGAAGACCAGCGCCGCGCGATCGCGATACTAAGCCGCCTCAGGGATGCGGGCATCACGATCGCGATCGACGACTTCGGGACCGGGCACTCATCGTTGCAAATCCTCTCCCGGCTGCCGGTGGACACTCTCAAGATCGATCGGAGCTTCGTGCACGATCTCGTGACCAACGACAGGCATCGCCTCCTCGTTCAGACCACCATCGCGCTCGCGAAGTCATTCGGGCTCGCCACCGTGGCCGAGGGCGTCGAGGAGCAGGCGCAAGTCGCCATCCTTGAGGAACTCGGATGCGACTCGATCCAGGGCTATCTGGTGTGCCGGCCGGCCGGCGCCAGGGAACTGGGCGAGTGGCTCGAATCCCGGTCCCAGTTGCGGCCGTGAACAGATTCTTCGCTTCGGCGTTGCTGGGCGTGTGCCTGGTCGCCTGCTGCCTGCTTCAGCACGGCTTCACCCAACCGGCTGCGAGCGTCCCGGTGACCGAACGCAGCATCAAAGCAGTCTACCTCTACAAGTTCGCCGGATACGCCGAATGGCCCGGGACACCGGACGATGCCAAGGGGCCATTGACGATCGGCGTGCTGGGGGCCGCCGAGATGGCGGACGAGTTGAGCCAGATCACCGCCGGGCGACAAATCAACGACCGGCCCGTCGTGGTACGGCGGCTGCTTCCCGGCGATTCGCTGGCAGGCATCCACGTGCTCTTCATCGGCGACCAGGAAAGCCCGCGCCTCGAGGAACTCCTGCTCCCGGCGTCCGGACTTCCGATCCTGGTCGTCACGGAAACCGCGGGCGCATTGGCGGATGGCAGTGTCATCAACTTCACGGTCGACCGCGAACGAGTCCGCTTCGAGGTTTCCCTTCCTGCGGCAGAGCGGAGCCGGATCAAGCTGAGCTCGCGGCTGCTTGCGGTAGCTCAGCGCGTACAGCGCGCGCCGGAATCCTGAAACGATGATTCCGTTCCGCACTTCAATTCACAAGAAACTGCTGGTCGTGGTGCTTTCGACAACGGCGTTCGCGCTGTTGATCACGGGCTGCGCGATGCTCTTCTATGACCTGCGCAGTTTCCGACAGACCTGGGTGACCGACCTGAATGCGCAGGCGGACATCATCGGTCTCGCCGCCGCTTCCGCGATCGAGTTCGGCGATCCGCAGACCGCGTCGGACTACCTCGAATCACTGAAGGGAAAGCCGAGCATCCTCGCCGCGGCGATCTACTCGGCCGGCGGCGCCAAATTTGCCACTTACACCGCGGCCGGCGACCAGCCAATCGATTTCCCGGCCATCCCGGCAGTCGACGGCTACACGCTGGGCGCGAGTGAACTCGACCTGTTCAAGCGCATCGTCGCCGGGAACGAGATCCTGGGCACCGTCTACATCAAGGCGCGCTACGACCTCTACGGCCGGGTCTTGAACTACCTCGGCATCGTCGGCGGCGTGATGGCCCTCAGCCTCTTCGCCGCCGTGCTCGTCTCGCGGCGCATGCAGCAGAGCGTCACACGGCCGATACTCGAGGTCGCCGGTGTTGCACGCAAGGTCATGGACGGTCGCGACTTTACCTCGCGTGCGACCAAGATGACGGACGACGAGATCGGGGTGCTGGTCGACGCCTTCAACGGCATGCTCGCGGAGATCGACAGCGTCATCGGCGAGCGCCAGCGCGCCGAGGCGGCGCTCCAGGACAGCGACGGGCGCCTGCGGGCGCTGAATGCGGAACTCGAGCATCGTGTCGAGGCGAGGACCGAGCAGCTCGCCGCCGTCAACAAGGATCTCGAGGGTTTCAGCTATTCCGTATCGCACGACCTTCGCGCGCCGATTCGCGCCATCGGCGGATTCGCCGCCCTGCTAGTCGAGGATCACGCTTCCGAACTCTCGAGCGAAGCGGGTCGCAAGGTCGGCATCATTCGCAGCGAAGCCGCGCGCATGGGCAGGCTCATCGACGACCTCCTCGCGTTCTCGAGGCTCGGACGAAAGGCGCTCGAACCCGCGGAACTGGACATGGTCGAGATGGCGCGAAACATCTACGAACGCCTCAACCGTGCCGAGTCCGCGGAAACGGTCGATTTCAGGCTGGGCTCCATGCCCCGCGCGTATGGCGACCGCGGCTTGTTCGAGCAGGTATGGATGAACCTGCTGTCGAATGCGGTCAAGTTCTCGGCAAAGATGGACAAGCCCGTCATCGAGGTCGGAGGCATCACGTCCGAAAGCGAGAATGTCTACTTCGTCCGCGACAACGGTGCCGGTTTCGACCCGCGCTACCAGGGAAAGCTCTTCGGTGTCTTCCAGCGCCTGCATCGGGAGGACGATTTTCCGGGCACCGGCGTCGGACTTGCTCTCGTTCATCGCATCGTGACGCGTCATGGCGGACGGGTCTGGGCCGATGGCAAGCCGGGCCATGGCGCGACCTTCCACTTCAGTCTTCCAAAGGAGGGGGCTCATGGAGGAGTTTGAACAGATCGAGATTCTGCTGGTCGAGGACAATGCGCTCGACGCCGAGCTCACGATGCGCGGGCTGAAGGATCAGAAACTCGCAAACCGCATCACCTGGGTAAAGGACGGCGAGGAGGCGCTCGACTACGTGTTCCGGCGTGGAGCATACGAGAACCGCATGGAACCGGACCCGCGACTGATCCTGCTTGACCTCAAGATGCCGCGCGTCGGCGGAATCGAGGTCACGCGCGCCATCAAGGGCGACGAGCGCACCCGTCGCATACCGATCGTTATCATGACCTCCTCAAAAGAAGAGTCGGACGTCGTCGACAGCTACAACCTGGGTGCGAACAGCTACATCGTGAAACCGCTCGACTTCGAATCGCTGGCGGAGGTCGCGCGGCAGGCCGGATTCTACTGGCTCGCGATCAATCGCTCGCCGGGCTAGCGTCTCGTGTAGTAGCCGTCGAAGGCCGTCGTCCAGGTCTTGCCTCCATCGGTCGTCGCTTCCCAGTGCTGGCGGACGCGGCCATCATCGAGAGGCGTCCAGGTGACTCGCTGGACCTGGATCGGATCGGCTACGGTCGAGAGCACCATCAACTTCCCCTGTAGACCACCCTCCAGATAGAGCGCCCCGCCCTGGTTGTCGATCCAGGTCTGATGCCAGACCTTGCGCGCCGCATCGTAGAAATTGAGGCTCGTGCCCTCGTAGCCGGCGGGCGTCGTGTATTCCTCGCGGATCGTGCAGCCGTCGTTGATGCTCGAAATGAGGTTTCGGCTCATGGTGCCCGCGGACGCCGCCGCCTCGACGTTCCAGTCCCCGATCCAGAAATCGAACTGCCTGAATTCGGGTGTGTTGCAGGGTTTCAGGGGCTCCATCATCGCGATGAAGCGCGGATCGGATCGAAGCGGCTCGAATTCGGGCAGGGTCATTGCCACCTGGTAAGAGCCGTTGCCGGTTGCGAACCAGTCCTTCAATGCGGCGAGAGACCCGGTCGAGTCACCGCTCAAAGCGCGGGATCGCGCGAGCCGGATGAGCGCAAGTGAATTGCCGGGCTCGCGTGTCGCGATTTCCGCGTACGCGGCTGCCGCCTCCGTCCATTTCTTCGCGTCGAAGAGGCGCGCCGCCTCCTCCATCGTCGCAGCCGCGGCATTCGCGGTCATCAAGAGTCCGCACAGGATCCAGGTCGCTCCACGCATCACATGCTCCCAAGTCAAATCCGGCTGCACTCAAGATGCGGGGGTCCACGCCGATTTGCCAGCGCGGATTGGCGCGCGGCCGGCGGCAGACCAGAAAAACCACGCAAAAAAGCAATAGGTGGAATGCGCGGGCCTAGGGCAGCTCGCGCTCCAGGTCATCGGCGGTGACGAATTGCGGGCGGATATCCACGGGCACGTCGTCCAGGCGATCGAGCACGGCCTTTACTTCCGGCCGCAATACGACCAGCTTTTCCATCATGCGCTTGGCGCCCTCGTAGTCGCCCTCGGCCTGCAGGGTCAGCAAATCGTGCGACAGGCCCGTAACGCCTTTCTTTGCTTTTTTGAGATCCACGCTGAAGCCGCCGTCCGCATTTACGCGAAAGCCGCCCGCGTCGAGCAGGTAATTCACCTGCATCGCCATGCCCCGCGCGTGCGAGTCGTCCATGCCGAAGCGCAAGGTGCGGAACGCGGACGCGAGGAAGGTCGTGTACATGCGGCGCTCGCCGGCCCGGTCGATCACACCTTTATCCATGAGCTGCTGAAGCGACCAGAGGCCGGTGATGTCCGCCTTGGCCTCTTCGACCGTGCTGTAGAGCTCCTTCATTGCCTGCCGCACGCCGCCGCCCGATCCGTTCGGCCCGGTATTCGTCGGTCCGAGACCGTGCATGACCTCGTGCATCAGGATGTGCGTGAAGAACGCCTCGAAGTCGACGTTTCCCTGGTCACCGGCCGCGAGCGCGACCTTCGAGATCGGCACGAGGGTCTTCTCGAATTTCGCCTGCTGGTAGTTCTTGAGCATCGTCCGCTTCGATCCCATCTCTGCGACGATGCGCTCGTCGTTCGGCAGGTTGAAGGCAGCCGTCTGGACATCGTGGTTGCCGTCGCCCGCCGAAAACACGACGTTAACGACGCGCATCGGCGCCAGCCCGCCGAGTTTCTTGCGGCGGAAACTCGGCTCGATCGGCAGCCTGTCCTCGAGCCATTGCAGCTCCGACCCGAAGCGGTCGAGCTTTGACGTCTCCGCGTCGTCACGGACCGTGATGAAGGCCTCGAACGCAGCCTTGTAGTTGAACCAGCCGTCCTCGTAAACCTCGTAGGGCCCGATGGTCGGCTCTATGCGTGAGTCGAGCTTCATCCAGGCGATATCGCTCGCGTAATAGTCATTCGATGCGAATGCATCCGCCCGCGCGACGAGAAAATTCTTCAGCGTGGGATCGGAGGTGGCCTCGGCGGCATCGCGCAGGTGCCGCGACATCTCTGCGAGCTCGCCCTGGTACTCCAGGCTGTAGGGCACCGCGGTGAACTTGCCCGCAGCATCGCGCCGGATCGTCGTGAAGAAACCGGTCGCAGCGGCGAGCTCGGTTTCCTTGAGACCCTTGACCCAGGTCTCGACATCGGTTTTCGTGGCGCCTGACGGATAGAAATTCGCTGCCTCCGGCTTCGGCGGCGCATCGGGTATGAAAATCGCGTTGTCGTCGAGCCGCGACCAGGGCCCGCGATTGATCAGGAAGTAATCGAGGCGCGCGCGGCCGAGCGGAGTCGTGTCCTCCATGAGCCGGAGCAGCATCGCCTCGTTGCCGGCCCACATCTGCCGCATGAAGAGCGCATCCGTGATGCGCGCGGCCTTGACGAGGCTCGCGAGCGCCTTCTTATCGCCGGCCGGCAGCCCGGACAGATCGACGCGGATCTCGACCGGCGCGAAACGTGCGCCCATCTGATTCAGCCGGGCCGTTTCGGGTGGCAGGCGCATCGCCTGGGAGTTTGCGATCGCGGGAAAGAGCATCAGGCAGGCGACGAGGTGACGCATCGGCGGGCTCCGAGGTGATGAGGGCTCGGCGCCCGAGAGTACACTATTGGATGCAACGAAGCGCCAAGGTGCAAACATGAGCCAGTCAAATGCTGCCAAAGCCCATGCCGTCGGAATCAATCACGTGGCGATCGAGGTCGGCGACATCGGCGAGGCGCTCGAATTCTACGGGCGTTTCCTCGACTTCACGGTCGATGAACAGACGAATGACATGGCGATCATCTATTTCGGCGACCAGTTCATCAACTTCATCCGGAATGCCGATCGCAAACCGGATGCGATGCGCCACTTCGGCATCGCGGTCGACGACAAGCCGCTCGTGCGGAAAACTCTCGAGTCCATGGGTGTGAAACTCATCGACAGCCGTTTCCTCGATTTCCTGGATCCTTGGGGCAACCGGGTCGAGATCACGACTTACGCGAATATCCAGTTCACGAAGACGGATCACGTGCTGCGCGGGATGGGGCTCGGCCACCTGAAGAAGTCGGACGAGGCACTGGCGGAGCTGCGCGCCAAGGACATGGCGCCCGGTTGACCTGCATGGAAATGCCCTGCCCGATCCGCTGCGTACTCGCGGCGATCGTGGTTCTCGCCTGTGCGGCAACCGCCTCCTGCAACACGGCCGCGGTCGCGCGTCGCGGACCCGGCTTCAAGTACTATGTTGTCGGCAGTCCGGCCGACGTCGTCCGGCCCACCCGCGGTCTCTGGGTCGCCCAGGGCGGCGGCGACGATGTCGACCAGAACTACGTCCGCATGGGCGAATTCGGCGGCGGTGGAGACTTCGTCGTGCTGCGCGCCTCCGGCCAGGACGAGTACAACGAATACATCTATCCACTCTGCCGCTGCGACTCCGTGGAGACGATCGTGTTCGACAAGAGCGCGGCGACCTCGGATCCGTTTGTGATCGAAACGATCCGGAATGCCGAGGCGGTCTGGATTGCCGGCGGTGACCAGTCGAACTACGTGCGCTATTGGAAGGACACGCCGGTCGAGGATGCGATCAACTTTGTCGCGGCGAAGCCGGCCCCGGTTGGCGGCACGAGCGCCGGCATGGCGGTCCTCGGCGAGTACGTCTACTCGGCGGAAGGCAAGGAAAGCCTGACGAGCGCCGTGGCACTCGGCGATCCCTACGCGCCGGATCTGACGCTCGCGCGCGGTTTCCTGTCGTTGCCGCGGTTCGAGAACATCCTGACCGACCAGCACCTCCAGGAACGCGACCGGATCGGGCGAACGGTCGCCCTGCTCTCGCGGCTGCAGGCCGATGGCTGGTCGTCCAGGCCGCGCGCCATCGCGGCGGATCGCGAGACCGCGCTGCACATCGACCCGGTCGACGGCTCAGCCGAGGTTTTTTCGACAGCGGATCATCCAACGCCTTATGTTTATTTCCTGGAGCCGGCGGGTCGGCCCGAGGATTGCGAGCGCGGCAGGGCCCTCACGACCGGCGCGATTTCAGTCTATCGCCTCGGTTCCGGCGGGCGCTTCGACCTCGCGCATTGGCACGGGTCCGGCGGCATCGCGTATGAGCTCCGCGTGCGTGCTGGCGTCCTACAATCGTCGCGCGAAAACAACTACTGACTGGGCCGTTGGCAAACTGCCGCATCTTGTTATACGCTCATGCGCGTTCTTATTGTACGCTCGTTCAATGCCTTAGAGCGATTCTGAACCCGGACGCGGTGAATTGGGGGAAGCACTGATGACCGATCAAAAGACGCCATTGGCCGCAGCGATTTTCGCAACACTCTATCCCGCCTCTCAAGGACTCGCACAGGAAGCGGCGCCGCTACCGACACGCCTTGAGCCCGTGACTGTCACCGCGGCGCGCCGCAGCGAGAACCTGCAGGACGTCGCGCAGAGCGTCACGGCGCTCTCGACAGAATTCATCCAGAAGCAGGCGCTGACGAACATGTACAACCTCGTCGACGCTCTCCCGTCCGTCAACTCGATCAGCTATATCCCGGGCCAGAACACCATCGTGATGCGCGGCATCGCGACTGGCACCGCGGAATTCCGAATTGACAGCCTGGTCTCGGTCTACCTCGACGATCAGCCGATGACCGCGATCTCACAGCAGGCGGACGTGCGCCTCGTCGACATCGAGCGTGTTGAAGCTCTGCCAGGCCCGCAGGGCACGCTGTTCGGTTCAAGCTCGCAGGCAGGAACGCTGCACTACGTCACCAACAAGCCGGACATCAGCGGCTACTCGAGCGAGGTTTCCGCCGAAATCGGTACGACCAAGGGCGGCGACGAGAGCTATGACGTGAGCGCCTGGGTCAACGTCCCGCTTTCCGACAATTTCGCAATGCGGGCCGTCGGCTTCTGGTCGGAGGAAGGTGGATTCGTCGACAACGTTCTCGGCCCGACGCTGATGGGCGACGCGACGAATGCGAACGTCGCCGAAGACGACCAGAACGTTTACCGCACGACGGGCGGCCGCCTCGCGGGCCTCTGGACGGTAAACGAGAACTGGAACGTCCTGGTCACTGGCATCTACCAGCGCGGCGATACGTCAGGTACCTGGGAGACCGACCCGTTCCTCGGGGACAACAAGGTCACGCGCTTCTACGACGAATGGCGCGACGACACGTGGTACACAACAGCAGCGACGCTCAAGGGCGACCTTGGCTTCGCCGAGCTCTCGCTGACCGGCTCCTATTTCAATCGCAAGGTCGACTATCAGTGGGACAATACAAACTACGCACAGAGCCGTTCGTACAATGCTGCCAAGATAGCCGTCTATTATCCCGCCTACTATCTCCTGTACGACACGGGCACGCTGCACTCGACGACGTTCAACTTCCAGAAGCAGAATCGTTGGGCCTATGAGGCCCGGCTCACATCCCAGGGCGACAGCAAGCTGCAGTGGATGGCGGGTGCGTTTTTCGAGGACGTGTACGACTGGTGGCAATACGGCGCGCTCCAGCCGGGTGGACTGCAGGACACCGTCGCCTGGGAAGAAGCGAACCGTCGCGCCTGCGAAGACATTGCCGACCCGAATATCGCCCCCTGCCCGCTCGCCCCGACCGATTTCTACTACTTCAACAAGTACAACAACACGGTGAAGCAGCTCGCCTTCTTCGGCGAAATGAGCTACGCGCTGACCGACAAGTGGTCGGTCACCGGCGGCGCGCGCTGGTTCGAGTACGACCGCGACATGTTCGACCTGTACCAGGTGCCGCTCGGCCTCCCGGCCCAAAGCGACCCCGACGCAAACGGGCTGACGAGCACGAGCACCGATAGCGACACGACCTTCAAGTTCGCGACGGAGTTCCACTTCAATCCGGACGTCATGGCCTATGCACTCTACAGCGAGGGCTTCCGGCTCGGCGGCGACAACTCCCCGCGGGCGGCCGCAACCGGAGAGGTTCCGGCAACATACGGTCCGGACAGCTTGAGCAACTATGAGGCCGGCATCAAGAGCGAGTGGTTCGACCACAAGCTCCAGCTCAATGCGTCCGTCTTCCTGATGGAGTGGGACGACATCCAGATACACTTCAGCGGCACCGACGGCGACAACAACGGCGCGTGGTGGATCGAGGGCAACATCAACGGCGGCACGGCCGAGCAGAAGGGCGTCGAATTCAACGGCCAGTGGTACGCGACCGACCGGCTCAATTTTTCGTGGAGCGCCTTCCTCGCGAGCCCGGAATTTACGGAGGACACGCTCGTCCCGAACTCGGACGAGGTTTACATCGCCAAGGGCACGACGATGCCGGTTTCGCCCAAGGAAAAGTACTGGGCCGCGGTCGAGTACACGTTTCCCGACTTCCTGCCGATGCAGGGGGATTTCTGGACCCGGTTTTCGTACTCCTACCAGGGCAAGGTCTGGGACAGCCTCACGGCAATCGAAGAGAATGACCTCGAATTCCGGATCCCCGAATACAAGTCGGGCACCTTCCAGCTCGGATTCACGAGCGACAGTGGTTGGAATACGGCAATCATCGTTCGCAACGTGTTCGACGATGCGAGCTACAGCTACCAGAGCGGCACCTGGTATGGCGAGGACTTCGGCGACCCTCGCTTCAGGTACATTCGCAACCTGCAACGGCCGCGGAGTTACTATCTCTCGTTCACCAAGAAATGGTGACGTCGTCCGCCTGACGCGCGGCTGAGCGTTGAAGCTCGTCACGACCTCGGTGGTTCGCGGCAGCCACCAGGGCGAGAGTCATGGCGGCATTTATCTGATCGACCTCGATGCTCGCGAGGTGCGACAGGCACTCGACTGGAACACCGCGGGAATCGACTGGCAGGGACGCGGCTGGGACCGGGGCCTGCGCGGAATTGCCTTCGACGGCAATTCAGTCTATGTCGCGGCGAGCGACGAGCTCCTCGCCTACACACCGGATTTCCATGCCATCGGCTCCTGGCGCAATCCGTACCTCAAGCACTGTCACGAGATCTCGGTGTGGGAGCGGACTCTTTTCCTCGCGTCCACCGGGTTCGACTCGGTGCTCGCCTTCGACCTCGACCGCAAGGAGTTTTCATGGGCGATGCAGGTCGTCACTCACCAGTTCCGATTCCTGGGCCGGCGCTTCGACCCCCGCAAGGAGGACGGGCCGCTGATGCTCAACAAGCTGCATGTCAACAACATCCATTGCACGCAGGGCGGCATGTACATCGCGGGCCTCAGGACCGGCGGGATGCTGCTGTTCAACGGCCGGGAGATCCGGATGGCGGTGGAGCTGCCGCCAGGCACGCACAACGCGCGGCCGTTCCGCGACGGCGTTCTTTTCAATGACACGGAAGCGAACGTCCTGCGCTACGTGGGCCGCGACGGCCAGGAGGACCGCGCAATGCGCGTGCCGACCTATCCGGCCGAGTCGTTGCAGAATCGCGAGATGGACCAGAGTGGCGTCGCGCGCCAGGGCTTTGCGCGCGGGCTTGCCGAGTTGTCGGACTCGCTTGTGGCCGGGGGATCTTCGCCGTCCACGGTGTCGATTTACGACCTGCCGCGAAAGCAGCTCGTGCAGTCCGTCAGCCTGACGATGGACGTCCGGAACGCGATCCACGGCCTCGAGGTCTGGCCTTACGACTAGAGTCCTGCATTGCGGACGCTGTCCGGCAATTCCGCGATGATGTCCGCCAACTCCTCCTGCCACGGTCCGAGGTGCTTTTCGTAGCGCCGCCAGGTGCCGAGCGCGCGCGTATAGAGCGGCTGCCGCACCTGCTCCGAGCTTGCGGTTCGCACTGCGCGCTCTGTCTGGTGGAATCGCAGGCAGGCCTCCTCGAACGGAAGCCCGCAATGCGCGAGGATGCGCTGCACCTGCGCCTCGAAATTGCCGACGGTTTCCTCGTAGTGCACGTCGAGCACCTTGCCCGGCAACACGCGGTGCCAGTGGCGTATGGTCTCGTGGTATTGCCGGTAGTAGAGCGCGAGTTCGTTCATGTCGTAGGTGAAGTTCTGACCCTGGCCGAAGAGTTGCTTATAGCTGCCGAGCAGGCTGTCGAGCGGATGCCGGCGTGCATTGATTATCTTGGCGTTCGGCAGGATCAGGTGGGCGAAGCCGATATGGGAATAGTTGTTCGGGAGCTTGTCCGTGAAGCGCGGCCTGCCCGTTATGCGATATACGCGCGTGTCCTCGATGTATTGATGTCCGAAGGCGCGGAAGTCGCGGCCACGCAGCTCGCGCACGGCCCCGGGGTACTCGCGGTTCTCGCGGCGGTAGCGGCCGGTCGAGACCGCGATCTTGCCCAGCGTCGGCAGCTCGAGGGTCCCCTCCACCTGGCTGTGGCTCGCGAGGATCTGTTCGATTAGCGTCGAGCCCGAGCGCGGCAGGCCGACGATGAAGATCGGCGCTTCCGACTCGAAGCCCCCGCCGGCGTGCCCCTCGAGGAATTCGCGGTTGAAAACCTCGGCGATTTCTTCGTGCCGCGACTCGAATCCCACCGGATCGTAGGACACGAGTGGCCGCTGCCGCTGATTGCCACTGTGGTAGTACGACCACGCGCGGTCGTAATCGCCCGCGTCTTCGCAAGCCTTGCCGAGCGCGAACCGGAAGTGGACGTCGGCACTCGCGCTGAGGTCCTCGCGTTTCAGCTGCTCTTCCATCGCCGCGACGTCTGCGCGCTCGAATCGGAACACTTTGAGGTTTGCCATGCTCCAGTACACCTCGCCGAAGTCCGGCTTCAGTGCGAGGGCCGCGCGGTACTCGCGCACAGCCTCGGACTGATTGCCGAGGGCCTTCAGTACGTGCGCATAGCTCATGTGGATGCCGGGCAGGCTCGGTTGCAATACGACCGACCGCGCATAGGCCTCCGCGCTCTTCTCCATGTCGCCAATCCGGGCGTAGTCCGCCCCTAGTCCCGACCAGCCTCCGGCGTTGGCTGGCTCAAGCTCGACGACACGCCGATAGCACGGAATCGCTTCCTCTGAGCGCTCTGTTTCGTGCAGGAGAGTGCCCAGCAGGTTCCACGCTGAGACGTGCACGGGCGAACGCTCGATGACGCGTCGCAGCATTGCCTCGACGTCAGAATGCCGCTTCTCGTCGCCCCAATAAGCCTGAGCGAGCGTGTGCAGCGCGTCTACGTTGTAGGGATCGAGCTTTAGCACGGTCCGCAACGTCCGAATGGCATCGTCCTTGCGACCCGCGCGCAGGTGATCGAGGGCAATGGCGACTTGCGCCCGAGACGCATCCTGCGCAAACCACGCTTCGAGTGCCTCGTCGGCCTCACGGCCGCGGCCGAGCGCAGCCAACGCCTCCCCCAGCCTCTTGTGCGCAAGAGGCAGGCGGGGATCGATGCGGATCGCGATCCTGAGGGTGGCGACGGCTTCCTCGAACCGCCGTTGCGCGGCAAGTACGCTGCCGAGGTCCTCATGAAGAGGCGCAGAATCCGGGCAAGCCGCCAATGCCTGTCGCAAAGTCGCTTCCGCTTCGTCGCATCGAGACTGAGTCGCAATCGCCCGCCCGAGCAGCCTCAGATGCTCGATCGAACGTGGCCGCTGCTCCAGCGCTTCGCGACAGATGGATTCCGCGTCTGCCGCGCGGCCTTCCCGAAGGGCGGCAAGGGCGGCGTTGACGCTGAGATCCTGCCCTACTTCAGGTACTTGTCGAACCACGCCCGCACACGCTCGAGATAGTCCTGCTCGAATTCCGGGTCCCAGCCACCGTGGTGCATGCCCGGATAGACGACGAGCTCGGTATCGATGCCGCGCTTGCGCAGCGACTGGTAGAAGAGCTCCGCATTTAGCAACGGGACATTCCAGTCCTCGCGCCCGCCGAGAAAGATCGTCGGCGTCGTCACGCGCCCGGCCTGCAGGAGCGGCGAAAGCCGATCGTACTTCTCGCGGTTTTCCCAGGGCGGCCCGAGCTCCCAGTTGTACCACTTCTGATAGATGTCATGACCGTAGTTAGCGGCGATCAAGCTGTGTCCAGCGCCGGAGGCGGCGGCCTTGAACCGGTCAGTGCGAGTGATGACGGTGTTCGTCATGTAGCCGCCATAGGAATAGCCGGTGACCGCAAGTCGTTCCGGGTCGGCATAGCCCGCGGCGACTGCGTAATCGACGGCCGCGATCAGGTCGTCATAGTCGGTGATTCCCCAGGTCTGGTAGATCGCGCGCACGAAATCCTGCCCGCGGCCGGTCGAGCCGCGCGGATTCGGTTCGATGACGACATAGCCATTCGTCGCGAAATACTGCGGCTTGAATTCGAAGCCCCATCCGAACTGGCCGACCGGGCCGCCATGGATGTGCAGGATCGTCGGATATCGGCGGCCCGTCACGAAGTCCGGCGGTTTCGTCACGAATGCCTGCACCTCGGTGCCGTCGGCGCTCTTGAAGCTGACCGTTTCCTTGGCGCCGAGCGCGACGCGCGCGTGGAATTCCTCGTTGACGCTCGTCAGCGGCTGCCGGCGACCGCCCGAAAACGCGTGCAGCTCCGGCCCGCGGTTGCCACTCTCGACACGCGCGGCGATCGCTCCGCCCTTCGCAACATCGAAAGCTCCGACGTACTGATCGCCTTCGACGACCGGCTCCAGCCGTCCGTCCTTCGGACGAACGCGTGCGAGCTGCGAGGCGCCGAGATTTTCGTAGGTGAAGTAAATCCATTGTCCGTCCGCGGAATACCGCAGGTCGCTGACCCAGCGGTCGAGCGCCGCGGTCAGGATCCGCGCTTCGCCGCCGGCCGCCGGAATCACTGCGACTTGCGGCGCGCCGTAAACGCCGTCCTCCGCCGTCAGGAATGCGATCGACTGGCCGTCGGGGCTCCAGGCCAGTGAGCTCTTCACGCGATCGTCGTTCGTGAGCCTCACGAGCGAGGCGCCCTTGTCCACGTTGTCCGCCGCGACAATCCACAGGTCGGTCTTGTAGCTCGCGTCGGCGTCCTCCTCGCGATTGCTGGCGAAGACGAGGCGCCGCCCGTCCGGCGACCAGTCGGCCTCTGCCTCCTCGTACTCGCCGGAAGTGAGCTGCGCGAGCTTTCCCGTCGCGAGATCGAGCGCGTGCAGGTGCTCTGCGAGATCGCCCGTCAGATAGCCCTCGCCCGAGTCTTCCTTGAACTCGAGACGGGTGATGACGAACGGCTCATTCTTATCCGCCTTCTCGCCCTCCTTCTCCTCATCGTCCTTGCCTTCGTCCTCTTCTTCTTCCTCATTGTCCTCGTCTTCCGGTTTTTCCGTTGATTTCAATTCCGTGTCGGTGAACGCGAGCAGCAGGCGCGATTCATCGGGTGAGAACCGGAGGCTGTCGACGCCCTGCGCGAGGTAGGTGACTTGCCGGGCCTCGCCGAAATCCCTGAGCCCGAGCTGCCAGAGCTGGCTCGAATCCGAGCGATCGGAAAGAAAATAGAGCGACTTGCCGTCCTTCGACCAGTACGGGTCACTGGCGCTCGATCCCGCGGCCGTGACGGCTCGGGGTGCGCCGCCCCCGATCGGTACGACGAAGATCTGCTCGTCCAGCACATACGCAACGAGCTTGCCGTCCCTCGAAATCGCCGGCCGGCCCGGGGTCTTTATCGCCTCGTAATCTTCGAATGTCAGGATTCGCGGCGCGGCGGATTGCACCGTGGCGATTTGCTCGGCCGCAACGGCGTATGCGGCAACCGTGAGCAGCAGGCCACCGATCATGGTTGGCGTGACGATTCGGTTCATTGTCTGCGCAGTCCTCGACCCGGATAGGCTCCGGTTACCTTGCCGCCGTCCCAGACGACGGCGCCATTCACCCAGACTTTATCGATGCCGGTCGAAAGCGCGAGCGGATCCTGCCAGGTCGAACGGTCGGCAACGGTCGCCGGATCGAGCAGCACGAGATCCGCGAAGGCGCCCGGCCTGATCACGCCGCGGTCCGTGAACCCGATGTGCGCGGCCGAGAGGCCCGTCATCTTGCGGATGGCTTCCTCGAGACTCAGGATCTTCTGTTCGCGGACGTAGACGCGCAGGACCTTGGTGAATGCGCCGCGACCCCGCGGATGCAGGCTGGTCAGCGACCCATCGGAACAGATGCTGGCATGCGGCCAGGCGATCAGGGCCGCGACATCCTCGGCCTTCATGCCCGTGCCGATGATCGACTGTTCGGCGCCCTCGTGACTCGAGCGCGCGATCAGGTCCATCAGCGTCGCTGCCGGATCCATGCCCTTGCGCCTGGCGATCTCGGCCAGCGTCAGGCCGACGAGCTGCGGCTCCGGGCTGTATCGCGAAAGGGTAATTCCGTCCGGCGGCGAAACGTGGTCGAGCGCGAACTGTGCGCTCTCGCGATTCGTGAAATCGCGCTTCGGGAACAGCACGGTCAGGTCGGAATGCCAGGCTTCGTACGGGTAGATGTCGCCGGTCACGTCGATGCCGTCGGCGCGCGCCTTGTCCAGAATGCCGAGGAACTTCGCCGACTGGCCCCACCAGTCGGTCATCGCGAGCTTCATGTGCGTGACCTGCACCGGGATGTCGGCTTCGCGCCCGATGCGGACGATCTCGTCAAGCGCCTCCCAGAAATAACGATCCTCGCTGCGGATGTGACTGATGTACCGGCCTCCATGCCGCTGCGCTTCCTTTGCCAGCTCGATCACTTCCTCGGACGATGAGTAGATGCCGGGGTCGTATTCGAGGCCCGTCGCGAGCCCGAGGCCGCCCGCTTCCATGCCCTCGGCGACAAGCCTGCGCATGAGTGCAGTTTCTTCAGCGGTCGCCTTTCGCTTGAAGTCCTTGCCCATCACCGCTTCGCGGACATTGCCGTGACCCACGAATGTCGCGACGTTGACAGCTGTCGGCGATTCCAGCATACGATTGAACAGGTCCTTCACCGGATAAGTCATCCAGCCGTCCTGTCCGACGACGATCGTCGTGACGCCCTGGCTCACGACCGGCGCGGCATCGCGCATCTCGAACAGGCCTTCCTCATGGTGGCTGTGGGCGTCGATGAAACCGGGCGCCAGAGTCCTGCCCCCGGCATCGACCACGAGCTCACCCTTCCGCGGCTCGAGCGCGCCGACCTCGGCGGCGGC
>DAIRVV010000018.1:0-20780 GCA_036802645.1 Steroidobacteraceae bacterium
AGGCCGGACGCGCGCCGGCCGCGCAACTGCCGATCGTGTCGTCCACGCCGCACATCGAGCCGGTGACGGACGACCGCGGGGAGATTCGTCCAGGAGACGCCGTGCTGCTGATCGTCGAGGACAACCCCCACTACGCGCGGGTGCTGCTCAATATTGCGCGCGATCGCGGCTTCAAGGGCTTGGTCGCCCGCACGGGCGCGGACGCACTCGCGCTCGCGCGCAAGCATGGACCGATGGCGATCTCGCTCGACGTATTCCTGCCGGACATGCTCGGCTGGACGGTCCTGTCCGAGCTCAAGCGCGATGCGACCACCCGTCACATACCGGTCCAGATCATGACGGCCGACGAGGAGCGCCATTACGGGCTCGAGCGTGGCGCGTTCGCCTGCCTCACCAAGCCGCTGACGACGGACGTCCTGAAGGACGCATTCGACCGCTTGAAGTGCTTCGCGGAACCGCGGGTGCGCGAGCTCCTGGTCGTCGAGGACGATCCGCGCGAGCAGTTGAGCATCATGGAGCTGCTCGGGCACGACGACGTGAAGATCAGCACAGCCGACACCGGAGCGGAGGCGCTGCGCCTCCTGCGACTGCGCCCCTTCGATTGCGTCGTGCTCGATCTCAAGCTCCCGGACATGTCCGGCCTGGAACTGCTTACGGCGGTCCAGGGCGACGAGACGCTCAAGGACACGCCCATCATCGTGTTCACCGGCCAGGAGCTGACAGCCGAGGATGAGGTGGAGCTCAGGAGAATGGCGAAGAGCATTATCGTCAAGGGTGTCCGTTCGCCGGAGCGGCTGCTGGACGAGACCTCGCTCTTCCTGCACCGCGTGGTGAGGAAGTTGCCACCCGCCAAGCAGCGCATGCTCGAGAACCTGCACGATACGGACGAGGCCCTGCTCGGCCGAAAGGCCCTGGTGGTCGATGACGACGTGCGGAATATCTTCGCCCTGTCGAACCTGCTCGAGCGCCATGGAATGAAGGTTGCGAGCGCGACGACGGGGCAGGAGGCGATCAACCAGATCGAGACGCAACCCGACCTGCAGATCGTGCTGATGGACATCATGATGCCGGAGATGGACGGTTACGAAACGATGCAGCGCATCCGGAAGGATGCCCGCCATCGGCGCCTGCCGATCATCGCGCTCACCGCGAAGGCGATGAAAGGCGATCGCGAGAAATGCATCGAGGCCGGCGCCTCCGACTACATCGCGAAGCCGGTCAACACCACGGAGCTGCTGTCGCTCGTCCGGATGTGGCTGCATCGCTGAGCCAGGGAGGCCGCGTGGTCACTGGAGAATCTGTCGACATCCTGCTGGTGGATGACCAGCGGTCGCGCCTGCTGACCTACGAGGCAATTCTGGGTCCGCTCGGCCACCGGCTCGTGAAGACCACCTCAGGCTACGAGGCTCTGCAGCAGCTCCTGAAACGCGAGTTCGCGGTGATCCTGCTCGACGTCAACATGCCCGAGCTGGACGGCTTCGAGACGGCGCGGCTGATCCACGAGCATCCTCGATTCAGGACGACGCCGATCATTTTCGTGACCGGCGTCCATGTGAGCGAGCTCGACCGGCTGAAGGGATACGAAGTCGGCGCGGTGGATTACGTCTACGTGCCGGTCGTGCCAGAGATCCTGCGCAGCAAGGTGGCTGTGCTGGTCGAGCTGCATTGCCAGCGACGGGAGCTGCAGCGCCTCAACGTGTCCTTGGCGCGCGCGAACACAGCGCTCGACGAGGCCAACCGGCAGCTGCAGCGCGAGAAGGAGAGCGAGCTCGCCAAGCTCAACCGGAGCCTCGAAAAGGCGAACCGCGAATTGGCCGCGAGCAACCTGACGTTGAAGAAGGAAATCGCCGATCGGCGCCGCGCCCAGCAGGAGCTCCTGGACGCCGACCGGCGCAAGGACGATTTCCTGGCGATCCTGGCCCATGAACTGCGCAATCCGCTCGCGCCGATCCGCACGGCGATCGCGATCCTGCAGCGCCAGGGCCCGAACGACCCGGCACTCGCGCAGACGCGCAACGTAATCGACCGCCAGGTGCAGCACATGTCACGGCTCGTCGACGACTTGCTCGACGTCTCACGCATTACGCAGGGCAAGATCAACCTGAAGCCGGAGCCCGTTGACGTGACCACGATCGTGAGGCGGGCGGTCGAGGTCAACCAGCCGGCGATCATCAGGCGCGCCCACAGCATCGCCGTCAGTGTTCCCGACATGCCGCTGCGTGTGAGCGGCGACATGGTGCGGCTCACCCAGGTGATCGGCAACCTGCTCGACAACGCGGCGAAATACACGCCGGATGGCGGGCGGATCGAACTGCAGCTTGGCGTGGTGGACGGTTTCGTGACGATCGTCGTGCGCGACAATGGAATCGGCATCGCGAAGGAATACCTGTCGCACGTCTTCGACCTGTTCGGCCAGGTGCGGAATCCGCGTCCGCACAGCCATGACGGGCTCGGCATCGGGCTTGCGCTGGTGCAGCGCATCGTGGAGATGCACCAGGGACAAGTCGAGGCGAGGAGTGCGGGCCCTGGCCTCGGCAGCGAGTTCATCGTGCGCCTGCCGTTGCTGCAGCCGGCAGCCGGCGTGGCCGAAGAACGGGCGGGCCCGCCGCCGGCCGAGGCCCGGCAAACGGGGCACCGCATCCTCATCGTCGATGACTCTGCGGATTGCCGCGACACGCTGGCGATGCTGTTGCAGACCGACGGCAACGAAGTGCGTACGGCGCCGGACGGGGCGGCCGCACTGAAAGCGGCTGCGGTCTTCGAGCCGGAGATCGTCTTTCTGGACATCCGCATGCCGGTCATGGACGGCTACGAAGCTGCGCGGCGGCTGCGCGAGCAGCCTTACGGCGAGCACGTAATCCTGATCGCCCTCACGGGCTGGGGACAGCAGGAGCACCGCGACCAGACGCGGCTCGCGGGATTTGATGCGCACCTGACGAAACCGCTCGATCCCGAAGCGCTGTCGAAGCTGTTCGCTACGCTCACGCCCAGCGAAAGCACGGAGAAACCGGAAAATCCCGGGCACGCCGCGGCGAGAGCCGGCAGGTAGCGCCCTAGCCGGGCAGTGGCAGCGCCGCCGTGCGCCTGAAATGGAAGTAATGGAAGCTCTGGGCGGTTTGCCAGGGTGTCAGGTGCATTTCGCGGCGCACTTCCAGGAGCTGGAGGCACTCACCCAGTTCGCGGGCGATCGATGTTTCGTCGTAGCGGACGACGTCGAGTCCACTGCACTTGGCGGGTCCGTCGGGCGCGAACGTGGCGATGATCGCCGTGCCGTCGGGAGCCAAAGCCTTGCGCAGCGTCGAGGCGTACAAGGCGCGGTCTTCTCCTTGCGTCAGGAAATGAAACACCGCGCGGTCGTGCCACAAGGCGTAACGGCGCGGCGGCTCGAATTCCGTCACGTCGCTTTCGAACCACTCGACCAATGCGGCCCTGGCGCCGAGGCGCAGGCGACTCGCATCCAGGGCAGCGGCGGATACATCCAGCACGGCCAGATCGGTGTAGCCCAGATCGAGCAGGTGGTCGACGAGGCCGGACGCGCCACCGCCGATGTCGATGATGCCGGCATCCTTGCGGATTCCCGATTCGGCAATCAACGCGAGCGAAATCCCGGGCCGGCTCTGATACCAGCTGAGGCTGTCCGGAGCCTTGCCGCGGTAGACGCGTTCCCAGTGCTGTCTTCGATCCATTGACGCGTCCGCTTACACCCGGGACGTCAGCTTACTCCGCGTTGGCAACTGCGCAGCCATTTGCATCGCGGGCAAGCAACCGGTCCACGGCGTCGCGTGGACTCAGCGGACTCTCGGCGACCTCGACGTCCGGAGTCACGTAAAGCGGGTCCCGGGCTGAAGAGGGCCGTGCGAGGATGAACCGCGGCCACCAGAGGACCAGGCCGGTATTCGGCAGCACCGATTTTTGAACGCCCCCGGTCTGGTTGGCACGGGCGCTGCCGCCGGTGCCGGCGACGACGCCGAACCCGAAGTCCTGCACGACATTGCTGAAGAGGATCGCGGACGAATAAGTCGAGCGACCGATCAGCACATACACCTGGCCGGAGAAACGCAGAGGATTCCCGGACCCGGGCTCGATCCAGCGATCGATGGCACCGGAGACGACTTCCCCGGCCGTTTCGCCTTCGTCCCGATACTCCTCGAGGACGCGCTTACTGTATGCCGATCCCCAGCGGTAGGACTTGGTGGTGATATAGGGCAGGATGCCTTCGATCCAATAATCGTCGTCGCCACCCCCGTTTGCGCGAATGTCTATGACGAGCGTCCGGACGCCCGCGTCCCGCATGCGTGCAAAAGTATCCCGCGTGAAGGCGAGAAATTGCGCCTTGTCCTCCCAGGCGAACGATTTCACGGTCAGCAGCGCACGGCGACATGGCAGCAACTCGAGATTGAACTGGCGCCCGAAGTCGGATTCTTCCGCGAGGAAATCCGGCTTCATGCGACTGCCCGGCACTCGCACGACAGTCGGTTGCCCGCCGGAGAAGACGATGTCGTGCGACTTCTTTGCTCCGTAAACCTTCCAGTAGTAGAACCACCAGCGGCGTGACACGAGCTCCGAACGGAACGCGGGCGTGTCTCCGTGTGCGCGCGCCATCAGTTCTGCCCTCACGTCGCGGGCGTCGACACCATCGATCGATTTAAGTTGCGCACCCGCATATGACGTCTCTGCTCCACCGAGACCTGACTTGACCAGAATCGATCCGTCGTCTGTCACCTGTACTTCGAAGGGAAATAGCTTTCCCCCGCCTTCGAGATGAGCCTCGGCCTCTGCGCGCCAATTCGGGATACCGATGAACAGGTGGCCGTCGGCCAGGATTGGATTCAGGGTGGCGAACGCCTTCCAGGCGTCGTCACGGGTCATCGGCTCATTCAGGTTTTTCTCGAGCTTGTCCAGGGCCTTGGAAAATTCTTCGGCATCGACCGAGTGATCGAGGTCGGGATGCTGCTCGACGACCTCCTTGCGGATGAAAGCGGCGTCCTCTCGAAGCTGCTCCGGAGAAAACCGCGCCTCCTGGGCGCTGATCTGGCAGGCGAGCAGCGCACAAAGGCAAGGGCCGAAGATCATGGGGAGGATCGTGCGTTGCAGAGACATGTTGAAATAGTATATATACTTTTCAACGATTGACAACGAGGAGCCGGACATGGCGAAAAGCGGATTCGACGCGAGGGCCATCAGCGACCCAGGGCACGTCAGGGTCCTGGCCTCGCCGGCAAGGCACGAGCTCGTCGACACGCTGTCGGCGCTCGGCGGCACTGCGAGCGTCGCCGTGCTGGCGGAGCAGCTCGGTCGGCACGCGGACGGGCTTTATTACCACCTGCGTGTCTTGTGCAAGTCGGGGCTGGTGCGGGAGATCCGGGATGGAACTACGGGTGAAAAACTGTATCGACTGGCCGGAACAGGACGGGCACCGTTACGGCTCGCGTATCGCACGGGCCGCGGCGGAAACGTATCGGCGCTGTCGGCTTACGCACGCGGACTGTTGCAGGTCGCGGAACGGGATTTCGTGCGCGCGCTTTCGATCCCGGACGTGGTGCTGGGCGGCCGGCGCAGGCAGCTCTGGGCGGCACGCAACAAGGGCTGGGTCAGCCCGGCGGATCTCGAAGAGGTGAATCGACTGCTGGAGAGGTTGTGCGACCTGACGAGCAGGCCGCGCAGGCAGGGGCGCGACGAATTGGTGAGCCTCGCGTTCGTACTTGCTCCGTCGGCGCGAAAGCCGAAGCGCCGCGGTTCTCGCGACTGACTGGCACGCGCCGCACCGAACGCGCAAACTTCCACCGCGTGGCGGAAGAGACAGAAGCACGACAACCCCTTCGAACCCGGCCGGTAACCCGCGGCCGGGGCCTGCCGTTCCAGTCGCGCGTCGTGGTACTTGCGCTCGCAGGCGGCCTGCCGGCTCTGTTCACCGCCTTCATCCTGCTGCGCAACGCAGAAATCGCGGACTCGGTGTTTCGGCTGATCATCGTCGTCCTGATCGGCGTGTGGGTCGGCTTCGCGATCGCCGTACATCACGCGACCGTCGAACCGATGCGATCGATCGCGAACCTGCTCGAGGCGCTGCGCGGCGGCGACTACGCGATCCGCGGCCGCCATGGCCGCAAGGGCGATGCGCTCGGCGACATCGTGCTGGAATCGAACCGTCTCGGCGCGACGCTGCGCTCTCAGCGGTTCGAGGCGCTGGAAGCCTCCGCACTCCTTAATAAGGTGTTGGCCGAGATCGACGTGGCGGTGCTCGCCTTCGACGGCGATGACCGGATCCGGCTGGCCAATCGCGCGGCGGGCGAACTGCTGCGCCGGCATAAGGATGCACTGACGGGACTGTCCGCTTCGGAGATCGGTCTGCACGACCTGCTCGAAGGGCCGAAGGTCTCGAACGAATCGCACTCCTTTCCGGGTCGCGCCGGCCGCTGGCAAGTCATGCGGGAGGTTTTCCACGAGGGCGGTCACCCGTTCCGCCTGCTGGTCGTGACTGATCTCAGCCAGGCACTGCGGGATGAAGAACGTCGCGCCTGGCGGCGCCTGATCCGCGTGATCTGGCACGAGCTCAACAATTCCCTCGCCCCGATCAAGTCCGTGATCGAAACGAGCCGCGATGCGCTCGCGGCGGGCTCGCCGGACAAGGCCGAGCGCGAGGAGCTCGCCCACAACCTCGCGCTGGTCGCGGAGCGGGCCGAGTCGCTGCGTCGGTTTTTGTCGCGCTACAGCGAGCTCGCGCGCCTGCCCGAGCCGACGATCGTGGATTGCGATGTCGGCACGCTGCTCCGGCAAGTCGCCGCGGTCCAACCGCCGGGACGCGTGCGGTTCTCTGCAGCGGATGGACTCCAACTGCGCGGCGACCCGGACCAGTTGCAGCAGGCGCTGATCAACCTCGTGCGAAACGCCGTCGAGGCGACGCCGGAAGGCGCGGCGCCGGTGGATCTGAGGGCGGTCCGCGGCAAGGACAGCGTCGTGTTCGAGGTTGAGGACAATGGCCCCGGGGTCGCCAATCCCGACAACCTGTTTGTGCCATTTTTCACGACCAAGCCCGGTGGCAGCGGCATCGGCCTCGTGCTCGCGCGCCAGGTCGCGGAGGGCCATGGCGGCACGTTGTCGCTGCGCAACCGCGACGGCGCCTCCGGCTGCATCGCCCGCCTCGTCATCCCCACCTGACGGGGACTTTTTAAAGGGGACGGTCACATTTAAAAGTGACCGTCCCCTTTGAAGTAGACTTCCGGTACACGGAGTCTGGAATGAGCTTCATGAGTGACAAGAAGCGCGGACTGGGACGCGGGCTCGAGGCATTGCTCGGCGAAGCCAAGCCGCGGCCGGAGCCGGGTACTCCCCCAGCCCGCGAGCAGCTCATGCACATCCCCGTGGACCTCCTGTCCCGCGGCAAATACCAGCCGCGCGTCGACATGCGCGAGGAGTCGCTCGCGGATCTGGCGGATTCCATCAAGGCGCAGGGGGTCGTCCAGCCGATCGTCGTGCGACCGATCGGCACCTCGCCGCCGGGTGAGCCGCAGCGATATGAGATCGTCGCCGGCGAGCGCCGCTGGCGCGCCGCACAGCTGGCGGGCCTGCATGATATTCCCGCGGTGCTGCGCCGAATCGACGACGAGCATGCCATCGCGCTTGCCCTCATCGAGAACATCCAGCGCGAGGATCTGAATCCGCTCGAGGAAGCCCTCGCGCTCTCGCGCCTGATCACGGAATTCAAGTTGACGCATCAGCAGGCGGCGGAGGCCGTCGGGCGTTCGCGTGCCGCGGTGTCGAACCTGCTACGCCTGCTCGAACTGCCGCAGGCGATACGGCCATTCATCGAGAAGCGCGAGCTGGAAATGGGCCACGCGCGCGCGCTGCTGGGTTTGCCGGCCGCGCGGCAACAGGCCGAGGTCGGAGCTCTCGTTGCCAAGAAGGGACTTTCCGTCCGCGAGACCGAAGCGCTCGTGCGCCGTCTCGTGGCGCACGCCAACCAGGGCAAGGCCGGCCAGCCTGGCCGTTCCCGCTCCAAGGACCCGGACATCCAGCGGCTGGAGAATGATCTCGCCGACAAGCTTGGCGCCACGGTCGAGCTGCAGCACGCGACGACCGGCAAGGGCCGGCTGATCATCAGTTATCACAGTCTCGACGAGCTGGACGGCATCCTCGCGCACATCAGCTGAAAGGAGGGACACGCATGGCCCACTCAGACTCCTGCCGCTGGGCGGCTACGACATCTCTGCTATGCCTCGTTCTCACGCCCATCGCGGCGCAGTCGCAGGAAAAAGGCGAGCTTTGGGAAACGATGTCCCGGTTGCAAATGCCGGGTGTGCCGATGGATGCACAGCCCATCAAAGGGCAGCATTGCGCAAAGAAGAATTGGTCGGAGCCTCCCCAATCCGGCGATCCATCACAGCAGTGCAAGAACACCGATTTCAGCCGCACGGCCGACAAGGCGACCTGGTCCGTGGTGTGCGAGAACCCCCCGATGACGGGTGAGGGCGAGATCAAGTTCAACGGCACTGATTCTTATGCCGGAACGGTCGAGTTCAAGGCTGGGGGCACGCGCATGCGCATGGAACTCACCGGCAAGAAAATCGGCACCTGCGACAACCCACAGTAATCGTCTGCTAAAGAGGGCTTTTGAAAGGAGACACTCACATGCCTCATTCGAACTCCTGTCGCTGGGTGGCCACGACTTCCCTGCTTTGCATCATTTTCGCGTCCGTCGGAGCGCAGGCGCAGGAGAAGGGCATTCTCTGGGAACAAACAACCAAGGCGGAAGTCCCGGGGACGACAGTGCAGGTTCCGCCGATCACGATGAAGCATTGCATGAGGGAAGATTGGACCGAGGCGCCGCAGGCTGCCGGCGATCCGTCGCAATCGTGCAAGAGCACTAATTTCAGCCGCAGCGGCGACAAGCTGACCTGGTCCGTCGTGTGCGAGAAACCGCCGATGACCGGCGAGGGTGAGATCACCTTCAGCGGCAGCGATTCATATACCGGCCAGGTCCAGTTCAAGACCGCAAGCTCGAATATGAAGGTCAGCCTGACCGGCAAGAAAGTCGGGACCTGCGACAACCCCCAATAAACGCCTTCTAAAGGGGGCCTAAAAGGGACAGACACTTTTCCAAGCAGCGCTGCAACGGCAAAAGTGTCTGTCCCCTTTAGGCCCCCCTTTTCGTTAGATTCCCTTAAGCGGGATTCAGATAGTCGGTTTGTTCCATGGACCCTGCCCCTCCAAAGTAGCCCCATCGGAAAAACGATGGGAACGCGAAAAGAGAGGACAGGGTCATGAACAGCAGCAACATATTCAATCTTCGCGGCGCCTTCAGCGCAGTGCTCGCAGCCGCGATCGTGGGCCTGAGCGGCCTCGCGCTCGACAAGGGACATATTTCGGCGGTCCCGGCCGGGATCGTCGAAATCGGCCAACTCACGCCCGTCGACATTTTGCCGCAGGTGGCGTCACTGCCGGCGGTCGTCGTCAGCTCCCCCCTCCTGGCGACGACCGGCCGGCCGGGGAGGGTCTGACCATGCGCAACATCTTCAACGAAATTTTCGCGCGGTATCTGAACTCCGATCAGCACGCGTTCGAGACCACGTCCCGGGAGCTATGGCCCTCGAAACAATTCGAGTTTCAGGTGCAAATTGGCCGCGGTGCCGGGTTCGCCGCCGATCCCTCGAAACGCCGCGCTGATTGCAGTGAGCTTGAATCCCAAAATTGACCGCATAGGTCGGCGCGGGGCGCGGAACCGGGTCACTCTCCGTTCCGCTACCCCGGCCGACCTGGAGTTGCTGAGATACTGGGATCGGGCCCCGCACATCCTCGCCTCAAAAGGCGACGACGACTGGCAATGGGAAACCGCGCTCGCCGAGAACCCTCCCTGGCGCGAGCAGCTCATTGCCGAAATTGACGGCCGCCCGATCGGGTTCATCCAGATCATCGACCCGGAGCGCGAGGAGACCCAGTACTGGGGCTGCGTTGATTCCGGTCATCGCGCGCTCGACATCTGGATCGGAGAAGCCGACTCCATCGGGCGCGGCTACGGCACGCAGATGATGAAGCAGGCCATCGCGCGCAGCTTCGCCGACCCGACGGTCCACACGATCCTGATCGACCCGCTCGAGTCGAACATCGACGCGCATCGCTTCTACGAGCGCCTGGGTTTCAAACATGTCGTCAACCGCTGCTTCGGCGACGATCGCTGCAAGGTCTATCGCCTGAAGCGTCCTGGAACCCGCTTACCGGCGAATTGACTGCCGTCATGCCCCCGCCGGGGGTGACCTGCGCCTGGCTGTCGAATTTGCGCGACGAACAGTGTCCGCAAACATGACAGACAGGTTTCGGTCGACGAACCTTGGCATACCCGATTTGTCCCTACTTCTACCGCCACTCCAGAAGATCCCGCATGCGACACCCCGTCCACGAAATCCTGCTCAGGTATCTCGAGTCCAGCCAGTCCGTCAGCGACGCCGGCGATGACGAGGCCCGCGCCGACCGTTCCCGCCAAGCCGCGGGATCGAAATATGTTGAGCGCGGGCGGATCGGCGACGAGGCTAACCACGCTTCCAGTCTCCGGTGTTCTCGCAGAGCCGCGCCGGAGCCGTAACGCCGCGTAAAAACTAGGGTTTTCCCCCTCTCCGCGGTTGTGCCGGAGGGCTCCGCCCCTCTATAATGCCGCCGGTTTTTGGCCGCCCTGCGGCTCGCTTGCTGCGCGTGAAAACGCCACGGACCGCCCGGAGGGCCACGTGGCGTTTTTGTTGCCTGAGACTGAGAAATGCAGACGGTCCGCAACATCCTGCTCGCGCAGCTCGGGGCCGCCGTGGTGCTCGCCGCGATCGTCTGGATCTGGCTTGGTTCCGAC
The DNA here is from genome assembly GCA_036802645.1 of Steroidobacteraceae bacterium. GTDB lineage: Bacteria > Pseudomonadota > Gammaproteobacteria > Steroidobacterales > Steroidobacteraceae > SCUD01. Next base: position 10,829 of record DAIRVV010000018.1, read on the forward strand.
CGGGCTGTCCCCACCTTGTTGGGTGGATTGATCGGCGTCGTGCCGAACGCATTTCTGGCGGCGAGAGTGATGTCGCCGCGGGCCGGCAGCAGCGCGAAGAGCCTGCTGGCGGCCGGATGGCTGGGCGAGATTGGCAAGCTCGTGATCGCGGCGGTGCTGTTTGCCGCGGTGTTCATGACCTTGAGGCCGCTGCACCCGGAGTTCCTATTCGCCGGGTACATCGCGACGATCCTGGCCCTGCCAGTGGGATTGCTGTTCGACGGGAGACGCTCTTAGATCATGGCGGAAGCGGGTCATTCGGCTGGCGAGTACATCAGTCACCACCTCCAGAACCTGACGGTCTGCAAGAAGGGCGGCGAGTGGGTCTGGAACGAATGCCACGGTAATTTCTTCGCGCTGAACGTCGACTCGATGTTCTTCGCGATCGCCCTCGGCGTCCTGCTGACCTGGTTCTTCGGCCGCGTCGCCAGGAAGGCGACGACCGGCGAGCCGAACCGAACCCAGGCGGCGGTCGAAATGATCGTCGGCTTCGTCGACCAGAGCGTTCGCGAGACCTTCCACGGCACCAACCGCGTGATTGCGCCGCTCGCCCTCACCCTGTTCATGTGGATCTTCCTCATGAACCTGATGGACCTGATCCCGGTCGACTGGCTGCCCTGGGCGGCAAAGCAGGCGGGCATACCGTATCTTCGCGTCGTGCCGACGACGGACGTGAATGTCACCTTCGCGATGGCGATCGGCGTTTTCTTCCTCACCATTTTCTACAGCATCAAGATTAAGGGCATCGGCGGCTTCACCAAGGAGCTGACGCTCACGCCGTTCAATCACTGGGCGGCCGTCCCGTTCAACTTTGTGCTCGAGAGCGTGTCGCTCATCGCGAAGCCGCTGTCGCTCTCACTGCGCCTCTTCGGCAATCTCTACGCCGGCGAGCTGATCTTCATGCTGATCGCGCTGCTCGGCATCTACCAGCTGCCGCTGCACTTCGCATGGGCCGTGTTCCACATACTGATCATCGTGCTGCAGGCATTCATCTTCATGATGTTGACGATCGTGTACCTCAGCATGGCGCATGAGCATCACTAAGGTTTTTCGACCAGGAGACGTTCGATGGAAACTGTGATTGGTTTTACCGCGATTGCTGTCGCAATCCTCATTGGCATGGGCGCACTCGGCGTCGGCATCGGCATGGGTCTGCTCGGCGGCCGCTTCCTCGAAGGCGCTGCGCGCCAGCCGGAGCTAGCCCCGATGCTCCAGGTGAAGATGTTCATCGTCGTGGCGCTGCTCGACGCGGTCGCGATGATCGGCGTGGGTGTCGCGCTCTTCTTCGCATTCGCCAACCCGTTCATCGGGCAACTTCAGCAGGCGACCGGCGCCGGCGGCTGATCGCGGGAGAGATTCGATGGATTTCAATCTGACCCTGATCGGGCAGACGCTCGCCATGATCGTCTTCGTGTGGTTCGTCATGGCGAAGATCTGGCCGCCTGTCATGGCTGCCCTGGACCAGCGCCGCAAGGAAATCGCCGACGGCATCGCCGCGGGCGAGCGTGGCCAGAAGGAACTGGCTGACGCGCGGCATGGCTCCGATGCGATCCTGGCCGAAGCTCGCCAGAAGGCGGTGCAGGTCGTCGACATCGCGCACAAGCGCTCGAACGAGCTCGTGGGCGAGGCCAAGAACCTTGCGGTCACGGAGAGCGAGCGCATCGTGACGGCCGCCCGCGGCGAGGCCGCGAACGAGAAGACGCGGGCACGCGACGCACTCCGCAAGGAAGTCGCTGCGCTGGCGCTTGTAGGCGCCACGAAAGTGCTCGGCCGCGAAGTGGACGCGAAGGCCCACGCCGCGCTCCTCGACGAGCTGGCGGCGGAACTGGAAAAGCAGGCGCCGCAGAATGGCTGAGCGCGCCACCATCGCAAGGCCGTACGCGCGTGCCGCGTTCGCTCACGCACAAGGCGCGAAGGACCTGGCCGGCTGGTCGAAGCTGCTGGGCGCCGCGGCTCAAGGCGCCGCGGACTCCCGCGTATCCCGCCTGATCGGCAACCCGCATGTCACGGGCGAGGAGCTCGTGGAACTCCTGGGCGGATTGTCGGGCAAGGCGGGCGGAGAGGGCGGCCGTAATTTCCTGAAGGCGCTTGCGGCGAACCGCCGGCTCGCGCTTCTGCCTTATATCGCGACGCAGTTCGAGACGCTGCGCGCCGAGGTCGAGAACGTCGTGGACGTGGAAGTGATCGCGGCGCAGAAGATCGCGGCGCCGCAGGAAAAAAAGCTGGCCGCGGCGCTCAAGAATCGCCTCGGCCGCGAGGTGCGCATGCACACGCGCATCGACGAGACGCTCCTCGGCGGCGCCATCGTGCGTGCCGGGGACCTCGTCATCGACGGATCGCTGAAGGGCCGGCTCGAGCGGCTTCACTCGGCGCTACAGGATTAGTGAAGGAAAGCGGATATGTCCATCAAAGCCTCTGAAATCACCGACCTGATCCAGCAGCGGATCAAGAACTTCGACGCCGCGACGGAGGCGCGAAACGTCGGCACCGTCGTCTCCGTGACCGACGGGATCTGCCGCGTGCACGGACTCGCGGACGCCGCCTACGGCGAAATGCTCGAGTTCCCGGACAACACCTTCGGCCTCGCGCTGAACCTGGAGCAGGACTCGGTCGGTGCGGTGGTGCTCGGCGAGTACCGCCACATCAGCGAGGGCGCGACGGTGAAGACCACCGGCCGCATCCTCGAAGTGCCGGTCGGCCCCGAGATGCTCGGCCGCGTGGTGGATGCACTCGGCAATCCGCTCGACGGCAAGGGCCCGATCAAGGCCGCCAAGCGCTCGCCGATCGAGCGCGTCGCGCCGGGCGTGGTCTGGCGCAAGAGCGTGAGCCAGCCGGTGCAAACGGGCTACAAGGCGATCGACTCGATGGTGCCGATCGGCCGCGGCCAGCGCGAGCTGATCATCGGCGACCGCCAGACCGGCAAGACCGCGCTCGCGATTGACACGATCATCAATCAGAAGGGCACGGGCATCAAGTGCATCTATGTCGCGATCGGCCAGAAGCAGAGCTCGATCGCGAACGTGGTGCGCAAGCTCGAAGAGCACGGCGCGATGGCACACACGATCATCGTGTCGGCGAGCGCCTCCACTCCGGCCTCGATGCAGTACATCGCGCCGTATTCGGGCTGCGCGATGGGCGAATACTTCATGGACATTGGCGAGGACGCCGTCATCATTTATGACGACCTCACCAAGCAGGCCTGGGCCTACCGCCAGATCTCGCTCTTGCTCCGCCGTCCGCCGGGCCGCGAGGCGTATCCGGGCGACGTCTTCTACCTGCACTCGCGCCTGCTCGAGCGATCGGCGCGCGTCTCGACCGAATACGTCGAGAAGATCAGCGGCGGCAAGATCAAGGGCAAGACGGGATCACTCACGGGCCTGCCGATCATCGAGACCCAGGCGGGTGACGTGACGGCCTTCGTGCCGACGAACGTCATCTCGATCACCGACGGCCAGATCTTCCTCGAAACCGACCTCTTCAACGCCGGCATCCGCCCCGCCATGAACGCGGGCATCTCGGTGTCGCGAGTCGGCGGCGCGGCACAGACCGGCGTCATCAAGAAGCTGGGCGGCGGCATCCGCCTCGCGCTTGCCCAGTACCGCGAGCTGGCAGCCTTCTCGCAGTTCGCCTCCGATCTCGACGAGGCCACCCGCAAGCAGCTCGAGCGCGGACAGCGCGTCACCGAGCTTATGAAGCAGAAGCAGTACTCGCCGTTGTCGGTCGCCGAACAGGCGCTTTCCATCTACGCCGTCAACAACGGCTACATGGACAAGGTGGATCGCAAGAAGATCGTGGAGTTCGAAGAGGCGCTCCAGGCCTACGCCAAGACGACCCATGCTGCGTTTCTGAAGCAAGTGAACGACAAGCCGGAGCTCAGCAAGGAAGTCGAGGCGGGCTACAAGAAGCTCTGCGACGACTTCGCCGCGACGGGAGCCTGGTAAGCAGTCATGGCCGGCACCAAGGAAATCCGGGTCAAGATCGCGAGCATCAAGAGCACGCAGAAGATCACGAAGGCGCTCGAGATGGTCGCGGTGAGCAAGATGCGCAAGGCCCAGGATCGCATGCGCGCCGCGCGACCCTATGCGGACAAGATCCGGCAGGTGATCGGGCACCTGCGTGTCGCCAACCCGAATCACCGCCACCCGTACCTGGTCGAGCGCGAGATCAAGTCCGTCGGCCTGATCGTCGTCAGCTCCGACCGAGGATTCTGCGGCTCGCTCAACATCAACATCTTCAAGCAAGTGCTGGCCGCCGCGCGCGACTGGCAGGAGAAGGGCGTCGACCTGCATCTCTGCCTGATCGGCAACAAGGCCCTGCGGTACTTCAAGCGGCTGAAGTTGCCGATCACCGCCTCGATCACGCATCTCGGCGACACGCCGCACATCGCGGACCTGATCGGCACGGTCAAGGCGATGCTCGACCTCTACGAGGAGGGCAAGATCGATCGCCTCGTCCTCGTCAGCAACCGCTTCGTCAACACGATGACGCAGAGGCCGACGCTGCTCCAGCTCCTGCCGGCCGAGACCGTGGACGCGGCGGATCTCCAGGAGAAGTGGGACTACATCTACGAGCCCGCGCCGGACGAGCTGATCTCGACCTACATGATGCGCTACATCGAGTCGACAGTTTACCGGGCGGTGATCGAGAACCTCGCCTGCGAGATGGCGGCGCGCATGGTGGCGATGAAGAGCGCGACCGACAACGCCGGCAAGATCATCGACGAGCTGCAGATCATCTACAACAAGGCCCGCCAGGCCGCGATCACGAAAGAGATTTCGGAGATCGTCGGCGGCGCGGCAGCGGTTTAGGCGAAAGGAAAGAATGATGGCGAATCCGACGAAAGCGGCAAATGGCGCGAACGGCAAGATCGTGCAGATCATCGGCACGGTGATCGACGTGGAGTTCCCCCGCGAGGGAATCCCGGCGGTCTACGAGGCGCTGAAGCTCACCGACCATGACCTGACGCTCGAGGTGCAGCAGCAGCTCGGCGACGGCATCGTCCGCACCATCGCGATGGGCTCCGCCGAAGGGCTGAAGCGCGGTCTCGCCGTGAAGTCGACCGGTGCGCCGATCACCGTGCCCGTCGGCATCGGCACGCTCGGCCGCATCATGGACGTGCTCGGCAATCCCCAGGACGAGGGTGGCCCGATCAAGTCGAAAGATTTCCTGCCGATCCACCGCCCGGCACCGTCATACGACGAGCAGACCGGCGGCCAGGACCTGCTTGAGACCGGCATCAAGGTTATTGACCTCCTTGCCCCCTTCGCAAAGGGCGGCAAGATCGGCCTCTTCGGCGGCGCCGGCGTCGGCAAGACCGTCAACATGCTCGAGCTCATCAACAACATCGCCAAGGCGCATAGCGGCCTTTCCGTGTTCGCCGGCGTCGGCGAGCGTACCCGCGAGGGCAACGACTTCTATCACGAGATGATGGAGTCGGGCGTCATCGACAAGAAGGACCTGACCAACTCCAAGGTCGCGATGGTGTACGGCCAGATGAACGAGCCGCCGGGCAATCGCCTGCGCGTCGGCCTGACCGGCCTCACCATGGCGGAATATTTTCGCGACGAGAAGCAGGCGGGCGGCAAGGGCCGCGACGTGCTGCTCTTCATCGACAACATCTATCGCTACACACTCGCCGGCACGGAAGTGTCCGCGCTGCTCGGCCGCATGCCGTCGGCCGTGGGCTACCAGCCGACGCTCGCGGAAGAGATGGGCGTGCTCCAGGAGCGCATTACTTCGACCAAGACGGGATCCATCACCTCCGTGCAGGCGATCTACGTGCCCGCGGACGACCTGACGGATCCCTCGCCGGCGACAACCTTCGCGCACCTTGACGCGACCATCGTGCTCAGCCGCCAGATCGCATCGCTTGGCATATATCCTGCTGTCGACCCGCTCGACTCGACGAGCCGCCAGCTCGACCCGCTCGTCGTCGGCGAGGAGCATTACAACACTGCGCGCGGCGTGCAGGTGATCCTCCAGCGCTACAAGGAGCTGCAGGACATCATCGCGATTCTCGGCATGGACGAGCTGTCGGAAGAGGACAAGCTCACCGTCCACCGCGCGCGCAAGATCCAGCGCTTCCTGTCACAGCCGTTCCACGTCGCGGAAGTGTTCACCGGCAGCCCCGGCAAGTACGTGGCGCTCAAGGACACGATCCGCGGATTCAAGGCCATCATCGCGGGCGAGTACGACAACCTGCCCGAGCAGGCCTTCTACATGGTGGGCGGCATCGAGGAAGCAGCCGAGAAGGCGAAGACGCTAACCTGATGGCCAACACGATTCACATCGACATCGTCAGCGCCGAAGGCGAAGTCCATACGGGCGAGGCCACGATGATTTTCGCGCCCGCGTCGGGCGGCGAGATCGGCATTGCGCCGCGGCATGCGCCTTTGCTGACCACGCTGAAGCCCGGCGAAGTACGGGTTCAGACGGAAGGCGGGGAGGAGTTGCTATTCTGGGTGGGCGGCGGCGCGCTCGAGGTGCAGCCGCACAAGGTCACGATCCTGGCGGACACCGCGGCGCGGGCGAAAGACCTGGATGAGGCCGCGGCACTCGCGGCCAAACAGCGGGCAGAAGAAGCGCTTCGCGATCGCACCGGGGCGATGGAAATCGCGGAAGCGCAGGCGGAGCTCGCTCGTGCCGCCGCCCAATTGCGCGCTATCGAGAAACTGCGGCAACTTAGAAAGGGTGGCTGAGATCGATTGCTACCGATCCTTTCGTAACGAACCGTTGACCGTGGGATCGGCACCGGACATGAATAGCGTGTACACACCATCGTCCTGCAGCTCAACCGAGTCCCGTGTCCAGATGTTTTCTGTAGTACTCGCGTTTGATACGTCGTATTGATACTCGAGCCCACTGTCGATTTCCACGTATCCAGAGGCTTCGCCGCGCTCCAGTCCCTCGATAATCGGGAAGAAATCGACCGTTAGCGTAATCGGCAGGTCGAGACCCGCCATTCCGTGCAGGAGCCGAACTTTCCCATTGGAGCTGCTGTCAGGCAGAAAGTTATCGTCGCTGATCAGCTTCATTTCGATGATTCCCGCGTTGTCCAATACCAGGAACGTGTAGTCCGCACCCGCGTCGAGATCCTGGTTCTCGACAGCGACCGTGGTGCCGCTGACGCTCAGCTCGACCGGCACGCTGCCTGCGTCAACTTGCCAGTATTCGTTGCCGATCACACCGGCGGCAGCGTTCGTCAGTACCTGCGCGTCGCCGATACCCAGCGTGGCTGCCGAGCCGCTCGCAAGACCGACGGCGCCTCGGATACGCGACTTGGTGTTCAAGAACTGCTGAAGTTCGCCTTGTTGGGTCAGGAAGTAGGCGTTGACCAGAACGCCACCCTGTGTCGCCGTGAGTATGACCGTCGCAACCTGCTCGCTTTCCAGAGCAAGACCGGACACGTCCAGTCGAAAGTCGTCAGTGTCTCCGGAGCCCGTGACGCGCAGCCGGTAGCTGTCACTGTCAAAGGTCGTTGTGGAATCGGACGCGATTGGCGATGCATCTTCGAGATCCTCGGACTCCTCCGTCACGTATACGTCGACGCCACCCGCTCCTGAGGCGTTCAACAACGAGAGCTTGGAACTGTCCGGATCGGGTTCCCCCTGATCCTCGTCGATGGATTGCACCACGAGTCCGCCGCTTGTTCCCCACGCCACCAGTGTCCTGTGAGACGCATCGCTCAAGTCCACGTCGGAAATCGTATACAGCGTGCTGGTCGCCCCGTTGCGCCTGACCTTGATTGTATAAGTGTCGGAATTCAGCTTTACGTACTCGCTGACGTTTCCGTACCCGACGGCCTCGATTTCCAGCGAATCGTCCTCGTCGTCATCCGTAGTGACATACAGGTCGAGGGAGTCATAGCCGATGCTGGCGTTCAGCAAACGCAGCTGTGCATTGCCACTGCTGCTGCTGCCGAGACCCGAATCACTGCACGCCTGTAGCGCGACACTCGCCGTCAGGAGCAGAGCGATGAAGAGAGTGCGTTGGCTAAGCATGAATCATCTCCGTGAATGTAAAAGGGGTCAAAACGCGCCACCGACCGAAAACTGGAATTGCTCGACGTCGTCGCCATAATGCGAGCGCGTCTCGCCGTGCTTGCGGAGCGGCACTCCGTAGCTGAAGCGAAAGAGACCCATCGGAGCGAGCCACTCCGCAGCGATACCTACCGAGGACACAAAGCCGTCCCACGCGAACGGGTATTCGGTGAGCGAACCCTGCTTGTCGCGAAACTCGGTGTTGCCCACGAATGCGAGCTGCCCGAAATCGTAGAAGGCGACAAATCGCGTGGTTGAGGCCCACTTGGCCGGTACCGGCAGGATCGCTTCGAGCTGGCCGGCTACGAGCAAGTCGCCGCCGTAGGGATTGCCGAGCGAGTCGCGTGGACCGAGCGTCGACTCCTTGAAGCCGCGCACCGAGTTCGGGCCGCCGAGGTAAAAGAGCCGATTGGGCGGCGTGTCCGTTGTGTCGCCGAGCGCCTGCGCATAACCAGCACGAAAATGCGTACGCAGCGTGACGAACGGGATCAGCGGCAGCTTGAGGTACTGCTCGTAGTCATAGTTGGCGACCAGGTAATTGACGTCCCCGACTGGAGCCGTTGCAGACAGAGTTATCCGATTCCTTGTACCGCGCGTCGGAAAGAGAATGCGGTCGCGGCTGTCATTCAGCCAACCGGCGGTCATCTCGAGCGTGTCAAACCGCGTGCCGAGCACCAGGTCCGAGCCCACGCGTTGGAAGAATGAATCGCCGTTCTCCCTCACCCATTCCGTGACCTGGTCGGAGCTGAAGATCGATGTGGCGAACTCGTACCGCTGGATGCGCATTCCGGCCTGGAAGAACTGCGTCTCCGTAATCGGATAGCCGAGCTCGATTCCGGTCGTCCACGAGGTGGTCGAGAAATCGGAAGCATCCGAGGTGAGCTGCTGCACCTGCTGGTAGGCCAGGTTCAACGTCCGGCTGATACCGTCGATCGTCAGATAGGGATCCGTGTGCGACAAGCTGTACGTCTGTGAGTACTGGCCGCCGCTCAATTCCAGCGCGACGCGCTCGCCCGAACCCATGAAGTTCGAGTGCACGAAGCTCCCGGTGAGCATGAACGACTGTGACTCCGAGTAGCCAATGCCACCGCTGAACTGCCCGGGCAGGCCTTCCTCAATATCGAAATCCACATCCACCAGATCCGGCGTGCCCGGCACGGGTGTCGTCTCGTATTCGGCCTTCTTGATGTACGGCAGTCGCTGCAAGCGCTCTTTGGAGCGCTCGAGCAAGGCGTTCGAAAGGTAGGCTCCTTCCAACTGGCGCATCTCGCGCCGGAGCACCTCGTCGTCGATCGCGCTCGTGTTGATGAAGTTGATACGCCGCACATAGGCTCGGTTGCCCGCATCGACGAAGAATGTCAGGTCGATAGTCTTCGAAGACTCATGCGCAGTCGGCACGGGGTCGATCTTCGCGAAGGCGTAGCCATCCGCGCCGAGGCGGAACGAGATCAGCTCCTGCGTCTGGGAAATGAGCTTCCGCGAGTAGGTCTGACCTGTCTGGATCATGAGCATGCGCTTGAGCTCGGACTCCGGGATCTTCATCGTGCCCGCGAGCTTGACCTCGCCGACTTTGTAGATTTCCCCCTCGTGCAGGTTCATCGTGATGAACATGTCGTCCAACTCGGGTGCGATGGCGACCTGCGTCGATTCCACGGCAAAGTTGGCGAAGCCCCGGTCCTGGTACCACGACTGGAGTTTCTCGATGTCGCCCTGCAGGGACTCACGGGAATAGCGGTCGTCCTGCTTGTACCAGGAGAGCCAGTTCGGCGTTCTTAGCTCGAAGTTGTCGAGCAGCTCGTCATCTTTGTAGACGGTGTTTCCGACCAGGTTGATCTGGCGGATCCGGGCGCGGTCGCCCTCGACGACGTCGATCT
>DAIRVV010000019.1:0-20170 GCA_036802645.1 Steroidobacteraceae bacterium
AGAAGGAATGCTGGGCGTTGGATCCCGGCTCGCCCCAGATCACCGGACCTGTCTGCATGGAGACCGGCTTGCCTCTGCGCGTAACGCGCTTGCCGAGGCTCTCCATTTCGAGTTGCTGCAGGTAGGCCGGAAGCCGCGCCAGCCGCTGCGTGTAGGGCAGCACGGCGTGGCTTTCGCAGTGAAGTCCGTTACGGTTCCAATGTCCGAGGAGGCCGAGCAGCACGGGCAGGTTGTCGCGCCAGGGAGCGGTCCGGAAGTGCTCGTCCATCGCGCGGGCGCCCGCAAGCATGGCGTCGAAGTTCGCCGTGCCGATCGCGAGCTCGAGCGACAACCCGACGGCCGACCAGAGCGAGTAGCGGCCGCCGACCCAGTCCCACATCGCGAATCGCGCATCGCGACCGACACCGAATTCGTCCATCGCCGCGGCGTTTGTGGAAACTGCGGCAAAGTGCCGGGGAACCGCCGCCTCGCCGAGCTTCGCCGCGAGCCAGGCGCGGACCCGCCGCGCATTCGAGAGAGTCTCCTGCGTCGTGAAGGTCTTGGAACAGACGATGACGAGCGTGCTGGCGGGATCGAGCGACGGCAGGATATCGGCGAACTGCGTGCCGTCCACATTTGAAACGAAGTGGCATTGCACGCGACCCGTCTCGTAAGGCGCAAGCGCCGTGGTCGCCATCACCGCGCCGAGATCGCTGCCGCCGATGCCGATATTCACGACATCCGTGAAGCGCGCGCCTGTCGCACCGGTGAGTCGGCCGGAATGGATGTCGCCGACAAAGGACGTGCACTGGGCGCGCACGGCGAGGACTTCCGCGTGCAGCGCCGCGAGCCTTCCGGAGGGCGCAGTGCCCGCTGGGACCCTGAGGAGCGTGTGCAGCGCCGCGCGTTGCTCGGTATCGTTGACTTCTTCGCCGGCCAGGAGTGCGTCGATGCGGGCGCGGAGGCCGGTTACGTCCGCAAGCCCGGTCAATGCCTCGAACGCGGCCGCATCGAGGCGCTGGCGGCTGAAATCGAGGAGCAGGCCGCAAGCCTCACGGGAGAAGCGCGCGAAGCGGTCCGGGTCATTGGCAAAGAGTCCGGCAACGGGCAGCCCGGAAACTCGCCGCGCGTGGCTCGCCAGCGCATCAGCCAAGATTCGTGACCCGCGGATCCGCCGGCCCCCCATCCCGGTAGTAGTCGAGATACCACTCGACGAAATTCGCGATGCCGGTCTCGACCGGCGTCGCCGGCCGGTAACCGACGTCGCGCACGAGATCCTCGGCATCCGCCCAGGTATCCGGCACGTCGCCGACCTGCAGTGGCAGCAGGTTCTTTTCCGCCTTGCGCCCGAGACATTCCTCGAGCACCTCGATGTAGCGCATCAGTTCGACGGGACGGTTGTTGCCGATGTTGTAGATTCGGTACGGCGCCCGGCTGGTTGCCGGGTCCGGTTCATCGCCGTTCCAGGCCGGATTGGGCGCGGCGATGCGATCGAGCGATGCGACCACGCCGCCCGCGATGTCGTCGACGTAGGTGAAGTCGCGCCGGTGATTGCCGTAGTTGAAGACGTCGATCGGCTTGCCGGCCAGGATGTTGCGCGTGAACTGGAAGAGCGCCATGTCAGGCCTGCCCCAGGGACCGTACACCGTGAAGAAGCGCAGGCCCGTGACGGGCAAACCGTAGAGCGAGGCATAGGTGTGCGCCATCAGCTCGTTTGCCTTCTTTGTCGCGGCATAGAACGAGAGCGGATGATCGGCGTTTTGGTGCGCCGTGAAAGGCATCCTGGTATTCGCGCCATAGACGGAGCTCGTCGAGGCGAAGACCAGGTGTTCCACGCGATGGTGGCGGCAGCCCTCGAGCACGTTGAGCGTCCCGGTGAGGTTGCTGTCCGCGTACGCATGCGGATTTTCGACCGAGTAACGGACGCCGGCCTGCGCCGCAAGGTGCACGACGCGCCCGATCGCGGAACCTGCGAACAGTTTCTCCATTGCGGCGCGATCGGCGAGGTCGATTTTCTCGAATCGGAATTTCTTCTTTGTGCCGAGCCGTGCCAGCCGTGCGTCCTTGAGCGTCGGGTCGTAGTACGGATTCAGGTTGTCGAGGCCGACGACCTCATCGCCACGCGCGAGCAAGCGCTCGGCCACGTGGTAGCCGATGAAGCCCGCCGCGCCCGTGACGAGAACCCGCATCAGAGACGGCCATCCGCCTGCTCGCGATCGAACAGGTACTTGATGTCGTAGACCACGTGCTTGCGCTTCGCCAGACGGCGAACCTCGGCCGGCGTCAACGCCAGGAATTCGCGATGGCCGACCGCGAGCACGATCGCGTCGTAGCTTCCGCGCGCCGGCCGCTTCACGAGAGAGATACCGTACTCGGCGCGTGCCTCCCCGGCGCTCACCCAGGGATCCCAGACATCCACCTTGGCGCCATTCGCCTTGAGCTCCGCGACGAGGTCCGCGACCTTGGAGTTTCGCAGATCCGGCGTATTTTCCTTGAATGCAAGACCCATGACGAGGATGCGTGAGGACTTCACGTGGATGCGCTTCGCCGCCATGAGCCGCACGACTTCGCCCGCGACGTAGAGCGCCATGTTGTCGTTGATGCGCCGCCCGGCAAGGATCATCTCCGGGTGGTAGCCGATCTGCTGCGCCTTGTGCGTCAGATAATACGGGTCGACGCCGATGCAATGGCCGCCGACGAGGCCTGGCCGGAATGGCAGGAAATTCCACTTGCTGCCGGCCGCCTCGAGCACTTCCTGGGTGTCGATGCCGAGGCGGTTGAAGATCATCGAGAGCTCGTTGACGAGCGCGATGTTGACGTCGCGCTGTGTGTTCTCGATGACTTTCGCCGCCTCGGCGACGCGGATCGAGGAGGTTCGATGTGTCCCCGCGGTGATAATGGAGGCGTAGAGCTTGTCCACGAACGCGGCCGCCTCCGGGGTCGAGCCGGCGGTGACCTTGCGGATCGTCGGCAGCCGGTGTTCGCGATCACCGGGGTTGATACGCTCGGGGCTGTAACCCGCCTGGAAGTCGCGATTGAACTTGAGCCCCGACTGCCGCTCGAGGATCGGGACGCAGATCTCCTCGGTGCAGCCGGGGAACACGGTCGATTCGTAGATCACGATGTCGCCGCGCTTCAGCACGTTGCCGACCGTCTCGCTCGCGCGCTCGAGCGGCGCCAGGTCCGGACGCTTGTCCGCGTCGATCGGCGTCGGCACGGTGACGACATAGACATTGCAAGGCTTCAGGTCGCCGGCCTCCGAAGTGAATCGCAGGCGCTTCGCCTGGCGCAGCTCTTTCGATTCGACTTCGAGCGTGCGGTCCCTGTGCTTGCGCAGTTCCGCAATGCGCTCCGGATTGATGTCGAAGCCGGTCGTCTCGTATTGCTTGCCAAACTCGACCGCGAGCGGCAGCCCGACATAGCCGAGGCCCAGCACGCCGATGCGGCAGTTCCGCAAAATCAGGTCCGTCGGCTGCCTACGCGCCACGGGTCAAACCGGCGCGGAAGATTGCCTGACCTTTCGATGCACGATCGATCGCGTCGAGCGACTTCTCGTGAGCGGCAAGCTCGGACGCGCTCGCACGGATGACGGGAATCCTGACCGTGCCACGCGTCGCGGGGCCGGCGGTCGTGGCTGCGCCATGCTCCGCCGGCCCCGAATCGAGGCCGAGGGCGGCCTGCCCGCCGCTCATCGCGAGGTAGACATCCGCGAGGATCCGCGCGTCGAGCAGGGCGCCGTGCAGGTCGCGGCCCGAATTGTCGACGTTGTAGCGCTTGCAGAGGGCGTCGAGGTTGTTGCGCTGGCCAGGATGCAAGCGACGCGCCATAGCCAGTGTGTCGCAGATGCGGCAGCGCTCGGCGATCGATTGCGCCATGCCCGCCGTCTGCAGTTCGGCGTTCAGGAAACCGACGTCGAACTCGGCGTTGTGGATGACGAGCTCGGCCCCGTCCACGAAGGCGAGGAATTCCTCCGCAATCTCGGCGAAGGAGGCTTGCGTCGAGAGGAACTCGTTGGTGATCCCGTGGACCGCGAGGGCGCCCGGATCTACCTCGCGACCCGGGCGCAGGTAGCGATGCCAGCTGCGCCCGGTCGGCCGCCGGTGCAACAGTTCCACGCAGCCGATCTCGATTATGCGATGGCCGTCGGCGACTTCGAGTCCGGTCGTTTCGGTGTCGAGTACGATCTGGCGCACGGGGCGAGAGGATACCAGCTAGGACGCGGCGGAGCCGCTCCTGAGCTCGTCGATGCCGCGATTCGCGAGCGCATCCGCGCGCTCGTTCTCGGGATGTCCCGCGTGGCCGCGAACCCAGTGCCATTCGATGTCATGCGCCGCAGTCAGCTCTTCGAGGCGTTGCCACAGATCCCGGTTCTTGACCGGCTTGCGGTCCGCGGTTTTCCAGTCGCGGCGCTTCCAGTCGGGCAGCCAGGTCGTGATCCCGTCACGCACATACTTTGAGTCTGTATAGACGGAAACGCGGCTTCGGCGCTGCAAGGCCTCGAGTGCGCGGATCGCCGCCGTCAGCTCCATCCGATTGTTCGTGGTCTCAGGCTCGCCGCCGAAGAGCTCGCGCTCGCGTCCGCGGTAACGCATGACGGCGCCCCAGCCGCCCACGCCCGGATTGCCACGGCAGGCGCCGTCGGTGTAGATCTCGACGCGATTCAAGAGACGCGCCGCGCGGCGGGCTCGGCCATGCCTCCGATGACCGCGGTGCGTAGCCGCTTGCGCAGTCGTACCGGCGTCATCGAGTGCACACGCTTGCGCGCATGCACCAGGTAGGCTCCGGAGAATCGCGGCCAGGCACGCCGGCCCATCCGTTCCAGGAAACCACGCGCCCGCGCCGTGCGAAGGCTGGCCAGCGGCGGGGCGTACAGATAGCGCTCCACTGGCCCGACTTCGAATCCGACGAGCTTCAGCCAGTCCGCGAGGCGCGTCGCCGAGATCGTGCGGCCGATGCCGGGCGGGCAACCGCCGCGCGTGAAAGTATTCCTGAGCGCCCAACTTCCGAGCGGGTCGAAGCCCAGGACCACGAGCTCGCCCTCCCCGCTAAGGACGCGCGCCGCCTCGCGAAGCACCTCGTGCGGATCGGGCGCGAACTCGAGCGTGTGGGGAAGTAGCATCACATCGACACTGTCGGCCTGCAATGAAAGCGCCGACGGTTCGGCGATCAGCGCGGCGCCGGGCATCGGCCGGCTTGCGACGAGCGCTGCGCGCCGTGTGCGGGCACGGGACAGAAAGACGTCCGCATCGCCCCAGGCCCCGACCTGCAGGCAGTGGAGCCCGAATGAACACTCGAGCGAGTCCGTGACGATCGCACGCTCCTGCTCGATCAGCATGCTGCCGAGCGGCCCGGCGAGCCAGGCGTCGAGGTCCATTGCTTGCGCGGACATGCGGAAAGCATAACCGCCGCCCCGCCGGCCCGGCCAGTTACACTCGCGCATGCTCGACGTCCGGCCGATTCCGGCCTTTCGGGACAACTACATCTGGATGATTCGCGGCCGGAGGGATCCGCGCGCCGTGGTCGTCGTCGACCCGGGAGATGCCGCGCCCGTCCTGACGGCGCTTGCGCGCGAGGAGCTCCGCCTCGCGGCAATTCTCGCGACGCACCATCACGCCGATCACGTGGGCGGGGTCGAGCGCCTCGTCGCCGAGACGGGCGCATTGGTCTTCGGCCCCGCGCGCGAGCGGATGCCCGTTGAAGTGGAAAAGATGTCAGGCGGGAGCCGTGCGCGGATCGACGAACTCGGGCTCGAGTTCGCTGCGATGGACGTGCCCGGCCACACCGCAGGGCACATCGCCTATGCCGGGCACGGCGAGCTCTTCTGCGGAGACACGCTCTTCAGCGCGGGCTGCGGCCGCCTCTTCGAGGGGACCGCGGAGCAGATGCTGGCCTCCCTGGACTCCCTCTCGGGGCTCCCCGGGGAGACACGAATCTTTTGCGGTCATGAGTACACGGAGGCTAACCTCCGCTTCGCCATGGCCGTCGAGCCATGCAACTTGGACATAATGGACTATGTCAAACGGGCGTCCGGACAGCGGGCTGAAGGCCACCCGACCCTTCCATCGACTGTCGAGCTTGAGAAACGCGTCAATCCATTTCTGCGAAGCCGGCATGAAAATGTCAAATCATCGGCCGAACGCCGTGCGGGCAGATCGCTGCCGACGCCGGTCGAAGTGTTCGCCGAAATTCGCAGCTGGAAGGATACGTTTCGATGACTGACACGCGAATCCGGATCCTGCCCCCGCTTCTCGTGCCCATTGTTGCCATTGCCGTGACCGGTTGCGTCACGACGCCAGTACCGCCACCGACGAGCTCGCTGCCCACCGAACAGATCGTCAATGAACCCGCCGAGGCCGCTTTCCCGGACGAGCAAGTGGCGCCCGAAACGCCGCCCGAGGAACTCGAGGCCCTGGCGCCCGCAGTGGAGCCGCTGCCGCCTGCGGTCGTTTATGGCGACGTGCTGGTCCGCATCCGTGGGCAGCTCGCGCTTCCGCAGGTCGAGCACCAGCGGGTCACACGCGAGATCGAGTGGCTGCAGCGCAATCCCGACTACGTCGCTCGCGTCTTCGGCCGCGCCCAGCGCTACATGCACCACGTCGCGAATGAGGTCGAGTCCCGGGGCATGCCCGGCGACCTGGCGCTGCTGCCCGTCGTGGAAAGCGCCTTCAACCCGTTTGCCTATTCGAGAAGTCATGCGTCGGGCCTCTGGCAGTTCATTGCGCCGACCGGCGAGCGTTACGGGCTGCAACGGAACTACTGGCAGGACCAGCGCCGCGACGTGATCGAATCCACCAGCGCCGCGCTCGAGTTCCTGCAACAGCTGCACGATCGCTTCAACGGCGACTGGTTTCTCGCGATTGCCGCCTACAACTACGGTCCGGGCAATATCCAGCGCGCCATCAACCGCAACCGCGCGCTAGGCCGCAAGACCGATTTTTTCTCGCTGTCACTCCCGGCCGAGACCCGCGCCTACGTGCCGAAGCTGATCGCGCTTGCGAAGATGATCCGGACGCCGGACGCCTTCGGTTTTTACCTTCCGCAGATTCCGGATGCGCCCTACTTCCGTGTCGTGCCGACCAACGGCCCGGTGGACCTGCGCCTCATGGCCGAGCTCGCGGGCGTCGACGCCGAGGAATTGCATGCGCTGAATCCGGCCTGGAACCGCTGGATCACGGACCCGGAAGGCCCGCACCGCGTACTGATACCGGAAGTCGTCGCCGAAGGTTTCACCACGAAGCTCTCAGCCCTCGACGGCAATTCCCGCGCGCGCCTCGGCGTGCACACCGTCGCCCCCGGCGAATCGCTCGCTTCGATCGCCGGCCTCTACAAGGTGCCGGAAACCTTCGTCGATCGCGTGAACACGGGCGAGCACGGCAACCTTCAGCCCGGCGACATACTCTGGGTGCCGTCGGGCGACGTGTCGCAGCTGCGCGCCGGCCTCGGCTCGGACATGGAGCGGCGCGTGCACCGCGTCAAGGGCGGCGAGTCGCTCTGGAGCATCTCGCGCCGCTATGGCATGACCGTCCCGCAGCTTGCCCGCATGAACCATCTCTCGACGAAGTCCCTGCTGCACCCCGGCCAGAGGCTGCAGGTCGCAGGCACCGGCGGAAGCGCGCAATCTCCGACCGCTTCGACCGAGACGACGAAGGTCGCGGCGACGGCGGGCAAGGTGAATTACAAGGTGAGGCACGGCGACACGCTTTCGGGCATCGCGCGCCGCTTCGAGGTGACCGTCCGCGAACTCCAGGCTTGGAATAACATGGGCGGCAGCACGGCTTTGCGCGCCGGCCAACTCCTGACGATCCACGTCGGGGGAGTAGCAAGCGTCGGCGGTTGAGTTCGGCGGGAGGGAAGGCATGGGGTTCCTGGCTGGCAAGAAAGCCCTGATCGTCGGGCTCGCGACCGATCGTTCCATCGCCTGGGGCATCTCCCAGGCGATGAACCGCGAGGGCGCCGAGCTCGCCTTCACCTACCAGAATGATCGCATCAAGGATCGTGTCGTCGAACTCGCAGGCGAGCTCGGCTCGAAGCTCGTGCTCCCGATGGATGTCGGCTTCGACGCCCAGATCGCTGACGCGTTCACGCAGCTGCGGAGCGAATGGTCATCGCTCGACGTCATCGTCCACTCGGTCGCCTTTGCGCCGCGCGAAGCTCTCACCGGGGGATTCGTCGAGGCAACCACCCGCGAGAACTTCGCTTCCGCCCACGATGTGTCGAGTTACAGCCTGACGGCTCTCGCGAAGGCCGGCCTGCCGCTGTTGGAGGGCCGTGCGGGTGCGATCCTGACGCTCACCTACCTGGGTGCGGTCCGGTCCATTCCCGCCTACAACGTCATGGGCCTTGCGAAGGCGAGCCTGGAGGCGAACGTGCGCTTCCTCGCGGCCGATCTCGGCCCGAAAAACGTCCGGGTGAATGCGATCTCGGCCGGCCCCATCAAGACGCTGGCGGCGGCGGGTATTCCGGGATTCCGCAAGATGCTCGCGCACGTGGCGCAGACGGCGCCACTCAAGCGGAACGTCACGATCGACGACGTTGGGAATGCTGCAGCGTTTCTCTGCTCGGACCTGGCGGCGGGCATCACGGGCGAGACGCTGTACGTCGATGCCGGCTATTCACACGTTGGAATGAGTTTCCCGGAATAGCAGGATCACCAGGCGCGCTGCGCTGGCGCGGTGGGGATCCCGGGTTCGCTCCTGCGGCGACCTAAAGTCGCTCACCCGGGAACCCCACCGCGCCCGCACGCGCGCCGAGACGTCCCCTCGTTCCGGACAGTACAGGTGTGGCGTGAATTGACGTGATCGGCTGCAGCGGCCGGCCGTGGGGTCCGGTCGGGGCCCGAGTGAGCGACTTTAGGTCGCCGCAGGAGCGAACTCGGGCCCCGGCCGGGCCCAAGCGCCGGCCGCCCCTACTCGAACAACGTCGGATTGACGTCAATCTCTGCGTTCGCCCGCATCGAGGTGACGTACACCGTCGCGTCGGACATGGCCATACGATTACGCGCATCGTCGCGCGCCGCCTGCTGCTCGTCCGGCGAAAGCCCGGCGATGCTTCCCTTCTCCGCGGTCGTCACGGTCCAGATTGCCGTGTCGCCATTGGCGAGTGTCGCGACTCCGTAGCTTGGCCCGCTGCCTGGCGCCGGCGCGCGGAAGGCTGCCGCCAGCACTTCGGCCGGCGCCGTGGCGTCCTTGCGCCCCATGGGCTTTGGGTCCTGCGTCGCGCCCGCGCCTTTCCACTGTGCGACCGCGGCTGGCCAGGTGGCGCCTTTTTCGAGTTCGGCGACGACCTCTCCGGCGCGCACGGCGGCAAGCTTGGCCGCCGCTTCCAGTCGGACAGACTCGGCGACTTCGCTGCGGACTTCCTCGAGTGGCTTCGCTTTCGCAGGCTCGTGAGCCTTGACCCCGAGCGCAATGATTTTTCCGGGCTCGAGCTCGACCGTGCGAAGTTCGCGCCCGGCGAGCACGTCCGGCGCGAATACTGCTTCGGTTACTTTTGGCGTTGCGCCGAGCTCGGCGCTGCCGCTGCGGGTATAACGCTCGACGCGCTTCAGCGGCAGATTCAACTGCGCCGCAACGGCCGCGATATCGCCGGCTGCCTCGAAAGATCGCGTGTCGAGTTCTTCCTGCGCTTCGCCGAAGGCCTTCTCGACCTGTGAACGCCGGTACTCGGGCTCGAGCTCGGCGCGCACTTCCTCGAAGCCCTGCGTCGACTCGGGCGTTGCGCTCTCGAGCTTGATCACGTGCCATCCGAATTCCGTCTTCACCGGTCCGCGGATCTCGCCCGGCTTCATGCTCCACACCGCGTCGCCGAAGGGCCCGACGAAATCGCTTCGTTCAGACTCGCCGAGGTCCCCGCCGGATTCCTTTGACCCCGTGTCATCGGACAGCTCGCGGGCGAGCGCCCCGAAGTCCTCGCCCGCCCTCGCACGCTCGTAGGCCCGCATCGCCCTCGCCTGCGCGGCTTTCTCGTCGCTGCCGGCCTCGATCAGGATGTGACGGGCGCGGCGACGGCCGGGCCGGGTGTAGCGCGCCTTGTTTTCCTCGTAGTACTGGCGGAGAGCCTCGTCGGTCACTGTCGCCTTCGCGGCGAACGCGTCGATGTCTAGCTCGACGAAATCGACGGTCGCGTGCTCCTCAGTCATGTAGCGCGACGAATTCGCCTCGTAGTACTTCCGGATGGCCGCGTCGTCGACCACGGCGGCCGACTGGAACTCCTGCGCCGGCACCGTTACCCATCCGAGCGTGCGCATTTCGTTCCGCAGCGCAACCTGGCGCTGGAGCTCCACTGGCAGCACGAAAGCCGAGCCCTCGATTCCGCGGTCGAGTTGGCGGGCGAGCACGAACTCGCGCTGCTCGGCCTCAAAGCGCTCGGGCGTCAGGTTGATGTTGCGCAATGCCGCCTGGTAGGCATCCTTCGAGAACCTGCCCTCGACCTGGAATGCGGGGATCGACTGGATTGTCTCGAGCACCTCCGCATCCGTCGCCTCGAAATCGAGCTTGCGCGTGCGCTGGCGGACGAGCTCCATCTGCACCGCCTGGTCGACCACGCGCTGCTGGATCGACTTGCGCATTTCGTCCGGCACGCCCGACTCGCCCATGGCGGCTTCAATCCGCGACAACTGCTCCTGGTAGTTCCGCTGTACTTCTTCGATGGCAATCTCGCGGCCATTGACCTCGATGCCCTTGGCCTTCGAGAAGCCGCCGATGTCGGTGCTGAAATTGACGCCCCAGAACACGAAGACGACGCCGAGCGCGACCAGGATCGTGACAGCAAATATGCCCTTCAACTTGTCATGGATCGTCTGCAGCATGTTCGATCGGAACCGTCCAAAAAACGGGGCGCTAGGGTAGCATGATCGCGTTTCGACCCGCAGCCAGGAGCCCGCGATGCCGATCCGCGCCGTGACCCTGATTCTCGTTGCGCTTACTGCCCTGCCGGCAGCGGTGGCGGCGACCACCAAGCCCGTATTCTCGCCGATGGATGTCTTCGCGCTCGAATGGGCGAGCGATCCCGAGATCTCGCCGAACGGATCGCAGGTCGCTTACGTGCGCCAGTCGTTCGACATCAAGACCGACAGCCGGCGCCGGTTGATCTGGCTCGTCGATCGCGATGGCGACAATCACCGGCCGCTTGCGGGCGGCACCGCCACGCAGTCGAGCCCGCGCTGGTCGCCGGACGGCGCGCGACTCGCATTCGTCGCCGCAGACGGCGACGGCGCCCAGATTCACATGCACTGGTTTGCAGAGGGCGTGACGGCGCGCGTGACGAACCTTGTCGAGGCTCCGACGCAGCTCGCATGGTCCCCCGATGGCCGCCAGCTCGCGTTCGTGATGCGCGTGGCCGCAAAACGCGAGCCGCTCAAGGTGACGCTGCCGGAAGCGCCAAAGGATGCGAAATGGGCCGAGCCGCTCAAGGCGATCGACCGCATGGTCTACCGTTCAGACGGCGAAGGGTTCCTGCCGGATGCCTATGCCCAGGTATTCGTGGTGCCGGCCGACGGCGGCAGCGCGCGACAGCTGACGGATGGACCCTGGAACCACGAGGACCTGGCCTGGGCCGCGGACGGCAGCGAACTGCTGGTCTCGTCGAACCGGCACGAGAATGCGGATGCTGTCCCGAACGACAGCGACATCCATGCGATCGACGTCGCGACCGGCGCGATCCGGGCGCTGACAAAGCGATTCGGCCCTGACAAGGAACCCGCGGCTTCGCCCGATGGCAAGTACATCGCCTACACGGGCTATGACGACGCCTACCAGGGCTACCAGCGCGCGCGACTTTACATTCTCCGGCGCGACAACGGCGAAATCCGCGAAATCGCCGCCGACCTCGATCGCGACGTCACGAGCCCGACCTGGAGCCGGGACGGACGGCGCATCTACTTCAGTTTCGACGACCAGGGCACGACGCGCGTCGCCGAGACGGACCTCACCGGCCGCGTGACGAACCTGATTGACGATCTCGGTGGCGAGGGCTGGTCTCGGCCCTACGGCGGCGGCTCGTTTTCAGTAGCCCGGGACGGTTCGATTGCATACAGCGCAAACGCGGCCCTCGCACCCGCCGAGGTCGGCCACTTCGATGGCGGGAAGTCAAGGCGGCTGACGAAGCTCAATGCTGAACTTCTCGACCAGAGGGAACTTGGCCAGGTCGAGGAAATCTGGAGCACGACCGCTGCCGACGGACGCCGCGTGCAGAGCTGGCTGATCCGCCCGCCGGGCTACGACCCTTCGAAGAAGTATCCGCTGATCCTCGAGATCCACGGCGGACCATTCGCCAACTACGGGCCGCGGTTCACCGCGGAGTTGCAGCTCTACGCGGCCGCCGGTTACGTCGTGCTGTTCTCGAACCCGCGTGGCAGCACGGGGTATGGCGAGGAATTCGGCAACCTGATCCACCACGCCTATCCGGGACGCGACTACGACGACCTGATGTCGGCGGTCGACGCGGCGATCGCGCGCGGCGGTGTCGATGAGAAGCGCCTCTATGTGACGGGCGGCAGCGGCGGCGGCGTGCTGACCGCGTGGATCGTGGGCACGACCGACCGCTTCGGCGCCGCGGCGGTGCAGAAGCCGGTCATCAACTGGGCGAGCTTCGTGCTGACTGCCGACCTTCCGAATTTTTTCTACAAGTACTGGTTCAGCGCGCCGCCCTGGGAAGACTACGCCGCCTACTGGCAGCGCTCGCCGCTCTCGCGCGTCGGAAACGTGAAGACGCCGACCATGGTCGTCACGGGTGAGCAGGACTTCCGCACGCCGATCTCCGAATCGGAGCAGTACTACCAGGCACTGCGCCTGCGCGGCATCGACACCCTGCTCGTGCGCGTTCCTGGGGCACCGCACGCCCTCGACCAGCGTCCGAGCCAACTCAATGCCCGCATCGCCTACATCCTCGCCTGGTTCGCCAAGCACGACCCCACTTCGCCTCCGGTCGCTGCCGACTCTGCTGAGCCGAGCGAACCGACCGCGCGAGCGGGCGACTAAAGTTCCGGCGGAGCCCGCGAGCGCGAGTCGGCTCGCGAAGGCTCGGCGATGTCGACTGGGGTCCGAAACGAAAAAGGGTCGCCATTGCTGACGACCCTTGGCGATGAAATTGGCGGAGCGGACGGGACTCGAACCCGCGACCCCCGGCGTGACAGGCCGGTATTCTAACCAACTGAACTACCGCTCCAGGTCACTGGTGGGTGCTGCAGGGATCGAACCTGCGACATTCGCCTTGTAAGGGCGACGCTCTACCAGCTGAGCTAAGCACCCCGGCGCACCGGAATCCGGGCCCCCTGGGAGGCGCGGAACTATACGGCATCGGCCTGCCAAGGCCAAGCCGGCGGCGCTTCAGTGCGGCTGGATCGGCTTGATCGAACGGCGGCCCGTGCGGCGCTCGGGCTCCTTTGGAGCCTCGACCGGCGCCGGCTTGGGGGCCGCTGTCGTCGTCGTCACCTGCGGGCTGCGCTCGAGCGCGAACTCGAGCACTTCGTCGATCCACTTGACCGGGCGGATGTCGAGCTTGTCCTTGATGTTCGCCGGTATCTCGACGAGGTCCTTCTCGTTCTCGCTCGGGATCAGGACCGTCTCGATGCCGCCGCGCTGCGCTGCGAGCAGCTTTTCTTTCAAGCCGCCGATCGGCAGGATCTCGCCTCGAAGCGTGATCTCGCCGGTCATCGCGACGCTCGCGCGGACCGGGATCTTCGTGAGCGCCGAAACGAGGGCGGTACACATGCCGCCGCCCGCGCTCGGGCCGTCTTTCGGCGTTGCGCCTTCGGGCACGTGAACGTGCACGTCCATTTTCTGGTGATAGTCCGTCTCGAGGCCGAGCAGATCAGCGCGGCTGCGCACGACCGTCATCGCGGCCTGGATCGATTCCTGCATCACCTCGCCGAGCTGGCCGGTGAAGAGCAGCTTGCCCTTGCCGGGGACGACGGCCGCCTCGATCGTGAGGAGCTCGCCACCGACTTCCGTCCAGGCAAGCCCGGTCACGAGGCCGACGCGATTCGCCTCCTCCTTGCGGCCGAAGCGGAAGCGCCGAACGCCGAGGAAGTCGTTGAGGTTGTCCGCAGTCACGGCGATTTTCTTCTTGTCCGGCTCGAGCAACAACTGCTTCACTGCCTTGCGGCAGATCTTCGCGGTCTCGCGCTCGAGGTTGCGGACGCCGGATTCGCGCGTGTAGTGACGGATGATGTCGAGAATCGCCGGGTCGTCGACCGAGAGCTCCCCGTCCTTCAGTCCGTTCTGCTTCACCTGCTTCGGCAGCAGGAATCGGCGCCCGATGTTCTGCTTCTCGTCCTCGGTGTATCCGGGCAGCCGGATCACTTCCATGCGGTCGAGCAGCGGTGCCGGGATGTTCAGCGTGTTCGCCGTGCAGACGAACATGACCTCGGACAGGTCGAAGTCGACCTCGAGATAGTGGTCGGAGAACGACGTGTTCTGTTCGGGGTCCAGCACCTCCAGCAGCGCCGACGACGGGTCGCCGCGGAAATCCATCGACATCTTGTCGACCTCGTCGAACAGGAAGAGCGGGTTCCTGACACCGGTCCGCGCCATGTTCTGCAGCACCTTGCCCGGCAGCGAGCCGATGTAGGTGCGGCGGTGGCCGCGGATCTCGGCCTCGTCCCTCACGCCGCCGAGCGACATGCGCACGAACTTGCGGTTCGTCGCACGCGCGATCGACTGGCCGAGCGAGGTCTTGCCGACGCCGGGAGGACCGACGAGGCAGAGGATCGGGCCCTTGAGCCGCTTCACGCGCTGCGTGACCGCGAGGTACTCGACGATGCGTTCCTTGACCTTGTCGAGGCCGAAATGGTCCTCGTCGAGGACCGTCTGGGCGGCCGCGATGTCGTGGTGAATTTTCGTGCGCTTCTTCCACGGCACCTTGACGAGCCAGTCGACGTAATTCCGCACGACCGTGGCTTCGGCCGACATCGGCGACATGAGCTTCAGCTTGCTGATCTCGGCATTCGCCTTTTCGCGCGCCTCCTTCGGCATCCCTGCGCTCGCGATGCGCTTTTCCAGGTCGCCGATCTCGTTCGGCGCGTCCTCGAGGTCACCCAGTTCCTTCTGGATCGCCTTCATCTGCTCGTTCAGGTAGTACTCGCGCTGGCTCTTCTCCATCTGCGACTTGACGCGGCCGCGGATCTTTTTCTCGATCTGCAGCACTTCCATCTCGCCCTCGATCATCGACATCACCTGCTCGAGGCGGGCGCGCACGTCCTGGGATTCCAGGACTTTCTGCTTCTCGGAGAGCTTGAGCGCCATGTGCGCCGCGACCGTATCGGCGAGGCGCCCGGGCTGCTCGATGCCGGCTAGCGAAGTCAGGATTTCCGGCGGCACTTTCTTGTTGAGCTTCACGTATTGCTCGAAGTGCGACACGACCGAGCGCGTCAGCACGTCGATTTCGCGCTCCTCGTACACCTCGACGTCCGGCAGAGGCGTCATGTCGGCGGTGAAATAGCTGTCCGCCTCCATGTTCTCGACCATCGCCCGCGCGACGCCTTCCACCAGCACCTTGACGGTGCCGTCGGGGAGTTTCAGCAGCTGCAGAATGGTAGCCACCGTGCCGACGGTGTAGAGGTCGCGGGGCTTGGGGTCATCGACATCCGCCTGCTTCTGGGCCACCAGCAGGATCTGCTTGTCACGCCGCATGGCCTCGTCGAGGGCCAGTATCGACTTGTCGCGGCCGACGAAAAGCGGGATCACCATGTGCGGATACACCACGACGTCCCGCAGCGGCAGAACCGGCACGCGCGCGGCAACTGGAGCACTCGGGGTCTTGCTTTTCGCTTCTGGCACTGTCGGATCCTCGGGCGCAGGCGCGCCGCCGTGGCTTCAGGAAGGATACGTCATGGGGGCGACCGTTGTGCGCCACAAGTCGCGGAATCAGGAGGGGACAGTCCCCTCGCGGCACTAGTGAGAGTCAGATCCCGCAGCGCGGCGGATCTCTGGTGCGGCCACCTGGGCCTCGTCGCTGCGGTAGACGAGATAGGGCTTGCTGTCGCCCAGGATGACAGTCTCGTCGACCACGACCTTGGCGACATTCTTGAGGGATGGCAGGTCGTACATGATGTCGAGCAATACGTTCTCGAGAATGGTGCGCAGGCCCCTCGCCCCGGTCTTGCGGTCCATGGCCTTGCGGGCGACCGCCCGCAGCCCGTCGTCCCGCAGCTCGAGGTCGACATTCTCCATCTCGAATAGCCGGGCGTATTGCTTGGACAGCGCGTTCCTCGGCTGGGTCAGGATCGTGACCAGCGCCTCCTCGTCGAGCTCCTCGAGGGTAGCGACCACCGGCAGGCGGCCGACGAACTCGGGAATGAGCCCGAACTTGATGAGGTCCTCGGGCTCGACGTCCTTGAAGAGGTCCGCGCCCTGGGGGCGTTCGGAGGGCGCCCGCACCTCGGCGGCGAAGCCGATGCCGCCGCGGGAGCTGCGCTTCTCGATGATTTTCTCGAGGCCGGCGAAGGCGCCGCCGCAGATGAAAAGGATATTGGCCGTGTCCACCTGCAGGAATTCCTGCTGCGGATGCTTGCGGCCACCCTGCGGGGGCACCGAGGCGATCGTGCCTTCGATCAGCTTCAGCAAAGCCTGCTGCACGCCCTCGCCCGACACGTCGCGCGTGATTGACGGGTTGTCGGACTTGCGGGAGATCTTGTCGATCTCGTCGATGTAGACGATGCCGGTCTGCGCCTTCTCGACGTCGTAATCGCACTTCTGCAGCAGCTTCTGGATGATGTTCTCGACGTCTTCGCCGACATAGCCGGCCTCGGTGAGCGTCGTCGCGTCCGCGATCGTGAATGGGACGTTCAGGAGACGCGCAAGAGTTTCCGCGAGCAGCGTCTTGCCGCAGCCGGTCGGGCCGATCAGCAGGATGTTGCTCTTGGAGAGCTCGACCTCGTCCTTGTCGTTGCGATGACGCTTGTCGCCTGGCTTGGCCTGCAGGCGCTTGTAGTGGTTGTACACCGCGACCGCGAGGATCTTCTTGGCGCGGTCCTGGCCGATCACGTACTCGTCGAGGACCTTGCGGATCTCGTGCGGCTTCGGCAGGCGGTCGCGCGAGCGTTCCTGCTTCTCCTCGAGCTCCTCGCGGATGATGTCGTTGCAGAGCTCGACACACTCGTCGCAGACGAAAACCGAGGGTCCGGCGATGAGCTTGCGCACTTCGTGCTGGCTCTTGCCGCAAAAGGAGCAATACAGCAGCTTGCCGTCGTCGTGCTTGCCGCGCGTGTCATCGACCATGCGTCGTGCCCCTCGCTCGCCGGGAGGCCGGCAGGCTTTTTATAGCACGCCGCTTTCTGCCGGTAAAATCCTTTTTTATCTCAATCACTTGCCGCCGCTTTATCCTGCGAAGTCTAAACGGGGCCCTGACCAAGTTGCGGCAACTGGCCGCGCTTATCGAGGACACCGTCCACAATTCCATAATCGCGCGCCTGCTCCCCGCTCATGAAATTGTCGCGATCGAGGTCACGGGCGACCTTCTCGATCGGCTGGCCCGTGTGCTGCGCGAGGATCTTGTTCAGCCGCATTTTCGCATCGAGAATTTCGCGTGCGTGAATCTCGACGTCGGTCGCCTGGCCATGGAATCCGCCGAGCGGCTGGTGAACCATGATTCGTGAATGCGGCAGCGCGTAACGCTTGCCCTTCGCGCCGGCGGCCAGCAGCACGGCGCCCATCGAGGCCGCCTGTCCCACGCAGATAGTCGAGATATCCGGCTTGATGAATTGCATCGTGTCGTAGATCGCAAGGCCCGCCGTGACGGCGCCGCCGGGCGAGTTGACATAGAGATGGATGTCCTTGTCAGGGTTCTCGGACTCGAGGAACAGGAGCTGGGCCACGATCAGGTTCGCCATCTGGTCTTCGACCTCGCCCACGATGAAGACGACCCGCTCCTTCAGGAGCCTCGAGTAGATGTCATAAGCACGCTCGCCACGGGCGGTCTGCTCGACCACCATCGGGACAAGATTCAGCGCCCTGGTTTCTCTGATGTTCGTCACCGAATTACCCCACTGCTTCGGACGCGGGATCGGCGCCGAAGTTCATGATGGCCTTGAAACTGCCAGGCTGGTCCGTGACCTTGGCCGCACTGATGATCCAGGCAACGGCCTGGTCTTCGAGCACTGCCATCTGCAACTGCCGCGTGGCCGCCTCATTTTGCAGGTATTGCCTGCGCGCCTCGTCCGGGTCCGAGTAGGTCGAGACGATCTCGTCGAGCCGGCTCTGGAGCTGCGCGGCATTCGGCTGGATTCCGGCCTGGCGGATCACTTCGTTCATGATGAGTCCGAGCGCGACCCGTCGCCTGGCACCCGCCTCGAAGGATTCGCGCGGCGGAAGCTGCCGCGCATCGCGGCTGTTGCTCCGGCGCAGCAGCTCGATCTGCATGTCGCGGATCTCGGCCTCGACGAGCGATTTCGGCACCGTGATGGGGTTTGCCGCGAGCAGCTGTTCCAGGACCTGCGCCTTGAGGCGCGCCTGCACGGCCTGGGCAAGCTCACGCTCCATGTTCTCGCGTACCTCGGTGCGGAGCGCCTCGATACCGCCTTCGGTGACGCCAAACGCTTCGCAAAACGCCGCATCGACCTCGGGCAAATGGCTCTCTTCGACCTTGCGGACGATGGCCTGGAAGCGGGCAGTCTTCCCCGCCAGGTGCCTGGCCTGGTAATCATCCGGGAAGCGGAGGTCGAATTCCCGCTTCTCTGCGGCAGCCGCGCCGCGCAGGCCCTGCTCGAAATCCGGCAGCAGGCGGCCGGCACCGAGGACGACCACGAGGTTCTCGCTCTTGCCGCCTTCGAAGGCCTCGCCACCGATGCGGCCCTCGAAATCGATCGTGATCCGGTCGCCGTCATTGCAGCCGCGCTCGACCTCCGTCCAGACCGGACGTTGCTGTCTCAGGCTCTCGATCATGGCGTCGACATCCGATTCGCCGACGGATGCCGTCGGCCGCGTCAACTGGATGGCGCCGAGGCTCTTCAACTCGATCTGCGGATAGACCTCGAACGTTGCCGTGTAACGGAGATCGTCCGGCTCGCCGGTCTTCTGCGGCTCGATACGGGGACCGCCCGCAGGCTGGAGCTTCTCCTGCCGCAGCGCTTCCGCGAAGGTTTCGCGGATGAGGTCGGACACGACCTCGTCGCGAACCTCGCGACCGTAGTGCTTGCGAACGACGTGGATCGGGGCCTTGCCCGGACGGAATCCCTTGATGCGCACCGTGCGGCTCACCTTGAGGAGGCGCGCATCGACCTGCTGGCGCACGCGAGTCGCAGGCACGGACACTTCGATCCGGCGCTCGAGCCCGGGCAGCGTCTCCACTGAAACCATCATCGATCGATCAACCTCGTGGTGCGAAAGGAGAGACTCGAACTCTCAAGGGTTTCCCCACCGGAACCTAAATCCGGCGCGTCTGCCAATTCCGCCACTTTCGCATCTGGAACCGGCCCCGAAACACGGCACCCCCGGCCGTGTTTACAGCCGGTAAGTATAGCGTAAGGGAATCAGACGACCGGTGGCCGGCGGCGCTTGCGGGTCCAGGCGGTCCGCAGGAAGGCGATCACACTCGGCAGCACGAATGCCGCAAGCACGGCGAGGCTCGCCCCGGTGCGCGGGACCAAGAATCCTGAGTACGTCGCGAGGTAGAAAAAGACGATGGTCGCGCCGGCGGCGAGGATGGCGCCGTACTTGAGCGCCGCCAGGGCGGACTCGATTGCGGTCGGATCGTCATCGGCGGACGGTCCTCCCGGCCAGTGATAACTCGGCTCAGGAATGTCGCGACGGGTTTCCGGCATGGTGTTTTTCAATTCATCCGGAAATGGTGGGCCATGTAGGACTCGAACCTACAACCTACGGATTAAGAGTCCGGAGCTCTACCAATTGAGCTAATGGCCCGAATTCAAGTTGGGGCGAGCGACGGGATTCGAACCCGCGACGGCCGGAATCACAATCCGGGGCTCTACCAGCTGAGCTACGCCCGCCAGCGTGGTCCGCGAAAATTATATAGGAAGGCCATTCGGGACGCGCGAATTGGTGCGCCCGGAGGGACTCGAACCCCCGACCGGCGGATTAGAAATCCGCTGCTCTATCCAGCTGAGCTACGGGCGCACGGCGCTCAAGTGTTACCCATGTGACCGGAATAAACCGGAGAGGATTGGTCGGGGCAGAGGGATTTGAACCCCCGACCCTCTGCTCCCAAAGCAGATGCGCTACCAGACTGCGCCATGCCC
>DAIRVV010000020.1:0-20058 GCA_036802645.1 Steroidobacteraceae bacterium
TGAGGCGCCGACCCGGCACGCGCTCGACTGGAAGAGCCCGGAATTCCGGGACGAGTCCGCGCTCCACCGTGAGCTCGACCGCGTCTTCGACATCTGTCACGGCTGCCGGCGCTGCTTCAGCCTCTGCAACGCCTTTCCGGTCCTGTTCGATCACGTCGACGCGTCGCCGGCCGGCGAGGTCGCCGCCCTGCCGAAGGCGGCGCGCTGGCAGGTGGTGGATCACTGTTACCTCTGCGACATGTGCTACATGAGCAAGTGCCCCTACGTTCCGCCGCATCCGTGGAACGTCGACTTCCCGCACCTGATGCTTCGCGCCAAGGCTTCGCGCCTGGGCCGTGACGGCGCGCCGTTCCGCGACAGGTTGCTGTCCTCGACCGATGTCGTCGGACGCATTGCGGGAATTCCTGTCGTACGCGAGATCGTGAATGGCACGAACCGCAGCCCGATGGGCAGACGATTGATCGAGGGCTTGCTCGGCGTTCACCACGAGGCTCCGATTCCACAGTTCCATGCGCCGAGCTTCCGCAAGCGCGAAGCGCGCCGCGTGAAGCCGGCGCTCGAGGCGGCGCCCGCTGCCGGCACGACCGGGCGCGTCGCCATATTCGCGACTTGCTACGGAAACCGGAACGAGCCGGACCTGGTCGAGGATCTCGTCGCGGTACTCGAGCACAACGGCATACCGGTTGCGCTCGCGGCTGAGGAGCGATGCTGCGGCATGCCGAAACTCGAGCTCGGGGACCTTGAGGCGGTCTCGAAGCTCAAGGAGCGGAACATTCCGGCGCTCGCCGCGATGGTCGCCAGCGGCCATGACATCCTCGCCGCGATTCCATCCTGCGTCCTGATGTTCAAGCAGGAGCTTCCTTTGATGTTCCCGGAGGACAGGGACGTGCTCGCGGTCGCGAGGCGCACATTCGATCCGTTCGAGTACCTGATGCTCCGGCATTCGGAGGGGCGGCTTCGAACCGATTTCGCGGCGCCGCTCGGCAAGGTCGCCTACCACGTGCCCTGCCACCTGCGGGTGCAGAAGATCGGCATGAAAACGCGCGATCTGCTTTCCCTCGTGCCTGGGACGGCGCTGACGACGATCGAGCGCTGCTCGGGCCATGACGGCACCTATGGTGTCAAGCGCGAGTACCGCGAAGTCTCGATGAAGATCGCGAAGCCCGTCGTGCAGCGGGTTGAGACGGTGGCGGCGGCGCACTTCTCGAGTGATTGCCCGATGGCGGGCGCGCAGATCGCATCGGGCCTCGCCGGTGGCATGAAGCCAGAGCACCCGCTGCGACTGCTGCGCCTCGCCTACGGAATCTGAGGGACCTCATGGACGCCGCAAAACGGAAGCTCGAAGCGCAGGACCTGATGGGACTCGAGCACTATGCGCGCGAGCGCGACGCTTTCCGCGCCAGGGTCATCGCGCACAAGCGCGCGCGCACGGTGGCCATCGGTCCGAACATGACCTGGGTCTTCGAGGATCGCCTGACCATCCAGTACCAGGTGCAGGAGATGCTTCGGATCGAACGAATCTTCGAGCCGGCCGGCATCCGTGAGGAACTCAACTCATACAATCCATTGATCCCCGACGGCGGCAACTGGAAGGCGACCATGATGATCGAATACCCGGACCCGGGCGAGCGCGCGACCGCACTCGCCGCGCTCAGGG
Organism: Steroidobacteraceae bacterium; assembly: GCA_036802645.1. Classification (GTDB taxonomy): domain Bacteria; phylum Pseudomonadota; class Gammaproteobacteria; order Steroidobacterales; family Steroidobacteraceae; genus SCUD01. The sequence continues at coordinate 1,658 of DAIRVV010000020.1, forward strand.
AAATCGAGAACCTGTGCTTCATTGAAGCAGAGGGCTTCCGGCGCATCGTCGCGATCGCGGACGAAGACCTCGAACGCGCGAATGAAGAAAAAACCTCGGCAGTCCACTGGTTGCGCTTCGAGTTTCCCGGCGATCTCCGCGACGCGATTCGCCGCGGCGCCGCCGTCACGGCAGGCACCGATCACCCGAATTACCGGCACGTGACCCGTCTCGCCAAAGCGACACTCGAATCTCTCGTGCGCGACCTCGATTGACGCACCCATAGTGTTCGGCTGCTAGAATCGCCGCGCCGGCGGCGCAGCCCAGCCGCTCCACCCGAGTCACGCATGGCGCAGTCCTACACCGCATCGGACATCGAAGTCCTCAAGGGACTCGAACCCGTTCGCCGGCGTCCGGGGATGTACACCGACACGCGGAGCCCAAACCACCTGGTGCACGAAGTCGTCGACAACAGCGTCGACGAGGCGCTGTCGGGCCATTGCAAGCGCATCGATGTCACGATTCACAAGGATGGCTCAGTCTCGGTCGATGACGACGGCCGCGGCATGCCGGTCGACATTCACCCGAAAGAGAAGGTGAGCGGCGTCGAGCTGATCCTGACGCGGCTGCACGCCGGCGGGAAGTTCTCGGACAAGAGCTACGAGCAGGCGGGTGGCCTGCATGGCGTCGGCGTCTCGGTCGTCAATGCCCTGTCCAAGCACCTCGAATGCAACGTGCGCCGCGACGGGCGCGAATGGAACATCGGCTTTCGCGACGGCAAGGTGGTCTCGAAGCTCGAGGCAGTCGGCACCGCCAGGCGCGGGCAGACGGGAACGATGATCCGGTTCTGGCCGGATCCGGCGTACTTCGATTCACCGGGCATTTCGGTGCCGCGCCTCAAGCATGTCCTGAAGGCGAAGGCGGTGCTTTGCCCGGGACTTCGCGTGAAGCTCGAGGTCGAGGCGACGGGCGAATCAGATGAGTGGTATTTCACCGGCGACCTCGGCGCCTATCTGGTCGAGCAACTCGGTAAGGCAGGCCGCCTGCCGGAAGAGCCCTACGCGGGCCACGTGAAAGGCGGCAACGAAGGCGCAGACTGGGCATTCTGCTGGGCGCCGGATGCCGAGACCCCCGTCGCCGAAAGTTACGTCAATCTCATCCCGACGCCGCAGGGCGGAACGCACGTAAACGGCTTGCGCTCGGGTGTGACTGAGGCGGTGCGCGAGTTCTGTGAATTCCGGAATCTCGTACCGCGGGGCCTGAAGCTCGCACCCGAGGACGTGTGGCAGGGTGTTGCATTCATCCTGTCGGTGCGGATGCCGAACCCGCAGTTCGCCGGCCAGATCAAGGAAAAGCTTTCCTCCCGTGAATCCGCAGCCTTCGTCTCCGGGGTCGTGAAGGACGCCTTCGCACTCTGGCTCAACCAGCATCCGGAGGCGGGTGAGAAGATCGCGCAGTTCGCGATCGGAAACGCGCAGGAGCGGACCAAGGCCGCTGCGCGCGTCACACGCAAGCGAATCACCAGCGGGCCGGCGCTGCCAGGCAAGCTCGCCGACTGCACGCTGCAGGAGCCCGAGCGCTGCGAACTCTTCCTCGTGGAGGGCGACTCGGCGGGAGGCTCGGCGAAACAGGCGCGCGATCGCTCCTTCCAGGCTGTCATGCCGCTTCGGGGCAAGATCCTGAACACCTGGGAGGTTGAAGCCGCCGATGTGCTTGCCTCACAGGAAGTTCACGACATCACGACGGCGATCGGCGTCGATGCGGGCTCAGGTGATCTCACAGGGCTCCGCTACCACAAGATCTGCATACTCGCCGACGCGGATTCTGACGGCGCGCACATCGCGACGCTGCTCTGCGCGCTGTTCCTGCGGCACTTCCGGCCGCTGGTCCTGGCGGGCCACGTCTTTGTCGCGATGCCGCCGCTGTTTCGCATCGACGTGGGCAAGAACGTTTACTACGCGCTCGGCGAGCACGACAAGAACGGCGTCCTCGACCGTATCCAGGCCGAGGGAATCCGCGGCAAGCCCGTCATCACGCGGTTCAAGGGCCTCGGGGAAATGAGCCCGCTGCAACTGCGCGAGACGACGATGGCGCCCGACACACGCCGCCTCGTCCAGCTCACGCTCGAGGCCAAGGACGGGGCCGACCAGATCCTCGACATGCTGCTCGCGAAGAAGCGCGCGGCCGACCGGCGCGAATGGCTCGAAACGAAAGGGAACCTGGCGACCGTCTGATGAAGGAACAGCCGCTCGATTTCGAAGGCATCGAGAAGCAGCCGCTCCGCGCATTCACGGAGAAGGCCTACCTCGACTACTCGATGTACGTGATCCTCGATCGCGCGCTGCCACAGCTCGCGGACGGGCTGAAGCCCGTGCAGCGGCGGATCATATTCGCCATGAGCGAGCTCAGCCTCTCGGCGGGCTCGAAGCACAAGAAGTCGGCACGCACGGTTGGCGACGTGATCGGCAAGTATCACCCGCACGGCGACAGCGCCTGCTATGAGGCCATGGTCCTGATGGCACAGGACTTCTCGTATCGCTACCCGATCGTGGACGGGCAGGGGAACTGGGGCTCGACCGACGACCCGAAGTCGTTCGCGGCGATGCGCTATACCGAGTCGCGCCTCAGGCCTTATGCGCAGGTGCTGCTGTCCGAGCTCGGACAGGGCACGGCCGACTGGCAGCCGAACTTCGACGGGACGCTCGAGGAGCCGAAGCTCCTGCCCGCGCGCCTGCCGAATGTGCTCCTCAACGGCACCCAGGGCATCGCGGTCGGCATGGCAACAGACATTCCGCCGCACAACCTGCGCGAGATCGCCGCGGCCTGCGTGCTGCTGCTCGACAATCCCGAGGCGACTCCCGCCGAGCTTGGCAAGCACGTCCAGGGACCGGACTTCCCGACCGGCGCCGAGATCGTGACGCCGAAGTCGGAGCTCCGCGCCATGTACAAGAGCGGGAACGGCACGTTCCGCGCGCGCGCCGTCTACGAGGAAGAGGACGGCGAAGTGATCGTGACGGCGCTGCCTTACCAAGTGTCGGGCGCGAAGGTGCTCGAGCAGATCGCGGGCCAGATGCGCGCAAAGAAGCTGCCGATGGTCGAAGACCTGCGCGACGAGAGCGACCACGAGCACCCGACCCGGCTCGTCATCACGCCGCGCTCGAACCGCGTCGACGTCGAGCAGATGATGACGCACCTTTTCGCGACCACGGATCTCGAGCGCAGCTACCGCGTCAATATCAACGTCATCGCGCTCGACGGCCGGCCGCGCGTACTCGGCCTCAAGGATCTGCTGACGGAGTGGCTCGGTTACCGCCGTGAAACGGTCAAGCGGCGACTGCGCTACCGCCTCGACAGGGTCACGGCGCGGCTGCACATCCTCGACGGCCTCCTGATCGCATTCCTGAACCTCGATGAGGTGATCCGGATCGTGCGGCGGGAGGAAGAGCCGAAGCCGGTCCTGATGAAGCGCTTCAAGCTGACGGACCTGCAGGCCGAGGCGATCCTCGAAACCAAGCTCCGCCATCTCGCGAAGCTCGAGGAAATGAAGATCCGCGGCGAGCAGAAAGAGCTTGCGGCCGAGCAGGAGACGCTCGAGAAGACGCTCAAGAGCGCGGCGAAGCTCACGAAGCTGATTCGCGACGAGCTCGAGGCGGACGCCGCGGAATACGGCGACGCGCGCCGCACGAAAATCGTCGAGCGCGCCGCGGCGCAGGCGATCTCCGAGGAGGAGCTCGTCACTGCCGAGCCCGTCACCGTCGTGCTCTCGACGCTCGGATGGGTGCGCCAGGCGCGCGGCCATGACGTCGATCCGCTGCAGCTTTCGTACAAGACCGGAGACGCCTTCCAGGCTGCGGCGCGCGGGCGCAGCACGCAGCAGGCGGTGTTCATCGACTCGACCGGCCGCGCCTATTCACTGCCCACACACGGATTGCCGTCGGCTCGCGGCCAGGGAGAGCCGCTGTCGGGTAAGCTCGATCCGCCGGAAGGCGCGACCTTCGCGGCCGTAGCGATCGGCGAGCCTGCCGACCGCTGGCTGCTCGCCTGCGACGCGGGACATGGATTCATCGCGAAACTGGAGGCGCTGACCGGCAGGAATCGCGCCGGCAAGACGGTGTTCCGCCTGCCGGAGAACGCCAGGGTGCTGCCGGCATCGCCGGTGCCCGCCGATGAAGGCGCGCTCGTCGCATCCGTCAATGATGACGGGCGAATGCTCGCATTTCCGGTTTCGGATCTTCCCGAGATGGAGAAGGGCCGCGGCAATCTGATATTCGGCATTCCCGGCAAGAAAGCGCGCGCCGGGGAAGAACTGATGGTGGGCGCCGTCGTCGTCGTCCCGAATCAGTCGGTCATCGTTCACTCGGGCGAACGCAAGATGACCGTCACCTGGAAGGATCTCCAGCACTACCTCGGCTCGCGCGGCCAGCGCGGCGCCGTGCTGCCACGCGGCTGGCGAAAGGTGGATCGCCTCAGCGTCGAGTAGCTCCCGCCGGCCGACATGGCGGGCCGGGGTCGCGAGCGAGTGACTAATTTCCGGCGGAACGAGCGAGCGAAACCCGGCACGCCATAGTCGGCCGTGCAGGCACAATTTGCCAATCAGCCGAGCACAACTTCTTCCGGCGCGTTGACGAAATAGCCCTGGATGAACTCGACGCCGAGCTGCCAGAGCACGGCCATCGTGTTCGCATCCTGCACGCGTTCACCGATGGTGACCGCCTTGCACTTGCGCGCGAGCTCGACCATCGCCTTCACACGCGCCTGCTTGTCCTGGTCCGCCGAAAGGCCCTGCATCAGTGCGCCGTGGATCTTCACGAAGTCGGGCTTCAGGTGAGTGAGGAGTCGCTCGGTGTCGCGGCCCATGCCGAAGCCCTCGAGCGCGAAGCGGAATCCGCGCTCGCGCAGGAGCTTGTGCAGCGCAACGGCTTCCTTGATCTGCTGTGCGGCAATTTCCTCGCGCACCTGGAACACGATACGCGCGGGCTCGATCTTGGTCGCCTTCAACTGGTTCGCGAGCCAGCTCGGCAGCGAGGCATCGGACAAGGTGTCTTGCGACAGGCGCACGAACAGCGCGCCCGGTTTCCGGGCCGCGCAGAAGGACATCGCCGCGCCGATCACCCAGCGATCGACGTTCTTCATGAGATCGTTTCGCTCGGCGGCCGGCATGAAGACGGAAGGCAGCACTTCCTGGCCTTGTTCGTCGAGCATGCGGACGAGCACGTCGAACATGCCGAGGTCCTCGCCCACGAGGCTCGCGATCGGCTGCTGCACGAGGCGGAAGCGGTTCTCCATCAGCGCCGCCTTGATCTGCTTCACCCAGTTTCGGTCCTGGTCCTGCAATCTCAGCATCATGCCGGTGTGCTCGAGGAGCTGGACGCGGTTGCCGCCCACTTCGCGGCCCTGGCGGTGCGCCCTGTACGCGTCGTTGGCCGGGCCTTCGGCAGTGCGCACCTCCGCCGGTACCGGGCCGAGTCCGACCGTGCAGGTCGTCGAGAGAGACTTGGCGCCGGCCTGGAAGACTTCGGTCGCAACTTTGTGCACGACGTGCTCGGACCAGGCCTCCACGTCCTGCGTATTACCGCGCTCAACCAGCATCATGAAACCCTGTCCGCCGAAGCGGCCGGCAAGGTCGCCCGGCTGAACCTGTTCGCGCAGCAGGCGCGCGAAGTCCGACAGAAAATCCTCGCCGGCCAGCACACCGAGCTCTTCGTGCAGGGCCTCATACTTGTCCGGTTCGATATAGGCGACGCAGCGCACGCCACCCTTGATGGGTTCCGCGAGCCGCGCTCGCAGCTTCTCGATGAAGTATCGGCGGTGCAGGAAACCGGTTGCGGGGTCGCTCTGCATCGCGTCCTCGAGCTTGCGTTCGTACTCGCCGGCGTCGGCGACCTTGGCCGGCACACAGACCTGCACGCAGGGTTCGCCGTCGAACTCGGCGCGCACGAGCTGGAACTCGAGCGACGGGTGATGACCGCTCACGACGAGCGCGGAGGCATGCAGCGTGTGGCCTGACCACTTGCCCTGCGTACAGGCGACGAGCGCGCCCTTGATCGCGGCATGGTCGTCGGGATCGAAGGCGTCCATGAGGGGCGTGCCGACGACTTCCTCGGGATTCGAGTAGCCGAAGAGCGTCAGCCAGGCGGGATTGGCGTCGACGATGATGCCTTCCTGCACTTGCGCGATCGCGTCGGTCGAGCCCTCGACGATGTGCTGCAGCTGCTTCTTGGCTTCGCGCGCGGATGCGAGCGTGGAAGAAAGCGCGCGGTCGAGGCGGTAGGTGCGAAGCTCGCGGCCGACCACGAGCTGCAGCCGCGGAATGTTGGTCAGCGTCACCGCGTCCTGGGCGCCGAGTGCGAGGGCCTCGGCAATCACGGTCTCGTCGATCTTTTCGCGGACCATGAGCACGGGAACGTCAGGGGCGAATCGCGCGCGGAAGTCCATCGCGCTCGCGAGATCTACGATGCCTTCGTCTGCGAAGAGCACCAGCATCTCCGCCGATGCCTGCGTCAGCGCATCGCCGAGGTCGCGCGCGTCGGGTAGCCAGGTCACGTGAACCGGGTGGCCCGCGTTCCGGAGCGCCTTGTTGATCGCCTCGACATTGTCCTGGCTGCGCGTCAGGGCAATCATCGGCACGGCGGCGAGTGACTTCAAATCCGGCTCCGGGGGCGTCCTGCCTCGGTGGGTGGCGGCGGGATAGTAACACCCTGAATTCCGTCAATTTCGCGACCCGCGTCATGCTCCGGGGCGGGGTGGCCGGTGGAACAGGCAGCCGTTATGATACGCGGCCTTTTGCAAGCACCTGCCCGTCCGATTCGGGCCATTTCGGCGAGTTTCGATGTCCAGCATCAACACCAGCGATTTCCGGTCAGGCGTGAAGGTCATGCTCGACAACGACCCGTGCTCGATCGTCGAGAACGAATTCGTGAAGCCCGGCAAGGGCCAGGCCTTCAATCGCGTGCGCATCCGCAACCTGCGCACCGGGCGCGTCATCGAGCGCACGTTCAAGTCCGGCGACTCCCTCGAGGCTGCGGACGTCATGGACGTGGACATGCAGTTCCTGTACGCGGACGGGCAGTTCTGGCATTTCATGCAGCCGGAATCCTTCGAGCAGTTCGCTGCCGGCGAAACCGCGGTCGGAGATGCCGCGCAGTGGCTGAAAGACGGCACGGTCTGCATCGTCACACTCTGGAATGGCCAGCCGCTCACGGTCACGCCGCCGCCGCACGTCGAGCTCAAGATCGTTGAGACCGATCCCGGAATGCGCGGCGACACGGTGACCGGTGGCACAAAGGTTGCAAAGCTCGAGACCGGCGCAGTGGTCAAAGTCCCGCTCTTCATCAACCAGGGCGAGATCATCAAGGTCGATACGCGCAGCGCAGCCTACATCGCTCGCGCGAAGTAACGCCAAAGAGGACGGTCGCTTTTAAAGGGGACAGACACATTTGCCGGTCGCGGCAAAACCGCAAATGTGTCTGTCCCCTTTAAAAGTGACCGTCCCCTTTGGCCGACCCGGCACCATCAGAACGCATCGATGCCGGCAAGCCGCCAGTCGCAGGCGGCCACGAATTTTTCCGCGAGTGACTCGAGAAGTCTTGCGTCGGCTGCCGTGAAGCGGTCGAGGCGCGGGCTGTCGACGTCCAGCACGCCGATCAGGCGTTCGCCTGCCAGCAGCGGCACGACAATTTCTGAATTGGACGCCGTATCGCAGGCAATGTGGCCAGGGAAACGATGCACGTCGGGCACGATGACGGTCGAGCGCCGCTCGGCGGCGGTTCCGCAGACACCCGAGCCGACGGTGATGCGCACGCAAGCGACACGTCCCTGGAACGGCCCGACCACGAGCACTCCGCCGCGCAGGAAGTAAAAGCCGGCCCAGTTCAGCTCAGGCAGCGCCTCGTAGATGAGTGCCGCGGCGTTCGCCGCATTGGCCCAGGGATCGCGCTCCCCTGCAAAGACACCCGCGGCCAGCTGCAACAGATCCCCGGTATCGTCAATCGCATTCGGCATCGGTGCTCCTCAGGCCCGGCTTGAAGGAAATGCCATCGCCTCGTCAATCGATGGCAGCCGGTGGGCGGCCATCACGAGCCGGTCGAATCCCAGCGCAACGCCCGCGCAGTCCGGAAAACCATGTGCAAGCGCCGCGAGCAGTCGCTCATCGAGCGGATTTTTCACTTGCCGGCGCCTGCGACGCGTTTCCAGATCCCGCGTGAACCGGCCGCGCTGTTCCACCGTGTCGCCCAGTTCGCGAAACCCGTTCGCAAGCTCGAGACCGTCCACGTACAGCTCGAAGCGCTCCGCGACCTGCGACCCGTCGGGCTCGACCCTGAGCCGCGCGAGCGCGGCCTGTGACGGCGGATAGTCGTGCACGAATACCGGTGCGTCCCTGCCGAGCGAGGGCCCGACGACGGCGCCCATGAGCAGGTCGAGCCACTCATCGCGCTCCCAGCCGCCCGCATTCGAGGGCTCGATGCCGCGCTCGGCAAGCGCCGCACGGATATCCGTCGAGTCGGCAATCCGAGTGTCGATGCCGCAGGCATCGCGGATTGCACCGCGGTACGTGGCGAAACGCGCCGGCGGAAATTCACGCAGTCCGGCACAGGCGACACGCAGCAGACGTTCCACGTCGTGCTCCATTTCGGCAGCCCCGAAATTCAGCCGATACCATTCGATCATCGTGAACTCGGGATTGTGCAGGCGCCCGGATTCCCCGTCCCTGAAAACGGGACAAACCTGGTAGCAGTCGCCGAATCCGGCCGCGAGCAGCCGTTTCATCGGATACTCGGGCGAGGTCTGCAGGTGACGCCGCCCGCCGCCGGCCACCGTCGCAGAAATAGATTCGATCTCTGGATCGCTGACGGCCGCGGCCGACAACACCGGCGTCTGCACCTCCAGAACTTCCTGTGCGGCAAAGTAGGCGCGGATCCTTGCGAGCATCGCGGCGCGCGAGCGTAGCAGGCCGATGCTTGCCGCCGGCTGCCAGTCCGATGCGCTCATCGCGGCATCGCGAGCCGTTCGCCGACCCGCACCGCGCGTCCGGGCGAGATGCCCTCGACCAGGGCCGGGCCGCGCGGCGAGAAAAGCACGACGACGGTCGAGCCCATATTGAACCAGCCGAGCTCGGCGCCGCGATCGAACGCGATGATCGGGTCGCGGATCGGGAGGTCGCGCGGCATGCGCCAGCGAACGGCCTCGATCTTTCCGGCCCAGGCGAGACTCATGCTGCCGACGAAGAGGGCGCCCACCAGTACGACGGCCATCGGGCCCGCTGCGGTGTCGAACACGCAGGCGATCCGCTCATTGCGCGAGAAGAGCCCCGGCACGCTTGCGGCGGTCGCAGCGTTGACGCTGAACAGGTCGCCCGGGATGAATCGCGCGAGGCGCAGCGTGCCCGCGAGCGGTGCGTGAACGCGATGGTAGTTGTGCGGAGCAAGGTAGACAGTCGCGAAGTCCCCACCTGCGAACTCTGCCGCGACTGCGGCATCGCCGCCGAGCAGGGCCGCAGCCGAATAGTCGATGCCCTTGGCCTGCAGCAATGTGTCGCCTGCGATCCGGCCGGCCTGGCTCACCACGCCGTCGGCGGGGCAAGTGGCCGCGCCCGGATCGGCGTCGGGACTGCGCACACCCGCGCGCAGCCGGCGCGTGAAGAAATCATTGAAGCTCACATAGTCGCCGGGGCCGGTGCGGGCGGCTTCAGCCAGATCGACGGGATACCGATCGAGAAACATGCGGATCAGCGTAGAACGGACGAATCCGATGCGGCTTTCCGCGAGTATCCCGGCCAGCCAGGAAAGGAGATGCTGCGGCAGCAGGTACTGCAAACCGATGAAGGCGCGCTCGCCGAGGGTCCTGGCGCTCACGTGGCTCCTCGCCTCAGCGCACTGCAATGATGCGGCGAAAATCTCCCGCGATCGTCGTCGCATCGTGCGGTGTGCCGAAGAGTGCCGCCATGCGAGCTTCCGGATCGACCAGGAAGATTGCCGCCGTATGATCGACCGCGTAGCTGCCGTCCTCGGCCGGGGGACCGATGATGACGGCGACGCCGAGCGACTTCGTCAGGCCCATGATGGCGTCGGCGTTTCCCGTTGCGCCCACGAACGACGGATCGAAGTGCGCGACATAGCGCGCGAGCGACTCGGCCGTGTCGCGGCCCGGATCCACGCTCACGAACGCGACCTCGGGGCGCTCGCCGGCCGGCAGGTCGGCGAGAAGCTTGCGGGCGCCCGCGAGAGTCGCGAGAGTCGTCGGGCAGATATCCGGGCAGTTCACAAAGCCGAAGAATAGAAATGTCCAGTGTCCGCGCAGCCGCTCGCGATCGAATACGCGGCCCGCCTGGTCAACGAGCGAGAACTCGGGAAGCGTCCGAGTCTGCTGAAACAGCGTTGCGCGTTCGAGGACGGCCGGCGCGCCTGCATCCCGCGTGTAGTAGAGCGCCGCGGCGACGCCGGCGACGACGCCGGCCAACATGACGATTGCGACCTGCGCGTGTTTCATCATCGCGAATTATCCCACGCCAGCGGTGCCGAGGCGCAGGCGGTTAGACTGCCTGCCCATGGGAGCCAGGGTCAGCGACTCCGGGCGGTCGTTCGCAGATGTCGGCGAGCTGCTCGATTGGGCAACGGCGCGGCTCGCGAGAGCTCGACTTCACTACGGGCATGGGACCGATAATCCGCGGGACGATGCGGCGGCGCTCGTCTTCCATGCGCTCGGACTCGCGCATGAATCGGCGCCCGCCAGTTACCGGCTCCCGGTGCCGGCGAGGAAAGCGGCTCGTGCGCTTGCGCTCATCGAGCGCCGCGTCGCCACGCGCCTGCCTTCGGCCTATCTCACCGGCGTCAGCTGGTTTGCCGGGCACGAGATCCGCGTAACGCAGGACGTGCTCGTGCCGCGCTCGCCGATCGCGGAACTTTGCGTCGCGGGATTCTCGCCCTGGGTCGATCCTTCGCTTGTGCGCCGTGTGCTCGACATCGGCACCGGTTCCGGCTGTATTGCGATCGCCGCGGCGCATGCCTTGCCGAAAGCCCGCGTGGATGCCACCGACGTTTCGCCGCGCGCGATGGCCGTCGCCCGGGGAAATGTCAGGCGGCACCGGCTTCACGCCCGCGTCAGCATCCGGCGCGCCGATGTCTATGAAGGACTCGAAGGCCGGCGCTACGATGTCGTCGTGAGCAACCCGCCCTATGTTTCGGCCGCCGAAATGCGCCGGCTGCCGCGCGAGCACCGCGCCGAGCCTGCGAAAGGGTTGCGGGCCGGCAGGGGCGGGCTCGAAATCATCGAGCGGATAGTCGCCGGCGCGGCGGACCACCTGACGCCGGATGGAATTCTCGTCGTCGAGGCCGGCAACTCGGCCAACCGGCTGCGCCGCCGATATCCTGAATTGCCGTTCACCTGGCTCGAATTCGAGCAGGGGCATTCCGAGGTTTTCCTGTTGCGTGATGTCGAGCTTCGGAACTGAACGGATGTCCGGCAATACGATCGGCCGCTCGTTCTGCGTCACCACTTTCGGCGAAAGCCATGGACCCGCCATCGGCGCCGTCATCGATGGCTGCCCGCCCGGGCTCGAGCTGGCCGAGGCGGACATCCAGGTCGACCTCGAACCGCGGCGCACCGGAACCTCGAAGCACACGAGCCAGCGGCAGGAACCGGATCGCGTTCGCATCCTGTCAGGCGTCTTCGAAGGCCGCACCACCGGCACGTCGATCGGCCTCGTCGTCGACAATGTCGATGCACGCTCGCGAGACTACGACAAGATCAAGGACCGCTTCCGTCCCGGTCACGCCGACTACACCTATCAGCAGAAATACGGCGTCCGGGACTATCGCGGTGGCGGAAGGTCTTCGGCGCGCATTACGGTCGCGACGGTCGCTGCGGGCGCCATCGCGCGAAAGTACCTTCGCGAGAAAACTGGTATCGAGGTGTCCGGTCATCTCTCGCAGATCGGTCCGCATCGCCTCGAATGCGTCGACGAAGCCTCGGCACGCAGTAATCCCTTCTTCTGTGCGGACCCGGGCAAGCTGGCACTGCTCGAGGACTACCTGCGGCAGCTGCGCCGCGACGGCGATTCCGTGGGTGCGCGCGTGACCGCGCGTGCGCGCGGCGTGCCGCCTGGGCTCGGCGAACCGATGTTCGACCGCCTGGACGCCGATATCGCCTTCGCGATGATGGGCATCAATGCGGCGAAGGCCGTCGAAATCGGCGACGGCGTGCTGGTCGCGGCACAGCGCGGCTCGGAGCATCGCGACGAATTGCACCCCGACGGCTTTGCATCGAATCATTCCGGCGGAACCCTCGGCGGCATCAGCTCGGGCCAGGAACTCATCGTCCATGTCTCGTTCAAACCGACCTCGAGTATCCAGGTACCCGGCCGGACGATCGACGTGGACGGCCGCCCGGTGGAGATCGTAACGACGGGCCGGCACGACCCCTGCGTCGGGCTCAGGGCCGTTCCAATTGTCGAAGCGATGCTCCTGATCGTGGTGATGGACCACGTCCTCCGGCACCGGGCGCAGTGCGCCGATGCCGCATCGACGACCCCCGTCATCACGCGCTGAGTGCCAGCGAATCAACGCATTGCAGCGGACACCGGAAGGGGCCCCGGCAGCCGCTATTGCGTGACGCGGAGCAGGATTTTGGTAAATGCGGCGTGTAAGCTATAGTCCCAAAGGATCAGGGACTTGTGATCGGTTTCACACCCATTTCGCAAGGTGGGGGCCATTTTTTGCCGGCCGCGGCCTTGGGGAGTCACGATGAGCGGTAAATTGCGCGTTCTCATTTCGGCGATCTTGTTGACGCCGTTGGCAGCCTTCGGCCTCGGCCTCGGCGAGATTCGCCTGGGATCAGCGCTCAACGAGCCGCTCTCCGCCGAAATCGACCTCGTCGCCGCGACCCCCGAAGAGCTTTCTGCGCTCGATGCGCATCTCGCCTCGCCGGAGGTCTTCGCGCGCTACGGTCTCGATCGCCCGGCATTCCTCAGCTCGCTCGAGTTCAACGTGGGTCGCGGACAGGATGGGCGCAGCGTCCTCCTCGTGCGCTCGCGCGACGCCATCAGCGAGCCGTTCGTTTCCTTCCTCATCGACGTGAATTGGCCGCGCGGCCGGCTCCTGCGCGAATACACGGTGCTGCTCGACCCGCCCGCGATGCTTGCGGCCAAGGACAGCCCGGCACCCGCGCCGCTTGCAGCACCGACTACGGCACCGACAGCGACTCCTCCTGCGCCGGCCGCCGTGCCGAGCCTGCCATCTCAGCCTGCCGCGGCGCCTGAACCGCAGGCGACGATGCCGGCAGCGGAAGATTCGACCTACCAGGTCGAGCGTGGCGACACGCTCTATGGCATTGCGGGTTCGATGTCCGGCGGCGACCGCCCGACGATCGAGCGGACGATGATCGCGCTCTTCCGCGCCAATCCCGAAGCCTTCAGCGGCAATATCAACTTGCTCCGTGCCGGAGCAATCCTGCGCGTGCCTTCATCGGACGACGTCGCAAGTGTTTCAACAGAGGAAGCGTCGAGCGTGGTCAGGGAGCAGACCGCCGCATGGCGTGCAGCGACCGGCACGGAAGACGCGGGCCGGCTGAAGCTTGTCACGCCACCCGAGGGCGAAGCCGAGGCTGCCGCGGGACCCGAGGCGAGCGGGCGCGTCGAGTCTCAGATTGGTTCGCTCGAGTCGGACATTGCAGAACAGAAGCGGCTCCTGGAGCTGCGGAACCAGGAGCTCGCCGATCTCCAGAAGAGGCTTGCGGAGTCCCGCGCCAAGGAGTCGGCGGCGACCCAGCCCGCACCCGTGGCGCCCGCACCGGCCGAGCCGAGCGGCGAGACCGCCGTGGCTCCCGAGGACGATACGAGGGCGCCCGCGCCGCCGCCTGCCGAAGCCAGGCCAAAGCCTGCCAAGGCAAAGCCGGTAGCCAAGGTCGATTCGGGCGAGTCGGTACTCGACACCCTGACCGACAACTGGACGATCCTGGTCGGCGCGGCCGTCTTGCTGCTGCTCGGCATGCTCGGCTTCAACTTCGTACGCCGTCGGCGGGACGAGGACGTGGACGGCGCGCTCAGGGGATTCGACACGCCGCCCTCCGCGCCGATCCCGACGGAAACGATGCGTCTGCGCGCGCTCGCGACGGGCGACAAGACCGCGGAAATGGTCCGGCCGCCCGTCTTCGAGGATGACGACGACGACCAGGACATCGTCGTCGAGGAGCGCCCAGTCGCGCGGCCGAAGACCGAAGTGTCGCGGCCGAGCCCGGGTCACGAGGAGACGATCAGCACCGAGGCGGCCCTCGACCTCGACCAGGCCGACCCGCTCGCCGAGGCCGATTTCCACATGGCCTACGGCCTCTATGACCAGGCGGTCGACCTGGTTCGAATGGCCCTGCAGAAATCGCCGGAGCGCAACGACCTCAAGCTCAAGCTCGCGGAGATCCATTTCGTCGCGGGCGACACCAACCAGTTCCTGACCGTCGCGCGTGATCTCAAGAGGTCGCTCGGGACCGGCGGCGACTGGGATCGTATGGTCATCATGGGACGCCAGCTCGCTCCGGACGAACCGATGTTCGCGGGGGCGGTGCAGGGCTCCGGCGTCGATCTCTCGCTGGAAGGCGGCGACAGCCTCGTCGACCTCGACCTGCTCTCGGCGCCGGAGGGGGATGAGGGTCTGGACCTGGATCTTGGAAAAGTCGCGGCGGCTTCACCCGACAGCGAAGAAACCGGCGAAAACACGGCTCTCGAGTTCGACCTCGGCGAAGGCTCGTCGCAGTTCACGACCACGCAGGAAATCAGGGGCCGCGATTCGGGTGGCACCGTCGAGATGCCGACGCTCGAATTGCCGTCCACCGAAGCGCCAACGGTCGAAACGCCGGCGTTGAAGCACGGCGGCCAGGCCGCGCGGGACCGGATGGCGCCGGCCACGTCGGATGCGACGGCCGAGATGGCCATCGATGACCTCGGCCTCGACCTCGGCAACCTGGACAACCTGCCGGACATCGACGACGCGACCGCGATTGCGACGGGCGTGCACGACGAGGTGACGCAGATTGCGCAGGAGTACGTCGCGACCGAAGTGCTGACCCCGGATTCGCTGGACGACGATGACCGCACCGCCTTGATGCCGTCGGGTACGAGCTCAACGGCAATACTGCCCAAAGTTGACTTCGGCGAGATCGACCTTGACGTCGGCGCGGCATCCGATCGTCCAGACGACTCGACGACCCTGCGCGACACGTTCAAGACGGAGAAGATGCCGCAGCTTTCGCAGCTGGAACCGGTGACGATGAGCGAAGTCGGGACCAAGCTCGACCTCGCGCGCGCTTACATGGACATGGGCGACCCTGACGGCGCCCGCAACATCCTGCAGGAGGTGCTGGCCGAGGGCAGCACATCCCAGAAGCAGGAGGCGCGCCGGCTGATCGACACCCTGCCGGGAGCGTGAGCGGCCAGACACGACGCCTGGCCGTCGGTATCGAATACGACGGCACGGCTTACGCCGGCTGGCAACATCAACCCGGGCGGGCGACAGTCCAGGACTGGGTCCAGAAGGCCCTCTCCGCCGTCGCGGATCATCCGGTCACGGTGGCCTCGGCCGGCCGGACCGACGCAGGTGTTCATGCCTGTGCCCAGGTCGCGCATTTCGATACGCGCGCAGACCGGCCGGTTCGGGGCTGGGTGCTCGGGGCCAACGGTCACTTGCCGCCTGACATCGCGATCAACTGGGCGCTGGAGGTTGAACCCTCGTTCCATGCCCGGCATACCGCACAGGGTCGCAGCTATCGCTACTGCATGCTGCGCCGTGCAACCCGCCCCGCGATCCTGCGCGACCGCGTCTGCTGGACGCGCGCGACGCTCGACGCGGACGCCATGCACGCGGCGTCACAAGTCCTCATCGGCGAGCATGACTTCAGTTCGTTTCGCGCGGTCGAGTGCCAGTCGACGACCGCGAGGCGGCATGTGGCGGAAATTTCGGTGCGCGCCGAAGGCTCGCTCGTGGTGATGGAAATCAGCGCGAATTCCTACCTGCAGCACATGGTCCGCAATATCGCGGGCACGCTCATGCAAGTGGGCGCCGGCGAACACCCGCCCGCCTGGGTCGCCGAGATCCTGGCGGCCCGCGACCGCAGCCGCGCCGGCATCACGGCGCCGGCCTGCGGCCTCTATCTCTGGCGCGTCCGCTATCCACCCTCGTTACAGATTCCCGAGCCCGCCACGAGCCGGCCCTGGGCTATGATCGCCGGGCAGACGGGGGCGGAGAACCTCTGAGATGACCTGGTTCGAGAAGATCATCCCGTCGCGGATCAAGACGGAGCGCCGCACTCGCTCCGTTCCCGAAGGGCTGTGGATGAAATGCCCGGCCTGCGATTCGGTGCTGTATCGCCCCGAAGTGGAAAGGAACCTCCAGGTCTGCCCGAAGTGCGCGCACCACATGCGCATCGGCGCCCGCGAGCGCCTCACGCAGTTTCTCGATCCTGATAGCGCTGTCGAGATCGGCGCCGACGTCGCGCCCGAAGACCCGCTGCGGTTCCGGGACACCAAGCGGTATCGCGACCGGCTCGCCGCAGCGCAGAAAGCGGTCGGCGAGCGCGACGCGATCGTCGTGATGAGCGGGACACTCGAGGGGATTGAAATCGTCGCCGGCGCCTTCGAATTCTCGTTCATGGGCGGCTCCATGGGCTCGGTGGTCGGCGAGCGCTTCGTGCGCGGCGTCGAGCACGCGATTGCAGGCCGCATGCCGCTCGTCTGCTTTTCGGCGAGCGGCGGCGCGCGCATGCAGGAGGGCCTGCTCTCGCTGCTGCAGATGGCCAAGACGAGCTCCGCGCTCGCCGCACTCGCGGCCGCACGGCTGCCATTCATCTCGGTCCAGACCGACCCGACGACCGGTGGCGTTTCGGCGAGTCTTGCGATGCTCGGTGACGTGAACATCGCAGAACCGAAGGCCCTCATCGGATTTGCGGGCCCGCGCGTGATCCAGCAGACCGTTCGCGAGACCCTCCCCGAGGGTTTCCAGCGCAGCGAGTTCCTGCTCGACCACGGCGCTATCGACATGATTCTCGACCGTCGCGACCTGCGCGAACGAATCGCTTCCATGCTCAGGATCCTGCTGCGTCGTCCTGCAGCTTCGGGCTGAATGCGCTTCGCGACGGTCGCGGCCTGGCTCGATTGGCAACAGTCCGCGCATCCCGTCGAAATCGATCCGGGACTTGACCGTGTCGGCTCGGTGTGGCGGAACCTCCGGCTCCGGTTGACCGCGACGGTATTGACGGTCGGCGGCACGAACGGCAAGGGATCGGTCGCCGCTTACCTCGACTCGATCCTGAGGGCGGCGGGCTATGCAACGGGGCTATTCACCTCGCCGCACCTCTGTCGCTACAACGAGCGCATCCGCGTGGACGGTCGCGAGGCGGGCGATGACGAGCTCCTGTCGGCTTTCGCCGAGATCGACGCGGTCCGCGAAGGGGTTTCGCTGACTTTTTTCGAGTGGAATGCGCTCGCGGCCCTCGTCATCTTTTCACGCGCGCAGCCTGACGCGGCCGTGCTGGAAGTCGGCATGGGCGGGCGCCTGGATGCGGTCAACCTGCTCGATGCCGACGCCGCGGCCGTGGTCTCGGTCGGTCTCGATCATCGCGAATGGCTCGGCGAGACCGTGGAGGCGATCGGCGCCGAGAAGGCCGGCATCTTTCGCAGCGGCCGTCCAGCGATCGTAGGCTCGCGCCACGCGCCGAAAAGCCTGGTGGCGGGCGCCGCGGCTGTCAACGCGCGGCTCAAGCGCCTTGGTTCGGACTTCGACTACGTCGAACGCGCGGACGGTTGGGACTATGTCGGTTTCGGCTCGCGGCGCCGGGAACTGCCCCTGCCGGCCCTCTCGGGTGCGAGCCAGCTCGGCAACGCGGCTGTAGCGCTTGCCATGCTCGAGGCGATCGAGCCGAAGCTTCTCGTGCCCGACCAGGCGGTCAGGGCCGGCTTGACGGCCGTCCGCCTGCCAGGACGATTCCAAGTCATCGAGGGTGAGCCGGAGTGGATCCTCGACGTCGCTCACAATGCCGATGCTGCGCTGTCGCTTGCGGCGAGCCTCGCGGCGCGGCCCTGCCATGGCGGCACCACCGCCGTGTGCGGCATCCTGGGCGACAAGGACGTCGAAGCGATCGTGGCGACGTTATCGAAGCAGGTGAGGCGATGGATCGCCGTGGGTCTCGAGGGCCCGCGCGCGCTCCCGCCGGCGGAACTCGCAAGCCGGATCGGTCGCGCCAGCGCCGCGCCGGTGCTGGCCGCGGAAAACGTCGCGGCCGGAATGGCGCAGGCGCGCCTCGAGTGCAGTCCCGGGGACCGGGTGATCGTGTTCGGCTCCTTCCTGACCGTGGGGCCCGCGCTTGCCTGGCTCGGAAACAAAGGGGACGCGCCCCTCTAAAGGGGACAGACACATTTGCCGGTCGCGGCAACGCCGCAAATGTGT
>DAIRVV010000021.1:0-19793 GCA_036802645.1 Steroidobacteraceae bacterium
CATGATCTTCGGCCGTGGCGGGGCGGGCGGCGTGGTCAATCGCGTGTCGCGTCAGGCGAACTGGGAGCCGTCGCAGGAGTTTTCGCTTCAGGGCGGCTCCTGGGACAGCAGGCGCGCGACCTTCGACCTGGGCGACGGATTGAACGACAAGGTCGCCGTGCGCCTCACGGGCATGTACGAGGATTCGGAGAGTTACCGGGACGGAGTGGAGCTCGAACGCATGGGCTTCAATCCGACGGCGGCCTTCAGCGTCGGCGACGCGACGCTCATCCGGCTCTCCTATGAGTACTTTGATTACGACCGGACGGCGGATCGCGGCATTCCATCGATTGACAGCGATGGCGATGGTGTCGGCAGGCCGTTCCAGACCGGTGAGTCGACATTCTTCGGCGACCCGGGCACGAGCCCGACCTTCGCAACCGTCAACCAGGGCTCGGTCGTCATCGACCACGCTGTCAACGAGAACCTGCACCTCCGCAACCGCACGCTGTACGCCGACTACGACAAGTTCTACCAGAACGTATTCGCGGGCGGTCCGGTGGATGCCGCAAGCGGCCTGGTGCCGATCACCGCCTACAACAACGAGCAGTTGCGCGAAAACTTCTTCAACCAGACGGATCTCACATTCTCGACCGCGACCGGATCGGTGGGCCACGAGTTCCTGGTCGGCCTCGAACTGGGCGAGCAGGTAACGGACAATTTCCGCACGACCGGCTTCTTCAATGGAACCGGCGAAGATGAGGTCCTCGTTCCAGCGAGCGACCCGACGATCTCGGTGCCCGTCACGTTCGCGCCGGATGAGGACGACAACAACAACCACGGCCGGGCGACGATCGCCGCCCTTTACGTCCAGGACCAGATCCAGCTTTCACCAGAGTGGCTGGCGGTGCTCGGCCTGCGCTACGACAGCTTCGAGATGGATTTCACGGACCGCCGCGGCGCCGGCCTGAACATCCGCACTTCGGACGACCTGCTCTCGCCGCGCGGCGGGCTGATCTACAAGCCGGCCGAGAACCTCTCGATCTATACAAGTTACAGCATGACCTACGTGCCGCGATCCGGCGCGCAACTTTCCTCGCTCAGCCCGACGAACGAGGCTTTGGATCCCGAGGAGTTCGAGAACATCGAGGTCGGGGCCAAGTGGGATTTCCGGCCGGGCCTCGCACTGACGGCCGCGATCTTCCAGCTAGACCGCAAGAATATCGTGATCCCGGATCCGAACGACCCGGACATTTCGCTGCTCGTGGACGGCCAGCGCACGGAAGGTATCGAGCTTGGGCTTGGCGGGCAGATCAACGAGGCCTGGAGCATCCAGGGCGGTTATGCGTACCAGGACGGCGAGCTGACGGATGCGCTCGGCGGCACGCGGCTCGCGCAGTTGCCGAAGCACGTCGCTTCGCTCTGGAACCGGTACGACTTCTCGGATGCCTGGGGAGTCGGGCTCGGTATCGTCTACCAGACCGAGATGTTCGCGTCATCGGACAACCTGGTAACGCTGCCCGAGTTCACCCGTGTCGACGCGGCCGTTTTCTATTCGCTGAACGAGCGCTTCCGCGTGCAACTAAACGTGGAGAACCTCTTCGACGAGGAGTACTACCCGAACGCCCACAACAACAACAACATCACGCCGGGCTCGCCGCTGGCAGTCCGGGCGGGGGTCACTGCGAGCTTCTGACACTCAAGGCCCCGGATGACCTGACTTTGGCCTGATGCGCGTTGCTTGCGCAACGGGTACGATCGTCCGCCACTGTGCAATTGGCAGTGTCCTTCATTCGCGTTGGCAGCCGAAGGGGGTTTCATGAAAAAAAGCTGCGCCCTGGGCGTGATTTCCATCCTTGTGACTTCGATTGCCTTCGCCGCGGAAGTGGCGCACTTCGGCTACTCGGGCGACCATGGGCCCGACAAGTGGTCGACTTTGAGCCCTGCTTTTTCGGCCTGTATGGCGGGAGTGAAACAGTCTCCAGTCAATCTCGTCGCGACGCGAGACGAGGAGTTGCCAAAGCTCGACATCGGGTACTCAACGCTAGCGACGGATTTCGTAAACAATGGCCATGCGGTCCAGGCCAATTACGCCGCAGGAAGTGCCCTCACTGACGACGACCACGAAGACGCCCCTTACAAGGCACGAGTGGATTACGCGCCGGGCAGCACGATCGGGCACCTGGACGGGAGCTACGAGCTGAAGCAGTTCCATTTCCATTCCCCGAGCGAACACCAGCTGAACGGGAAGAACCTGCCCGCCGAAATTCACTTCGTTCACGCCGATGCAAAAGGAAATCTCGCGGTCATCGGCGTTCTTGTGGAAAGCGGCGCGGCGAACCCGGTCATCGCGAATCTGTGGCAGAAGATTCCCGAGACCGAAGGCCAGTCGATTGCGCTGAACAGCCCGGTAAATGCCGCGGATCTGTTGCCGAAGGATCGCGATTATTTCTATTACGACGGTTCGCTCACCACCCCGCCATGCTCCGAAGGCGTCCGCTGGCTCGTCATGAAGCAGCCGATCACCCTGTCCGGCGAGCAGATTGCCGCGCTCAAAAAAGCGATTGGCTTCGACAATAACCGCCCTGTCCAGCCTCTCAACGGCCGGGACGTTTCGGAATAGCCCGCAGCCGAATCGGCAGTGCTGAGACCGATGGATCCTGAACCGAATCCTGGTCCTTCGCTCGCGGTCGTGGTCGCCCTGCTCGAAGCAGCTGAGCTGCCGGCGTCGGACCTGTCTGTCGCGCACATGCGCCATTTCTTCTACGTCGGTGCCGAAACCGGGCCGCTCGGCATCGTCGGCATCGAGCCCTGCGGTCCCGACGCCTTGCTGCGCTCGCTCGTGGTGAGGGCCGACGCTCGCGGTACGGGCCTCGGCGGCGCGCTCGTCGCGCGCGCCGAATCTCACGCACGGTCGCAGGGAATCTCGACCCTCTACCTGCTGACGACAACGGCTGAACGCTTTTTCGCCGCCCGCGGCTACGTCGCAGCGGAGCGCGACGCCGCGCCGGCGGCCATTCGGGGCACCCGCGAGTTCGCGGACTTCTGCCCGGTCTCTTCCGCCTTCATGCTCAAGCGGCTTTGATTGATTTAGACTCGGTCCCGGAGCGGCAGCCGGGGAACCGAGCATGAGCAAGCTGACCTGCGGCCTGATCCAGATGGGCCTCAAGGGCGACACTTCGATGGTGCCGGATCGCATCCGCGACCTGATGATCGATGCGCACATTCCCTACGTCGAGGAAGCAGGCAAGAAGGGCGTGCAGGTGCTCTGCTTCCAGGAAGTCTTCACGCAGCCGTACTTCTGTCCCGGGCAGGATCGCAAGTGGTACGCGGCTGCGGAACACATCCCTGACGGTCATACCACGCAGCTCATGCAGCAGTACGCGAAGAAGCACCGGATGGTGATCGTCGCCTCGCTGTACGAGGAAGCGATGCCCGGCGTCTACTACAACACTGCGGCGGTCATCGACGCCGACGGCAAGTACCTCGGCAAGTACCGCAAGACGCATATTCCGCAGGTCGATCCCGGCTTCTACGAGAAATTCTTCTTCAAGCCCGGTGACCTGGGTTTTCCCGTCTTCGACACCGCGTATGTCAAGCTCGGCGTCTACATCTGCTATGACCGCCATTTCCCGGAAGGCTGGCGCGCGCTCGCGCTGAACGGCGCGGAATACATCGTCAATCCCTCGGCCACGGTCGCCGGGCTCAGCAAGTACCTGTGGGAGCTGGAGCAGCCGGCGTCTGCCGCCGCGAACGGTGTCTTCATCGGCGCGATCAACCGCGTCGGCAAG
Source organism: Steroidobacteraceae bacterium (assembly GCA_036802645.1). Classification (GTDB taxonomy): domain Bacteria; phylum Pseudomonadota; class Gammaproteobacteria; order Steroidobacterales; family Steroidobacteraceae; genus SCUD01. The sequence goes on from DAIRVV010000021.1 coordinate 3,771, forward strand.
GAGGAGCCCTGGGCGGCGAAGATGGGGGAGTTCTACGGCTCGAGCTACATCGTGAACCCGCGCGGCAAGATCGAAGCGCAGGCAAGCTATGACAAGGATGAGCTCCTCGTGCACACCATCGACCTCGACATGATTCGCGAGGTCAGGAACACCTGGCAGTTCTTCAGGGATCGGCGACCGGAGACCTACGGAAACCTGGTCTGAGCGCGTGGCAGAGCTGAAAACGGTCAGCCAGGCGGTCGCCGTCGGCGACTTCGTCGAGCTCGACGCCGGCACCGACGTCACGGCGAGCCCGCGCTACAACAAGGACATCGCGCCGACCCGCGCGAGCCAGCGAACCTGGAATCACTGGCACATCGCGGCGCTCTGGATCGGCATGTCGATCTGCGTGCCGACCTACACCCTCGGCGGCGTTCTGACGGCTTATTTCGGGCTCTCGGTCGTCGAGGCGCTGTGGACGATCCTGATCGCCAACGTCGTGATTTTGATTCCCCTCACCCTGAATGCCTTTCCCGGCACGAAGTACGGAATCCCGTTCCCGGTGCTGCTCCGGTCCTCCTTCGGCATCATCGGCTCGAATGTGCCCGCGCTGATACGCGCGCTCATCGCCTGCGGCTGGTTCGGGATCCAGACGATGTTCGGCGGCATCGCGGTCCACCTGATGCTCTCGGCGCTGTCGGATTCCTGGGCGGCGCTCGGCGGCAAGGGCGAAGTCGCCGGCTTCTTCATCTTCTGGCTTGCAAACGTCTGGGTCGTGATCCGCGGATCCGAATCCATCAAGCGCCTCGAAGTATTGGCGGCGCCGCTCCTGATGGCGGTCGGCGTCGGCCTGATCGTCTGGGCCTGGCCGCAGGCATCGGTCAGCGAACTGATCGCGAGTCCGCCGAGCCGGCCGCCCGGCACGCCTTTGATCGGTTATTTTTTCGCCGGCCTCACGGCGATGGTCGGATTCTGGGCGACGCTCTCGCTCAACATCCCCGACTTCAGCCGCTTCGCTGACTCGCAGAAGAGCCAGATCGCCGGCCAGGTCATCGGCCTTCCGCTCACGATGTTCCTGTTTGCGGGACTCGGCGTGCTGATGACGGCGGCGTCCGCGGGGCTCGTCGGGCAGACAGTGACCGATCCGATCACGCTGATCGGCCTCATCGACAATCCGTTCTGGACCGTCGTCTCGATGCTCGTGATCATCCTCGCGACGATCTCGACGAACACGGCGGCCAACGTCGTCTCGCCGACGAACGATTTCCAGAATGTCGCCCCGCGGCTGATCGACCAGACCAGGGGTGTCCTGCTCACGGGGACGATCGGCATCCTGCTGATGTCCTGGGAGCTCCTGAAGAAGATGGGGTGGCTCGACTCCGACGTCAGCGTCGAGAGCCTATATTCGAACTGGCTGATCGGCTACTCGAGCCTGCTCGGACCGATCGCCGGCATCATGATTGTGGACTATTTTGTGATCCGCCGGCAGAAGCTCGACCTGGCCGGCCTCTACCGGGACGGGGCCTACCCGGCCTGGAACCGGCCGGGATTCATCGCATTCCTGGTGCCGGTCGCGCTCACGATTTTCGCGATCGTGAGCGGGCTGCTCCGCTGGTTCTACGACTACGGCTGGTTCACGGGCTCCCTGCTCGGCGGATTGCTCTATTATCTTCTGAGCAGAAAGAGGTAGCTGGCGTGGCAGTCCTGGTCCAGGGCGGAACGGTGGTGACGGCGGAGCAGACGCTCCGCGCCGACGTGCTCTGCGACGGCGGGCGCATCGTGCAGGTCGCCCCTGCGATCGAGGCACCGCGCGGCGCCGAGGTGATCGACGCCGGCGGCCAGTACGTCATGCCGGGCGGAATCGATCCGCACACCCACATGCAACTGCCCTTCATGGGCACGGTCGCAAGCGACGATTTCTTCACCGGCACGGCGGCAGGGCTCGCCGGCGGCACGACGATGATCATCGACTTCGTCATCCCGAACCCGCGGCAGAACGTGATGGAGGCCTACCGCCAGTGGCGCGGCTGGGCGGAGAAAGCCTCCGCCGATTATTCCTTCCACGTCGCAATCACGTGGTGGGACGAGTCCGTGAGCCGCGACATGGAGACGCTGGTGCGCGACCACGGCGTCAACAGCTTCAAGCACTTCATGGCCTACAAGGGCGCGATCATGGCCGACGACGAGACGCTGGTGAACAGCTTCTCGAAGGCGATCACGCTCGGGGCGATCGTCACCGTGCACGCGGAGAATGGCGAGCTCGTCTACACGCTCCAGGACCGGATCTTCCGGCAGGGCATCACCGGCCCCGAGGGCCACCCCCTGTCGCGGCCGCCGGAAGTGGAGGGCGAGGCCGCGAATCGCGCGATCCGCATCGCCGAGGTGCTCCGCGTTCCGCTCTATGTCGTGCACGTCTCCTGCCGTCAGGCGCTGGAGGCGATTACCCGCGCGCGAAACGAGGGCCAACGCGTATTCGGGGAGGTGCTCGCCGGTCACCTGCTGGTCGACGATTCGGTCTATCGCGACCCGGATTTCACCCGCGCCGCCGCGCATGTCATGAGCCCGCCGTTTCGCCCGGCGGAGCACCAGGCGGCGCTCTGGCGCGGGCTGCAATCGGGCAACCTGCAGACTACCGCCACCGATCACTGCTGTTTCTGCGCGCCGCAGAAGGCCGCCGGCCGCGGCGACTTCCGCAAGATTCCGAATGGAACCGCGGGCATCGAGAACCGCATGGAACTGCTCTGGCATCACGGCGTAGGCACCGGCCGGCTTACGATGAACGAGTTCGTGCGCGTGACTTCGACCAATGCCGCGCAGATCTTCAATATCTATCCGCGCAAGGGCAGCATCACGGCCGGCTCGGACGCGGACCTCGTGGTCTGGGACCCGAATGCCACGAAGACGATTTCCGCGAAGACGCACCGTCAGAATGTCGACTACAACATCTTCGAGGGCATGACGGTTACCGGCCGCGCGTCGAACACGGTAAGCGGCGGCAAAGTTGTCTATTCCGACGGCGACCTGCGTGCTGAGAAAGGCGCCGGCAGGCACGTCGACCGGCCGCCGTATCCCTCGTACTACGAGGCCGTCAAGAAGCAGGCGGAACTCGCACGGCCCTCGGCCGTCAAGCGTCCGCGCGGCTGAGCCGGCAAGCGCCATGCCCGCCGACATCTCACCGGCCCGCCTGACAGCCGCCGAGGTCGAACGCAATTTCTCGGACCTGCATCCGCCGCTCTCGAAGTCCGAGGCGGTGATCGCGGCCGACCGCTGCTACTTCTGCTTCGCGGCGCCCTGCATCGCGGCCTGCCCGACCGGCATCGACATCCCGCGCTTCATCCAGTCGATCCGAAGCGGCGACATCGAGGGCGCGGCCGAAGCGATCCTGTCCGAGAACATCATGGGCGGCATGTGCGCGCGGGTCTGCCCGACGGAAGTCCTGTGCGAGGAAGCCTGCGTGCGAAACGTCCACGAAGACAAGCCGGTCGACATCGGCCTGCTCCAGCGTCACGCAACCGACCCGATACTCGAATCGGGCAGGCAGCTTTTTCCGCGCGCCCAGCCTTCCGGAAACCGCGTTGCCGTCGTCGGCGGCGGGCCGGCGGCGCTCTCCTGCGCGCATCGCCTCGCCTGGCTCGGCCACGAGGTCACGATCATGAGTCGTGACGGCCTGCTCGGTGGACTCAACGAGTACGGGATCGCGGCATACAAGATCGTCGATGACTTCGCGCAGCGTGAAGTCGCATACATCCTTGGCATCGGCGGTATCAACGTGCGCACGGGCGTGGCGCTCGGCCGCGAATTGTCGCTCGCGAAACTGTGCCGCGAGTTCGATGCGGTATTCCTTGCCGTCGGGCTCGCGGGGGTCAACGACCTCGGTCTCGAGTCGGAAAGCCTCCCCGGTGTCATCGACGCGGTGCGCTACATCGCCGAGCTCCGCCAGGCGTCCGACAAGACACGGCTGCCGGTCGGGCGCCGGATCGTCGTCATCGGCGGCGGCATGACGGCGATCGATGTCGCCGTGCAGAGCAAGCGGCTCGGCGCCGAGGACGTCTCGATCGTGTACCGGCGCGGCCGGGACCAGATGGGCGCGAGCCGTTACGAGCAGGACCTCGCGCAGAGCGACGGCGTCCGCATCCGGCACTGGGCAAGACCGCTGCGCCTGATCGGCAAGGACCGCGTGACGCGCGTCGAGTTCGAATGCACACGCGAGGGCCCGGACGGTCGCCTCGAAGGGACGGGAGAGACCTTCGCGATGAACGCGGACGTGGTCTTCAAGGCCATCGGCCAGGAGATCGAATGGGACGAGCTCGGCGCCGCCGGCGCCATCCTCCGTATCGTCGACGGACGCATCGCGGTCGACGGCGAGCGCAGGACTTCGCTCGACAACGTCTGGGCCGGCGGCGATTGCGTGGCGGGCGGCAAGGACCTGACGGTTTCCGCGGTGCAGGACGGCAAGCTGGCGGCAGGGGCGATCGACAAGTACCTGAAATCGGGGAGGGCAACCCCATGAATAAACCCGGTAACGGCAGCGACACGGTGGACCTGGCTTCGGAGTTCCTCGGCATCCGCTCGCCGAATCCATTCTGGCTGGCCTCGGCGCCGCCGACCGACAAGGCCTATAACGTCAACCGCGCCTTCGAGGCGGGCTGGGGCGGCGTCGTCTGGAAGACGCTCGGCGAGGACCCGCCGATCGTCAACGTGAGCGGGCCGCGCTACGGCGCCATCCATTCGAACGACCGCCGGGTCATCGGGTTCAACAATGTCGAGCTGATCACCGACCGGCCGCTCGACACGAACCTGAGCGAAATTCGCCAGGTCAAGCGTGACTGGCCTGATCGCGCGCTCGTCGTGTCCGTGATGCTGCCGATGAAACGCGAGGCCTGGGCGCAGTACGTGCCGATGATCGAGGACACCGGCGCCGATGCGCTCGAGCTCAATTTCGGCTGCCCGCACGGCATGTCGGAGCGTGGCATGGGATCCGCGGTCGGGCAGGTCCCGGAGTACATCCAGCAGGCGGCCGAATGGTGCAAGTCGGTGGCGAAGATACCGGTCATCGTGAAGCTGACGCCAAACGTGACCAGCATCCTGCCGCCGGCAAAGGCTGCGAAAGAGGGCGGCGCGGACGCGGTCTCGCTCATCAACACCCTGAACTCGATCATGCGCGTCGACTACGACACGCTGACGATGTATCCGGCGACGGATGGCAAGGGCTCTCATGGCGGCTACTGCGGGCCGGCAGTCAAGCCGATCGCGCTTCACATGGTCGCCGAGATCGCGCGCAACCCGGCGACGAAGGGGCTGCCGATCTCGGGAATCGGCGGCGTCACCGACTGGCGCGACGCCGTCGATTTCCTGGCGCTCGGCGCGAGCAACGTGCAGGTCTGCACGGCCGCGATGGTCTACGGCTTCAAGATCATCGACGATCTCACGAGCGGGCTTTCGCACTTCCTGCGCGACAAGGGCATGAAGCGGGTCAGCGAGCTGGTCGGTCGGGCCGTGCCCTCGGTGACCGACTGGCAGTACCTCAACCTGAACTACGTCGTGAAGGCGCGCATCGACCAGGACCTCTGCATCAAGTGCGGCCGCTGCCACATCGTCTGTGAGGATGCGTCGCACCAGGCGATCACCCACACCGTGAATGGCGAGCGGCGCTTCGAAGTCATCGACGCGGAGTGCGTCGGCTGCAATCTCTGCGTCAGCGTCTGCCCGGTCGTCGACTGCATCACGATGGAGCGCCTGACCGGTGGCGTCGACACGAGGACGGGCCGGGCCATCGACGAGAAGAAGCAGGACTGGACGACGCACCCGAATAACCCGATGCGCCGGCCGGCCGGATGAGCGCAGACCATGCGGCGATGCTTGCGGTCGCGATCGAGGAGGCGAGGGCCGGCCTCGCCGAGGGCGGCATTCCCATCGGGGCTGCGCTATTTGACGCCACCGGCCGCCTGATCGGGCGCGGGCGGAACCGGCGCGTCCAGGAAGGCGATCCGTCGGTTCACGGGGAAACCGACGCATTTCGCAAGGCCGGCCGGCAGAAGTCCTATAGGGACAAGATCATGGTCACGACGCTCGCACCCTGCTGGTACTGCAGCGGGCTGGTGCGGCAGTTCGGCATCGGGACCGTCGTGGTCGGGGAATCGGTAAATTTCGCCGGCGGCATCGGATGGCTCCGTGACAACGGGACACGCGTAATCGACCTGCACTCCGACGTGTGCATCGACATGCTGGCCGGGTACATACGCGAAAATCCGGCCGTCTGGAACGAGGATATCGGGCGGGATTAGCCACTCGCAGCGGCAGCAACTATGATCGCAACACTCAACATTGGATGGGGGAGTTTCGCAGTGCACAAGAAGTACCTCGCGCTCGCAATATCCGCATCGCTCGGCACACTGACCTCAGGAGGGTCCGCCTGGGCCCAGGAAACGGCATTCGAGCCGGTGATCGTGACCGCGCAGAAGCGCGAGCAGAGCATCTACGACGTCCCCGTGGCGATCAGCGCCTTTTCGGCCGACACCATCGAGAAGCAGGGCATCTCAGACCTGACGGACATCGGCAAGTTCGTCCCGAACCTGAACGTCACCGGTTTTTCGGCGGGCCATACGTCCTCCGCGAACCCATTCATCCGCGGCATCGGGCTGCAGGACCACCTCATCACGACCGACCCGGGCGTCGGCGTATACGTAGACGGCATCTACCTCGGCCGGCAGGTCGGCCAGAACTGGAGTCTCGCGAACATCGAGCGCGTCGAGGTGTTGCGCGGGCCGCAGGGAACCCTGTACGGACGAAATTCCATTGGCGGCGCCATCAACATCATCACGCGCCAGCCCGGTGACGAGGACGGCGGCAGGGTCTCGCTGACCGCAGGCTCGCGTGGACGCCTGAATGCCGACTTCTACACCAACATGGCTTACTCGGATCAATTCGCGATGTCGGTGACGGGCGCCTTCCAGCACCGCGACGGGCTGGGTCGCTTTCTGCTGATCGAGAACCCGCGCAAGGAAGTGGGCGAGGTGGAGGACGTCTCGGCGCGCGTTGCGTTCAAGTGGACACCGAACGACCGGCTTTCGTTTCTCGTGACGGCCGACGCCAACGAGGGCGACGGCGGATTGCGTCCCTACGACACGCTGATCGACGAAGTGCCCACAGGCGGCGTGTTCCTGGCGGGCTATCGCAACTCCGACACGGCGGCGAATCCCTACAACAACAATACCGGGCAGGAATCGCAGACCGAGGTGACCAACGAGGCTAAGGGCGTATCGCTCACGGCGGAATACCAGGTTTCCGACAACATGGCGGCGAAACTCCTCGTCAGCGACCGGCACTCCGAATACAGCGCCGGCCTCGACGACGACGGCCTGTTCGACGATTTCCTGAGCTTCCCGGAGGACGGCGAGGCGGACCAGTTCTCGGCCGAATTCCAGTTGACGGGTGACCTGGGCGACTGGGACTACGTCGCGGGCCTGTACTGGTTCGAAGAAGAGGGCAAGAACGTCCAGGACCCGACGATCTTCCTCGGCGGCCCCGGCGATTTCCGGTTGAGTCAGGAAGTCGACAGCCAGGCGGTCTATGCCAATGTCGGATACAACTTTTCGGATGCGCTCCGGATTTCCGGCGGTCTGCGCTACACGCAGGACGACAAGACCGCCGGCGTAATCATCAACGAGGATGCGACTTTTCCAGACGGGCTCATCAACGAGACATCGAGCCGAGACTGGTCCGAGGTCAGCTGGGACGTGTCCGGGAACTACCAGCTGAACGATCGCCTGAATGTCTATGGGACGATCCAGAGCGGCTACCAGTCGGGCCAGTTCCCGCCGCGTCCGTTCTGCCTGTTCGGAGCCATCGTCGCAGTCGCACCGCCGGCTCCGGCGACCCTGAATCCCGACAATTGCTTCGAAGCCAACGACAACGTCACGGCGCTCAACTACGAGGTCGGCCTGAAGGGGCAGCCCTTCGACAACCTGCAGATGAGCATCGCGGTGTTCTATACCGACTACTCCGACTTGCCGTACCAGGTCAGCGAAACGCTCCCCGGCGCCGGATTCAATACGCAGAATATCCTCGTGGACCAGACCTCGATGGGCGTCGAATGGGAAAGCACCTGGCAGGTGTTCGAAAATTTCCGGCTCTACACGACTCTCGGCTACATCGATACCGACGCCGATGAGCAAATTACCGATCCGACCAACCCGCCTCCAGCCGCTGTGGCGCCACTGACACCCGAGCTTACTTTCTCCGTAAGTCCGGAGCTGGAGCTGCCGCTCGGCGAAGGCAATCTCACGTTGCGCGCGGACTATTCATTCCGGGACGACATGTTCGGCGAGCCGAGCGCAGACCCGGGCCGTTTCACCCAGATCGACAGCCGCGATCTGATCAATGTCGACCTGACTTACGAGCCGGCAGATGGCGACTGGTCGGTGTCGCTGTACGGCAAGAACATCACGGATGAGCGCTACGACAACGCGCGGCTCAATACGGGCGACTACGTCCTGGTCATCCTGTCGAACGATGCGAGCGAATACGGTGTCCGTCTGACGCGGGACTTCTAGTCCGGCCTATAGGAGCATTCTTATAGCGGTGTGAGAATGGCTCCGTATGCGCCTTCGCATCGGAGTCATGGCGTTTCTGATGGCGGCGGCCTACGGGCCGCCGCTCATCGCCGCCGAAAGCGATTACCTCGGCCTGCTGCGCGCGCGCGACCTCACGACCTTCGGATTCCTGCGCCTCGATATGCGGCCGGCGCATGCCGTCGATGCGCCCAAGGGCAACTGGGCCATCGAGACCGAGCTTGCGCACCAGAACACCTGGGCACTCAGCCGCGACGTCGAGAAATACATCGAAGCGCTCCCCGGACGTCGCCAGCTCGGCCCCGCGGAGATAACCGACCTCGAGTCGCTGCCGGGCGAAAACTACCTGTTCGACATGGAGCTCGCGGAGCTCGACGTCACTTTCCATTACAAGTTCAGCGACCGCTGGGGCGGCTACCTGGTCCTGAGCGGCGTGAACTACAGCGGCGGCTTCATGGACGGCGCCATCGAGGGCTTTCATGACACGATGGGATTCGACGAAGCCGGCCGGCCCAACGTCAATCGCAACGACGTGACGATCTTCGCCGACCTCAAGTCGGCGGATATGTCGTTCCTGGGCGCGCCGACACACGGCGGCCTTCTCGACCCCACGATCGGCGTGCGGTACTCCGCAGAAAAGGAGGTACAGGGCTGGAACTTCGTGCTGGAGGCGGCGGCCAAGGTCGCACTGCGGGGCCAGGAGGATTTTCTTTCGACCGGAAAGTCGGATTTCGGCGTACAGGCGACGCTGCAGCGGTTTTCCAATCATCACGCCTGGTACGTGAGCGCCTCGGGTGTTTACTACGACGGGTCGACCAGCATGACACCGACCGGCGCCCAGATCGTTCCGACGCTCATCGTCGGCTACGAGCGCAAGCTGAATCCCGAGACCCACCTGGTACTTCAGGGATACGTCAGCGACAGCGTGTACTCGCACGCGGACACGGACTTGTCCGAGCTGCTCGACACCAAGTACCAGTTGAGCGTCGGCATCTACCGCCGCTACGGGCGCGGCGTCATGTCATTCGCGATCACCGAAAACCTGCAGAATTTCAACAACACGCCGGACGTCGGACTGCAGCTCGGCTGGGCGTACAGTCCGGCCCTCGCGAACGGGAAGGACTGAGGAATGCCGGTCAGGCCGGCTGCACGTTCGCATTCAGGCGGAACAGGTTCATCGGGTCGTACTTCTTCTTGACCTGGCGCATCCGCGCGATGTTGCCCTGGTAATTCTCATCCACCACGGACTGTGCCTCGTCCGCGACTTCATTCATGTAGTAGCCGCGCGCGTGCGGTTCGAGGGTCGCCCAGAACTTGCGCAGGTAGTCGACGTGCGGCGTACGGTCGAGTTCGAGCGGCCAGCTGACGGTCGTCAGCATATTGTGCCTGGCATAGCGATGGGGGAAGGCCGTCGCTTCGGGGGCGAACTTGCCGATCGCGCCTCCGCCGTGCTGGAAGAATAACGCCGTGCCGCGTTCCGCCTGGCCCTGGTAGCCGGTCGCAATCGCGTCGATCAGGCTGGGCTTGATATCGCCGATGAAGCCGGACTTGAGGTAGCGGCCCTCGTTGCGCGGGTCCGCGCGGTCGTGCATGCGCTGGGCTGCCACATAATCCATCGGGCGGATGGTGTCGGCGATCGGCTTGCCGAGCTTGCGGATCGGGGCAAGCGCGGCTTCAGCCTCGCCGGCCGGTCCCGAGAAACAGGTGCTGAGTGCGAATACGCCGGGCTTTCCGCCGGGCGGCGTGATCATGACGGCGTCGACGTAGAGCTCGTCGGGCGCCGACCCGCTGTAGTTGGCATAGAACTCGAGCAGCTCGCGCGCGCGATCGATCGGGAACACGATGTCGCCGCCGACGACCTGGCGTTCGAAGGGATGCAGTCCGAACTCGAACCGGGTGACGATGCCGAAGTTTCCGCCGCCGCCGCGAACGCCCCAGTAGAGGTCAGGATTCTCGCTCGAGTCGGCCCGGAGATAGCGGCCGTCCGCGGTGACGATGTCAACGGCATGCAGGTTGTCGATCGCGAGGCCGAATCGCCGCGCAAGCCGGCCAAAGCCGCCGCCCAGAGTCAGTCCGCCGACGCCGGTGTGCGACACGGTTCCGGACGTGGTCACGAGGCCGAGCGACATCGCCTCGTGATCGATCTCCCCGAGAAGGCTCCCGCCCTCGACATGAGCGGCGCGTGCGGCCGGATCGACCCGCACGCCGCGCATCCGCGAAAGGTCCACCAGCAGGCCGCCGTCGCAGGTCGACTTGCCGCCGTAGCTGTGCCCCCCGCACTTCACCGCGACGAGCAACTCCCGCTCGCGGGCGAAGTTGACCGCGTTCTGTACGTCCGAGACCCCGGTCGGCTGCACGATCAGCGCCGGCTTCTTGTTGATGGAGCGATTGAGCACCTGACGGGCGTCTTCGTAGCCCTCATCGCCCGCCAGCATCAGGGGACCGCGCAGGCTCCCTTTCAGGTCTTTCAGCGCCGCCTGATCGATGACTGTCGCCGTGCCGTCTAGCTTCACCGCGGAAACACCGGCTGCGGCCTGCGACGCCTCCTGGTCCAGCGCGTAGAGGCGCGACCAGGGCAGGGCGGTCGCGACCGCCGCGGCGACGGACGACTGGACGAAATGTCGGCGATTGATCATGGCACTGCTCCAACGGGTGCGGCCTGTCCCTTGATTGACGAGCGAAGCAGCAGCACGGCCGCATACAGAACGACGACGACCACGCCCCAGCGCAGCCAGACGATCGGCATTTCCTTGACGATGAACGCGGCGATCAGCACGGCCGGGATGCCGCCGAGGGTGATGCCGAGGATGATCTTCAGGTCGATGCGATCGGTCTTGATGAATGTGAAGCCGGTCGTCGGCATCAGGAATGCGCAGGCGCTCGACATGATGGGAAACGCGAGCCGCGGGTCGAGCCCGAGCAGGCTCAGCAGTATCAGCGATGGCGCATAGAGCCCGATGCCGAAGGTCATCAGGGCGCCGAGCAGGAAGTGCACGGCGATCGCGATGTACAGCTCCGGCGAGGGCAGCGCCGTCGCGAGCCCGCCCTCAGGCATGAGATCGAGGTTCCTCATCGCGTAGAGGCCGGCTGCGATCAGCAATGCAATGCCGACCACTGCCTGGACGACGCGGACAGGCGCCCGGACGACGATCGGCGCGCCGATGAGGGCGCCGACGACAGCGGCCGCGATGCAGGAAGCCAGCAGGGTCGGATCGACGTGGACGCCGAGAATCACCAGGAAGATCGCCGACTGGACGACCGTCGGGATCGCATGACCGACATTCAGGGTCGCGGGAATGAAGCTGTCCGGAACCAGTTTGCGGAACTTGAGCCACGCCGTCGTCGGCGCGAAGGAACCGATGCCGAGCGTATCGAAAAAATTGGTGATCGCGCCGAGGCCGATGGACTCCGCGCTCGGCCGGAAATCTCCGCGCTGCTTCAGCGTGTTCAGGAAAACCCAGGTGAATGCGAGGCCGAGGATGCCAAGCGCGACCAAGAGGAGTGTGAGGATCATGTGGTCTCGGGTTTGCGCAACGCGCGTACTCTACCTCAGAATGTCGGCAACTGCCCCAAGGGACCGGTCACATGCAAATCGCCGAATCCGGGCATCGCCTGGGCGCCTTCCTGTTGTGTCTGCTGCCGATTGCGGCATCGGCCAGGGACGATGCCGTCCCGCCCGCGATATCGGAAATGACGCTCGAAATGTTCAAGCGCTCGGTCGGATTCAAGACCGCGGAGGGCGAAGGTCAGGTGCCGCCTTACGCCGAGTACCTCGCTGGCGAGCTGAAAGCGAATGGATTCGCGGCCGAGGACATCAAGATCACGCCTCGCGGCGAAACGGCGACCTTGACCGCGCGCTACCGCGGCTCGGACCCCAAGGCCAAGGCGATTCTCCTTGCATCGCACATGGACGTGGTGCCGGCCCGGCGTGAGGACTGGGAACGCGATCCCTATGTCGCCGTCGTCGAGAACGGTTTCGTCTTCGGGCGCGGCACGGCCGACAACAAGCTCGGTCTCGTGTCGACGGTCGCCGCGCTGATCTGGCTCAAGCAGGAAAAATTCAAGCCACGGCGCGAAATCATCCTCACGCTCTCCGGCGACGAGGAAACGACTCAGGATACGACGGCACGGCTCGCGGAAGAGCTGAAGGACGCGGAGCTCGTGCTCAACAGCGATGCCGGCGGCGCCTACCTCGGCGACGACGGCAAGCCCGTCGTTTACACGATACAGGCCGCCGAGAAGACCTACATGGACTTCGAGATCACGTTCACGGACGCGGGTGGCCACAGCAGCCGCCCCGACTCGACCAACGCGATCTACGACTTGGCGCGCGCGATCGGCAAGATTGCCGCCTTCCGGTTTCCCGCGAAGTCGAGCGAGCTCACCAAGGCCTACTTCAAGGCGACGGGCGCCATGAGGACCGACGAGGTCGGCGCCGCGATGCTTCGCTACGCCGAGAATCCCGCGGACCAGCAGGCTTACGACCTGCTTGCCTCGCACGCGGAATACGTCGGCCAGCTTGGCACGACCTGCGTCGCGACGACGGCAAGGGCGGGCCACGCGCCGAACGCGCTGCCGCAGAGCGCGACGGTCAATGTCAACTGCCGGGTGTTCCCCGGCGAGACCGTCGAGTATGTGCAATCGACGTTGACCACCGTCGTCGACGACCCGAAGGCGCAATTCAAGCTGGCGAACACTCCGGTGCCGAGCGACGCATCTCCGCTGCGCGATGACGTCATGAAGGCGCTCCGCAAGGCGATCGACTTGCGCGCGCCGGGCCTGCCGATCGTTCCGGCAATGTCGGCGGGTGCGACCGACAGCCTGTACTTCCGCAATATCGGCGTGCCGAGCTACGGCGTCTCGGGCATCTTCATGCACCCGAAGGACAGCTTCTCCCACGGGCTCAACGAGCGCGTGCCGGTCGCGACGATCGACGGATCCGTGCTCCAGTGGCGGAGCATGATCAAGGATCTATCGCGCTAGGGAATTTGCTGTTGAACCTGATGCGCTCACGAAGCATCAGGTAAAGCCCCGCGGCGATGATGATCGCTGCGCCGGTCAGCATCCGGGCGCCCGGCAGCGTCTGCCAGACGAACCAGTCGATGCTGATCGCCCAGATCATGGCCGTGTATTCGAAGGGCGCGACCAGCGAAGCGGGCGCCAGCCGGAATGCCTCGGTCAGAAGGTATTGCGCGACCCAGCCGGTGAGGCCGATGGCTGCGATCCAGATCCAGTCGGACGCCTGGATCGGCACCCAGACGGGCAGCGCAATCAGCCCGGCCCCGATCGAGAGCAAGAGCAGGAACCAGAAGACCATCGAAGCCGTGGTTTCGGTGCGTGACAGGACGCGCACGAGGACGACCACGAATGCATAGGCGATTGCCGACAGAAAGGTGGCGAGTCCCGCGATGCTCGCGATGCCGGCCACCGACGGCCGGAGTATCACGAAGACACCCAGGAGCCCGGCCAGGACGGCAAGCCAGGTGTGACGGTCGACTTTCTCGCCGAGCAGGAAGGCGGACGTGAGCACGACCAGCAGCGGCGCGCACATGAAGACCGCGTAAGTATCCGCCATGCTCGCGCGTGCCAGCGCCCACAGAAAGCCCCAGATCATCGCGACGGCAAGCACGCCACGCAGCAGGTGCATGCCGAATCTCACCGGCAGCAGAAGCCGGGCCTGGCCCGTCAGCGCGTACATCAGGACCACGAACGGCAGCGAGCTCATACCGCGGAGGCTCGCGACCTGAATCGAGGGATAGCGGGCGGAGATGTGTTTCATCAACGCATCCATCACGGCAAAGATGCCCACCGCGGCGAGCATCAGGAGCACGCCGCGGAGCCGGTCAGCGCGTTCAGTCATCGGCCGAGGGAATCCGCTCGAGCAGGAGCTTCGAGAACCCTGCGAGCGCAGTCAGGTCCTGCTCGTCAGGCCCGTCCGGATCGCGACCGTTCGAGAATGCGGCGACGATGAGTCGCCGGCCACCGGGCAGCTCGGCGTGCACGATCTCGGCGAGCGTGTCGTAGGCATCGCCGATCTTGCTCTCGTAGACGGTGCCTTCCGGAAACCCGCCGCCCATGCTGCTGTGTTTCGAAACCGGCGGCCGGCGCAGCCTCGATCGAATGTAATCGGCGCCAGGCTTCCCAAACGCGCCCGAGACGACCGCAAGCATGAGTCTCGCCGCGCCATCCGCGTGCATGGAATTCCTGCCATGGCGCTCGCGCGCGAGCGCCTCGAGCCCGGACGGCTCCTCGCCGGAATTCGTGGGATAGGTCTTGTTGAAGAGGCGCTGCCCGGCGAGCAGGCCGTGCTTCGCGAGCAGGTTTTCGGTATAGAGCCGCCTCGCGAACCACGCTTCATAGTCAGCGCCCACGACCGGGCCATTCGTGGCGCCGGTGACCGCGTCCACGACAAATCCGGTCTCCACGTTGTCGGAGACCTCGAGCATCGGCGCAACGTGCGCATCGAGGCAGTCCGCCGCGCGTCCCTGCGCTTCGCACCAGTGCACCGCGGCGATCGCGAAGCCGAGCTTCACGCAGCTCGCGGGATACCAGGGCGTCGTTCCGCCGATGCTGCCGCGCAGCCACGACCCGTCAGCGGCTGCGACAAGCACCGTAACGTCCAGCCGGTCGAGACGCCCGGCGGGAATGAAGGCTGCGCGGGCGCTTTCGACGGCGCCCTGCACTCCGGCGTCATCGCGGATCGGAGGAAGCGGGAAGCCGGCGCACCATGCGGGTGTCGCCAGCAGCGCGAGGGCCAAGCCGGCGGCCGGCGCGGCAGCCGCGATCGTTCGCCAGGGCAAGGGGCGTCTCCCGCTACAATTGCGACATGAAAGTCTACCGCAACGTGCTCGAGCTGATCGGCAGGACGCCGATGCTCGAGGTGAGCAAGCTCGACGCCGGCCGTTGCAGGCTCTTCCTGAAGCTCGAGCTCCAGAATCCCGCGGGCTCGATCAAGGACCGGATCGGCCTCTCGATGATCGAAGAGGCCGAGCGCCGCGGCGACCTCAAGCCGGGTGGCACGATCATCGAGGCGACCGCGGGGAACACGGGACTCGGGCTCGCGCTCGTCGCGGCACAGAAAGGCTACCGCGTCGTGCTGGTGCTGCCGGACAAGATGAGCCAGGAGAAGATCTTCAACCTGCGCGCGATGGGCGCGGAAGTCGTGTTGACGCGATCCGACGTCGGTAAGGGCCATCCGGAGTACTACCAGGATCTCGGAGCGCGGCTCGCGAAGGAGCACGGCTACTATCACATCAACCAGTTTGGCAATCCGGATAACCCGAAAGCGCATGCGACGACGACCGGTCCCGAGATCCTCGAGCAGATGGATGGGCAGGTCGACGCCGTCGTCGTCGGCATCGGCTCGAGCGGGACGATCGCGGGCCTCACGCAGTGCTTCCGCGAGAAGCTGCCCTCGGTCGAGATCATCCTCGCGGACCCCGAAGGCTCCGTGCTCGCGGACCAGGTCAACAAG
>DAIRVV010000022.1:0-19621 GCA_036802645.1 Steroidobacteraceae bacterium
GACGCGGTCGACGTTGTACAGGTCGCGGAAATACTCGACGTCGTCGCGTACGCCGTCCAGGAAGAAATCCGAGGTCGAGCTGTTGCCGCGTAGGATGATCGTGTCGCGATTGCCCTCGCCCTGGGCCATCCCGGCACCGGGCACGTAGCGCGCGACATCGGCGAGGCTCTGCATCGACTGGTCCTGGATCAGGTCGCGCGTCACCACGCTGACCGCCTGCGGCACGTCGAGGAGTGGCGTGTCGGTCTTTGTGGCGGTTCGGCTGTGATCGGCCAGGTAGCCCTCCGATTCATGCTCGCCGATCACCATGACCTTGGGCAGTGGCTCCGGCGCCGTCTCGGCCGCTTCGTCCCCTCGTGCCTCAATGAACGAGGCAGCACTCAGGGTCAGGGCGATCGCGAGACTCAGTGTGTGGAGCTTGGCCATGGCCGATCCTCATGTGAATACGAACGATAACGATTCGCATTAGCATACAAGAGGAGCTTCCCGCTTGTCACGGGAGGGGTTCCAGCCAGGGAATTCTGCGGGATTCGGCGCGGGCGTCAGCCCGTCGCCCGGGAGATCGGCTGGTATTGGGCCGCAATCCAGTAGTCGATGCGCAGGTTGCAGGGCTGACGCGCCGTCCCCCCCGCCGTGCGCGACCCGGGGCAACGAATCGATCCGTCGGCCTGGAGACCCGAGCGCCTGAGGAGCGGCAAGGCTATTTCGTTGAGGTCGACACTTCCGTCGCAGTCGCCGTGCGGGCAGGCAAACTCGAAATAGGCCTGCGCGGACGGATAAAGCGCGTGCGTCTGTGTCGCCGGAGGCGTGCCCTTCTCGGGGACGAACTGCAACTGCAGCCGGATCTGCTCGACTCTTGGAAACGCGGTTGCAAGCGTGCCCGCCGCCGCTCGCTTCCGCAGCGATTTTTCGCGCTTCTGCTCGAGCAGCGAACGGGTGGTGCGAGACACGATACGCATGAAAAGAGCCGGGCCGGGGGAATCGCCATAATACGCCGATGCGAAGAATTCTGCGAGAGCCACTGTTTCACTTCTTCCTGTTGGGATTCGCGCTGTTCGTTATGTACGAATGGCTCCAGGGCGGCCTCCTCAATTCGCCGAACGAGATCGTCGTGTCGCGCGGACAGGTGCTCGGACTTCAATTGCAGTTCGAGCGCGCGTGGCAGAGGCCGCCGAGCGAAAAGGAACTCCAGTCCCTGGTGGACAACTGGGTGCGCGAAGAGATTTTTTACCGCGAGGGCGTCGCGATGGGCCTCGACCGCGACGATCCAATCGTGCGTCGGCGGATCGGGCAGAAGGTCGAGTTCATCATCGAGGGGATGACACCCGCCGCAGCCACGACGCAGGAATTGCAGGCCTGGCTCGATGCGCATCGGGAAAAGTACGCCATCGAACCGCGCTTCTCGTTTCGCCAGGTTTATTTCAATCCTTCCCGGCGAGGCG
The DNA here is from genome assembly GCA_036802645.1 of Steroidobacteraceae bacterium. GTDB lineage: Bacteria > Pseudomonadota > Gammaproteobacteria > Steroidobacterales > Steroidobacteraceae > SCUD01. The sequence goes on from DAIRVV010000022.1 coordinate 1,443, forward strand.
AAAGGCTCGAGGCCGACGCCGGCAATGCACGGCGCAAGCTCCAGGCCGGAAAGACGGTGGTCGGCGATCCGACCATGCTTCCATCCGTGCTCGAGTCCGCCCGGAGATTCGAGATCGAGCGGAACTTCGGCAGCGAGTTCGCGGCCGCCATCGAGTCCCTGCCCGTCGGCGAGTGGCAGGGCCCGGTCAGGTCTGAATTCGGCTTGCATCTCGTCGAACTGACGGCGCGAGAGCCGGGTCGCAACGCAAAATTGGAAGAAGCCCGCGCCGCGGTCGAGCGCGACCTGCTGCAAAAGCGCACCGAGGAAGCGAGCGAGACGTATTACAAGGAGCTGCGCTCGAATTACACGGTGCGCATGGAAAGCGCTGAGGCTGGCTCCGAATGAAGCTGGTCATCGCATTGCTGCTCGGCCTGCTTTCGCCAACGGTACAGGCGGATATTTTCCGTCCCGCCTATCTGGAACTCCGCGAAGCAAGTCCCGGCGCGGCGGGCCCCCCGGTCTATGACGTGATCTGGAAAGTGCCCGCGCAAGGCGACCTGCGCCTCGCCGCCCGCGTGCGCCTGCCGGCCGGCACCCGGAACCTGTCCGAGCCGCAGGGCATGTTCATCGGCAATGCATACATCGAGCGTTGGCGGATTTCGCGCGAAGGCGGGCTCACCGGCCAGGAAATCGGCATCGACGGATTGAGCGGCGGCATCTCCGACGTGATCGTGCGGCTCGAGCGCCTGGACGGCACGAGCCAGATGGAGCGCCTGCTGCCGGAGTCGCCTCGATTCACGATCAAGGCGCCCGCCGGGACTGCCGAAGTCGCATGGTCCTACCTGATCCTCGGCGTAGAGCACATCCTGGGTGGCGTCGATCACCTGCTGTTCGTGCTGGCGCTGCTATTGATCGTGCGCGGCGGAAAACGGATCTTCATTACCGTCACCGCCTTCACTGCGGCGCATAGCATCACGCTCGTTGCCGCGACGCTCGGCTGGGTTCACGTCCCGGGGCCGCCGGTCGAGGCGATGATCGCGCTCAGCATCGTTTTCGTCGCCGCGGAAATCGTCCACGGCCTGCAAGGCAGGCCGGGCCTGACAGCGCGCGCGCCCTGGCTTGTCGCCTTCAGCTTTGGCCTGCTCCACGGCTTCGGCTTTGCCGGCGCACTGGCCGAAGTCGGCTTGCCGGAGAAAGCGATTCCGGTTGCGCTCCTGACATTCAATGTCGGTGTCGAGCTTGGGCAGCTCATCTTCGTGGCGGTGGTCCTTGGCTTGCGCGCGCTGCTCGCCCGCTTGCCGGTCCAGGGCCCTGCATGGACGGCCTACGTCGCGCCGTATGCCATCGGTTCCGTCGCGATGTTCTGGGTCGTCGAACGTGTCGGAGCATTCCTTTGATCGACGACGGGCTGTTGATCCTGGACGGTGGTCTCGCGACGGAGCTCGAAAAGCGCGGCGAGGACATCTCAGGCTCGCTCTGGTCGGCGCGCGTGCTGCGGACGGCGCCGCACGCGATCGAGCAACTGCACTACGACTACTACGCCGCCGGCGCGCACTGCGCGATCACGGCCAGCTACCAGGCGAGCTATGAAGGCTTTGCTGCGACCGGCCTGGACGCGGACGAGACGACCGCGCTGCTGCGGCTTTCCGTCGAGCTGGCAAAAGCCGCTCGTGAGCGATACCAGCGCGACAACCCGGCGGATCGCCGCCGCCTGTTCGTCGCGGCATCGGTCGGCCCATATGGGGCGACGACGCACGACGGCGCCGAATACCGCGGCGACTACGGCCTATCCGTCGAACAACTGCTCGCGTTTCACTCCCGCCGTTTCGGAGTCCTGGCCGCCTCGGGCGCGGACTTTCTCGCCTGCGAGACGTTGCCGCTGCTGGATGAGGCCCGCGCACTCGCCGCGCTGCTCGCGGAGAATCCCGATACGAACGCCTGGATGAGCTTCACTTCTCCCGACGGACTCCATACTTCCCACGGTGAGTCGCTCACGGAATGCGCGCGCCTCCTGGACGAGGTCCCGAACGTGATCGCGATCGGTGTGAATTGCGTGAGGCCCGAAATCGTCGGCACGGCGATCGACGCACTCAAGGCGGGCACGGGCAAGTCCATCGTCGTCTACCCGAACTCCGGCGAGCACTGGGTGGCAGACACGGAGAGTTGGCAGGGTTCCAGGGAACATGAAGGCCTCGCCTCACTCGCCCCGAAGTGGGTGGACGCGGGCGCGAGGATGATAGGAGGCTGCTGCCGGATCGGGCCGCGGGAGATCGCGGAGCTGAATTCCGCGATCTCGAGATCAGGCTAGGCGATCGCCGGGTTCCCGCAGCGACGCAATGCGTCGTTCGACTTCAGCCATGTCGGCACAGATGTTATCCGGGCCGACAAGCGCAAGTATTTCCGCTCGTGCCAGGGCGCGTGACAGGCGCTCCTGAATCTCGCATAGCAGTACCCGGATGCCGCGACGCTGGAAGCGCTCGATGATCTCCGACAGCGTGTGCATTCCCGTGGCATCCATGAAGGGCACGCGCCCGAGCCGGATCACCACGGTGCCGACGTGCAGCTGTGCCCTCTCGACCGTGCTTTCGAGCTTTTCAGCCGCGCCGAAGAAGAACGGCCCGTCGATGCGATAGACCAGCACATTGGCCGGCAGGGCAGCATCCTGCGGCGCACCCGTGCTTCCGCCGCGCTCCTCCGGTCCCCCGAAAACTTCCTGCTGCACGCTCACTGTTTCGGCCATCCGCCGCATGAAGAGGAGCGCGGCGATGACTACGCCGACGTTGACCGCCACCACGAGGTCGACGAACACCGTCAAGCCGAAGGTGACCAGGAGCACGAGGCGGTCGGATCGCGCAGCGCGCGTCAGGAGCCTCGAGAAATGCCGGACGTCGCTCATGTTCCAGGCGACGTAGAACAGGATTGCAGCGAGCGCCGCGAGGGGTACCTCTGCCGCCCATGGCGCCAGCAGCACGATGACGAGGACCAGGAAGATCGAGTGCACGATGCCCGCAAGCGGACTCGTGGCGCCGTTTCGGATATTCGTCGCCGTGCGGGCGACGGCTCCTGTTGCGGCGAATCCGCCGAACAAGGGCGACAGGATGTTGGCCGCGCCCTGCCCGATCAGCTCCTGGTTCGGGTTGTGCCGGGTCCCCGTCATGCCGTCGGCGACGACTGCCGTCAGGAGCGATTCGATTGCGCCGAGCAAGGCGATCGTGAATGCCGGGCCGACGAGCTGGATCACCTCGGTGAGCGACAGGCTCGGCCACTGCAGCGCCGGCAAGGCCCGTGGAATCCCGCCGAAGGCGCTGCCGATCGTCGCGACGCCGGGGAAATGCCAGATGGCCTGCACGGCAGTCGCCAGCAGCATGGCGACGAGCGGGGCCGGCACGCGCGCGAGCCCCGGGATCCGGTCAAGCACGCGATTGCCTGCCGCGACCACGGCGAGAGACAGGACTGCAATCCCCGTCGTCGCCAGGTGAAAGCCGGGAAGCGCCTGGACCAGCGCCCAGACATTCTCATGAAAATGAGTTCCGGACCCTTCCGGATTCAGCCCGAAGAAGTATTTCCACTGGCCCACCCAGATGATCACGGCGATACCGGATGTGAATCCCGTGATGACCGGGTTCGGTATGAACCGGATGACTCCCCCGAGCTGGGCGAAGCCCATTGCCAGAAGCATGAGCCCCGCCATCAGCGTCGCCACCTGGAGGCCCGGGATTCCATACTCCGCGGTGACGCCGGCAAGCACGACGATGAATGCGCCGGTCGGACCCGAGATCTGCACCCGCGTACCGCCGATCAGCGAGGTCGCGAGACCCGCAACGATCGCGGTGTAAATCCCTTGCTCGGGCTCGGCGCCCGAGGCGATCGCGAACGCCATCGCGAGTGGCAGCGCGACGACGCCGACAACAGCGCCCGCGACGACGTTTCGCCAGATTTCGCCGCGCCGGAACAAGCCGGCACGCCGGGCTTCGAGAAAGGCAATCATTGGTGGTGGCTATTGTAGGATGCCGGGAGCCGATTTCGGGGGGCCATGTGATTCGGATTCTCGCAGCAGCATTGCTCGCGGCGTTCACGAGTCCGTCGTTACCCGCGAATCCGCAGTCCGATGCACGCGCGTTCATCGACGCGCAGATCGCGGCGCACCCCGGAAAGACCGGGACGTACATCCTCGAGCGAGGCGAGGACGCGCTGCTCGCGCGCGCCTGGTTTTCCGATCAGGCGCGATCGAGCATCGACATCCAGTACTTCATCTGGAGCACCGACAACATCGGCATTCTCGCATCGGAGGCCCTGCTGCGCGCGGCCGAGCGCGGCGTGCGGGTACGCGTCATCGTGGACGACCTGCTGATCGACGTGCCGGACACGTCCTTGCTTGCCCTCGCCAGGCATCCAAACATCGACATCCGGATCTACAACCCCAGGCACTCCGTCGGCATGACGCTCCGCGGTCGGCTGATGAACGTGGCGACGGATTTTCGCGGCGTCAACCAGCGCATGCACGACAAGACTTTCATCGTGGATGGCAAGTACGCGATCACGGGCGGCCGCAACATGGCCGACGAATACTACGACTACGATCACGAATACAACTTCCGCGACCGGGACGCGCTGGTTCTGGGCGCCGTCATGCCGTCAATCGGCGCGAGCTTCGAACGCTTCTGGGACAGCGCGATCTGCGTCCCGGTGGAGGAGCTTTACGACGGATTCGGCCTGATGCAGAAGAACCTGACCGTGCGCGCGGCCGAAATCCAGGCGGTCTATCGTGGATTGCACAAGTACGCTGCGTCGGGCGAAAACTTCGCGCCGGAAGTGAAGGCCGCGATCGATGCAATTCCTTCGCGCTTCTCCGAAATCGCGGGCGAGCTCAGCTGGGGACGCGTGGATTTCATCAGCGACATTCCCGGCAAGAACGAATCGCGCATCGACCTCGGCGGCGGGGGTCTCAGCACCGCCGCCCTCGCCGCCCTGCTCGACAGTGCGCGCAGCGAGGTCTACATACAATCTCCCTACCTGGTGCTATCCGACGAGGCCCTCGCCCTCTTCGCCCGGGTGCGATCGCGCGGCGTCCGCATCCGGATCAACACCAATTCGCTCGCATCGACCGATAATCTCCAGGCGTTCAGCGGCTATCGCAACCAGCGCGACGAGCTTCTGAAGCTTGGCCTGGAGATCCGCGAATTCCGGCCCGATTCGAAGGTCCAGCAGAAGCTGATGCAGCGCTACGCGGCCCTGCGCGATGAAGCCCCCGTGTTCGCCCTGCATGCCAAGACCATGGTCGTCGACCGGCGGCTCGTCTACATCGGCACGTTCAACCTCGATCCGCGCTCCGAGAACCTGAACACGGAAGTCGGCGTCGTCATCCACGATGCTCGCCAGTCCAATGCGGTCGCGGATGCCATTACGATTGACATGCTGCCCGACAATAGCTGGAACCCGGCCACCGACGATCCGGATCGATTCGCATCGCTCACCAAGCGATGCGTGGTCCGGCTCTGGCAGCTATTGCCGTTGAGGCCGCTGCTCTGATGCCTACCACGGAACAGCTCCTGCTCTACCTCATTCTGTTCGGCTTGCTGCCGCTCTGGGGCATCACCGGATTCATCGACTGGTGCTGTCATCGGGCAACTGGTATCGAGCGCACTTCCGGCGTAAGGGAATCGGCGGTACACCTCCTGATGGGTGCTCAACTGGGCATTCCCATCGTTCTGTGTCTCGTGTTCCAGGTAAACGTCCTGGTCCTGCTGATCTGCTTCGCCGCCTTCCTGTTACACGAGATTGTCGCCCACTACGATGTCTACTACTCTGCGCCGCTCCGCCGGATCTCAATCTGGGAAGTCCATGTCCACAACTACATGGCGACCATTCCGTTCTATTTGTTGCTGCTGATCATGGTCCTGAACTGGGACGTCGTGCTGAAGCTCGTGTCCTTCGATTGGTCGGGCGGGTTTGAGCTTCGGCGCGTTGCGAATCCACACGGCGGCTCGAACTACCTGCGTGGTTACCTCGCGTTCATGTCGATGCTGTGCGTGCTCCCCTATTTCGAGGAGTTCATCCGCTGTATCCGGGCGGCGCGCCGCAAGCAGGCCAGATCCGGATGAATGCCTACATCACGAGTACAGGCTCGTTCCTGCCGGGGCCCCCGATCGGGAACGACGAGATCGAGGACATCCTCGGCAAGGTCGAGGGCAAGGCCAGCCGGCTGAAGTCGCGGATTCTCAAGGCCAATGGGATCAAGACCCGGCATTACGCGATCGACCGGTCGCACAAGACAACGCACTCCAACGCCCAGATGGCCGTGGAGGCGAGTCGCGCTTGCATGGCCAAGTCGCCGCTGCCGCTGCGCTCGGTAGGCTTGCTGAGCTGCGCGACCACCCAGGGCGATCTCGTGATACCTGGCTTTGGCAGCATGGTCCAGGCGGGCCTCGGCATCCCGGAAGTCGAGCTGCATACGACCCACGGCATCTGCTCGAGCAGTGCGATGGCGATCCGCGCGGCGGTCAATACGCTCCGGCTCGGCGAGCAGAAGAGCGCGCTCGTCGTCGTCAGCGAGCTCGCATCACGCCTGTTCAAGAGTTCCCGCTACGAGGCCGCCGGCGGCCACAGCGCCGTCGATTTCAATTCCGAGTTCCTGCGCTGGATGCTGTCGGACGGCGCCGGGGCCTGGCTTCTCGAAACCAGCCCTCGCGGCATGTCGCTTCGCGTCGACTGGATCCGGAGCTATTCGCACGCCGACGCCTTTCCGGTCTGCATGAGCATCGGGCAGCCGTCGGATTCCGCCGACACGCGCACCTGGCAGGATTTCGCGACCTACGCCGAGGCCGAGGCGGCCGGCGCACTGCTCATCCGGCAGGACGTGCGCCTGCTCGAGAACATCGTGAAGCTCGGCGTGGACGGCGCGCTTCGCCTCATCGACGAGGGGCTGCTCGACGTCGGGCGGCTCGATCACCTCCTCTGCCACTATTCCTCGCACCATTTCCGCAGCAAGATCTTCGACATGCTGAAGATGTGTAATGCCAGCATCGCGGACGAGAAGTGGTACACCAACCTTTACACGAAAGGAAATACCGGCTGTGCTTCGATCCTGATCATGCTCGATGATTTCCTGAAAGAGGGCCGGGCCCGCCCCGGCGAAACGGTCCTCTGCATGATTCCCGAGAGCGGCCGCTTCAACGTCGCCTATATCCACCTGTCGGTCGTGGCCGGCTGATGGCCGAAAGCATCGTCCTGAAGCGACCGCCGGTCCTGACCGAGATCGGCCAGGACGCACTCCGCCGCCTGCTCCGTGCCTGGTTCGATTTCGAGCGGCGGCTCGGCCGCGTGCCGATCATCCAGCGGCTCTATGGCGGCACTTTCACGCGCGACGACTACCTGAACCTGCTTCTGAACCTGCGGCAACAGGTCATTGAGGGCTCCAGGTGGATCTCGCGCTGTGCCTCGAGCTTCGATCGCGATCACGCGGATATCCGTTCCGTCGTCATCGGCCATGCCTATGACGAGCATCGCGACTATGAGGTGCTGGAACAGGACTACGTCGACTGTGGCGGGGACCTTGCGGTCATCCGTGCGCGGAAACGCAATGCCGGCTCAAACGCGCTGCACGGATTCCTGATGTACCGCGCAAGCGAGCCAAATCCCGTCGGGCTCCTTGGCGCCATGTGGATCGTCGAAGGGCTCGGCCAGAAAATGGCGACCGATTGGGCCGGGCGGATCGAGGCACTGGCCGGCGTAGGTGCGAACGGCACTCGCTTCCTTCGCTATCACGGCGGCAACGACGAAGCGCACATGGACAAACTGTACGGGCTTCTCGACCGCGTTTGTGTTTCCGGCTCGGTAGTCGACGACATCCTGGATACTGCCGCCGTGGTCGGCCGTCTGTATGCGCTCCAGCTCGAGGAGATCGACGTTGAATAGTCAGGCAGCCCGACTTCGGACACCATTGCTGCAGGCAGTCGCGGTGGACAACGCGTTGCCGATCGATCCGCGCGTCGTCGAACTCTGGCTCCGCGACCTCGAAAATCCGCTGCGCTGGATCGTCCGGCCGGTACTCCAGTTCATTCTGGCGGCAGTTCTTCACCTGACCTGGGCGCTCAAGCGACTCCCGCTTCCGCAGTTCCGCGCTCACTGGTTGCTTCAGCGAATCATCTGCTGGTTCTGCAGGAACTTCGTCAGCCCGGACGCAAACCTCCTGATACTGCGCCACTTCGCGACCGAGTCGAATATCCTGAACTTCCTGCGCGACAACTCGAATTCATCCGCCGTGCGGCCTCTCGAGCTGTATCCGCGAACCATCGACGACATGCTGACGCACAGCTTCGTCGACCACGACCAGGAGCTGTTCCGGTTGATGCGCGAAGTCGGTCCCATGGAAAGGACTCGATCCCCGCGAAGTCACGACGAGCTACAGTGGACCAACTGGCGCGAGATCGACATCGTCGACCAGGGTCACCCCCGGCGCCGGGCACAGGTATTCGACTTCGAGACGTCCCACGCGCTCTTCATGTGCCTGTTCTGCCTGCTCCTCACCGCAAAGGAGTATCGGGACGCGATCAATGGCTTCAACCTGGACCAGTCGATCGCCATCCGCGTCGGCCGAATCATCGGCGACCCGACGATCGCGGAGCTGGCATTCAACAAGTACCCGCACTACCTGGTCGGGCCGTGGAACCTCGGACAGCGCTTCCTGATGCACGGGTTCTTCACGGAATACCTGCATGCCCGGCTCGAGGAGCTCAGGAATTCAGCCAACGTCGTGGTTTCGGGAATGGGCGCCCTGGTTGCGGAAGATTGATTGCGCGAATAACAGGCCGATAGCGCCGCCGACCAGTTGGGCTCCGATGAAATAGGGCACGTCGCCCGGTCGAATGCCCGCGAACGAATCGGAAAGTGAGCGACCCAGCGTGATTGCCGGATTGGCGAACGAGGTCGATGCCGTGAACCAGTATGCGGCGCCGATCCACGCAGGCACGCGCCAGGCGGCCTCACGTACGGAAGGCGAGCCTATGACAACCATGACCAAGGCCGCCGTCGCCACGCTTTCCGACAGCCATTGCGCAGCACCCGTCCGGGCATGTGTGGACGCTTCGATCATCGGCAGCTCGAACATCACGTTGGCCAGGATCGCCCCCGCGCAACAGCCGATGACCTGTACCGCGAGATAGGCGGCGGCGTGCCGGCGGGCCAGCCTCCCACGAGCGGCTTCAGCCAATGAAATGACCGGATTGAAATGCGCGCCGCTGACCGGTCCGAACATCGCAATCAATGCCGCGAGCGCGGCGACCGTCGCCAGCGTGTTGGCGATTAGCGCGACCGCGAGGTTCCCGTCGGCCAGGCGCTCGGCCATGATCCCGGAACCGATGACGGCCGCCGCCAGCAGCAGTGAACCCAGGGCTTCGGCCAGCAGCGAGTGACCGGAAAGTTCAGGCGACTTCGTCAGCAGGAATTCTCTTGCCGATCGCGTGCAGCTGCTCTTGCAGCTTGATGCGATCCAGCGAGCGGATCGGGAGACTGGTGAATATCTTGATCCGGCTGTCCAGTTCACTGAAAGCCGTACGGAACGCGTTCCAGCGCTCTTTATCCGACCCCTTCACCGCTGCCGGATCCGCGATTCCCCAGTGCGCGGTCATGGGCTGACCCGGCCAGACTGGGCACACCTCGCCGGCCGCGTTGTCACAAACAGTGAACACGAAGTCGAGTTCCGGGGCGCCGGGCGCGGCAAATTCGTCCCAACTCTTGCTGCGCAGGCCGGCAGTCGGCACCTTCATGTTCTTCAGCAGTTCGAGCGCAATGGGATGAATCGTTCCTTTCGGGTGGCTGCCCGCACTGAAGCCGATGAACCGGCCCCGGCCCCACTGGTTGAGCAGACACTCCGCGAGAATGCTTCGGGCGGAATTGCCGGTGCACAGGAACAGGACATTGAACGGTTTTTCACTCATGACTCACCTATGCCGCCTTCGGGCCGCAGCACGATGATATGGGAGCGGGATCCGTGCCATACACGGTGCTTGCACCGGTCGTCAGGAAGGTTTCCCATCTCACGCCTTGCGGGTCCTCGATCCAGCTCTTTTCGCTCATGGCATAGCAGCAGGCGGTCGCGCCTTCCTCCAATACCGGCGCATCGGCGCGCTTCAGCCGCTCGTAGACTTCTTCGAGTTCTCCGGCATTCTCAACCTGGATTCCCAGGTGACGTACGCCATTCGCCCCGCCTCTCTTCGATATCGCGAAGTTGACCCTCGGGTCGTCGAGCATCCACTTCGCGTAATCGTCCTTGCGAACCGCCGGTTCGGCAGCGAATAGCTCGGAGTAGAAGCGGATGGAATCCGCGAGATCCAGGACGCTGACATGGACGTGCAGGCGTTTCATTCATTTCACCCTTGGTTTGGAGATCGCCGGAGTGTTCAGGCTGCCCTGCGCCGCCTGGCCGATTTGGCTGATGTCGCGGGCTTGCAGTCGGTTGTGCACGCCGCGGAGCCCGACGCGCAGCAATTTTCAGTCAGGTAACCGACCAGGTCATTCATCGCGCCGAAATCAGCGCTGTAGATCAGCTGCCTGCTTGCACGTTCAGCAGTAATCAGCCCGGCGCGTTGCAGAGCCTGAAGGTGAAAGGTCAGTGATGAAGGCCCAAGACCCATGCGGGAGCCGATTGCGCCCGCAGCCATGCCTTCCGGCCCTCTCTCGACAAGCAGCCGGTATATCGCAAGGCGATATTCGTGTGCCAGAGCTCCCAGCGCATTGATGACCCGCGGCGTTCTCACGACCCGGATGTTAGTACGATATTACTCGTAATGTCAATCGAGATCAAAGCATCGGCAGTACAAACGCGATTATTGCGCTGACCGCGAGAAGTACCACGCTCGCCAAGTACAGTCGCAACCCGAATCTGCGTAACTGCATGCATTTTCGACCGAGTACTGCATCTGCCGGACATGGCAAGCGGCCTGCCCACCACAGAAGCACCCCGCTCGCCATGAGTAGCGCGGTGGCGGCGCCGAAAACCGCGGCTTTGTGCTCGCTCAGCCAGACCAACTGCGGAACGGCGGTGATCAATCCGACGACCACGGCACCGGCCCCCAGCGAAACGAGTACGGCCGGGAACACGCAGCACACCAATGTAGTCGAGCTCGCGATGAGCGCTGCAACGGCAGCGCCAAGGCTTTCCGTGCCGCCGGTTCTCACTTGACAGACATTTTCAGTCGTTCACGAATCGTCTTGACCGGCGTTTGCGTGCGTTCGATCGCCTTGACGTCGTAGCCCGCGCTCTTGAGCGTGTCTCGCAATTCCAGATCGGAAATATCGGAGCCTTCTTTGGTCTCGATGGCTACGAGCTTGTCCTCCAGGCTGACGACGATATCGGCCGTGGCGGGGTTCCTGCGAAATGTCTTCTCGATGCCTCTGGCGCAGAACGCGCAGACAAGACCGTTGACCTTCATCTCGATCGTGCCTGCACCTGCGGCAGTCGCCGCCACCAGCAGCGCGCATGTCCAGATTGCCGATTTGTACATGACTGATTCCTCGGTTCAGAAGTTGATCATCGCCATTGCCTGCAACGCGCCCTCGGTGGTGGCGCCGGCCTCCAGCCAGACCGCGCCCTTGAAGACGCGCAACAGGATCGCGATTTCAGTGCCATCGTGTATCCCTCCGGAATAGCGCCTCCCCTGCACGACGAACCAGGTCGCCGTTCCTTCATAGTCATGTTTGTAGGGTGCGAGCCCGAGCTGCAGCGTATCGACACGGTTTGAAAACGATGAGCCCTCGTGCAAGTCGCTCTTGATCGAGCCGTAGACGCGGCGAGTTTCGTAGTCCAGCTGGAGACCGGCGTTCCATGCGGATTCATCGCCGGAGGTCTCGGAAAGTCTCGCCCGACCGAGCCCACCCCACGCAAACACGTTGGCTTGCGACCCTTCACGATTCCAACGCTTCACCAGATAATTGAAGCGCGCGTATGTGACATCGCGCGAGCGGCTGTCTACGTCACTCTGCAGGGCAAGATGCCCGCCGCCTATCGAGTAGAAATGTCGTGGTGCGTAAAAGAGCTGTACCTCGTCCATGGTTCCTGCACCGTATTCGGCCATTACGGTGGTGCCGTTGGCGAAGGCGATCGGCTTGGTTTCGGCAATTTCGGGCGAAAGACAGGCCAGCGACAACGCTGCGACTGCCACGGTGCGGGCAAATTGATTCATCTTTGTTCCTCCAGCGGCGAAACACACGGCGACTCAGCGCCCGACATCGTGCCGGGCGATGAGCACGAATTACGTGTTTTCAGCCGATCGGAGGCGGATCGAGGGGTGGATAAGTCCGGCTGGCAGGCAATGGTGACTCGAAGCGCAGACGAGCACAGCTCATCGACGCAAGCGCCAACGCGATCATCGGTGCGGGAGTCACCGCTCCCAGGCAATAGGCCGCACAATTCCCTTGCATGGTCGAGCCTGGCGGGCAGCAGGGACAATCCTCAGACGGGGCGTCCATGCCAGTCTTACAGTCCGCGGCCGGCATTGATGCCGCATGAGTCGCCAATCCCATCGCAACAGGCGCAATCAGCACCGCCTGCGATGTCAGCAGAATCACGAAGAGCGCGCGCACTATCTGCTGTCCAGACATGGATTGATACTACATCGACCGGCACGCGAGCGGTCAGTTCACACGTCCCGCATGCTGCAGGGTCGGGTAGAACTGCACGAATGTCATGTCCGCGGCGGCGTGCTGCCTGTGGCAGGCGGCGCACGCCTGCTCCGGCATTGGTTTTGCGCTTTGCGCGTCCATGCCAAGGTCGAAATACGCCCAGCGCCCCTTGAAGCGGGACGAGTCCTTTACGGACACCTCGATGCCATGCAGCTCGGTCTGGAAATAACCCTGATTGTTGGGCGGCCGCTGCGTGTCGGAGCCGCGCAGCTCCAGGACGAACATGGTGCCTTCCGGCCAGACGCCGTCGGCGAGGAATGCGTCATAAGCGGCGGGCTGAACGAACACGTTGTCGAACATGACGTCGCCCGTCAGCGCGGCGGCCTTGGCCGCCGGACCGTAACTCATGCCGAGCCCCGTGCTCACAAAGCGCCAGTTCCGGTACCCGACCGGCCGCTTCAGGCTGCCGTCGTCGGAAAATGCCGGCCCGACGAGCTTGGCTCGGGTTGCCGGCGCAGGCGCGCCAGGTTTGGCCTGCAACGCCAGCGCAAGCGTCAGCGCGACCGCGCTGGCGACGACGATCACGAGACCACGCATCTGTTTCCGCATCGGACTATCCCTCGGATGACCGGGTAGAATGCTGCATTCCGATGCGGGAAATGTCTTGAATAAACACAACATCGCCAGGCGTGACGGGCTCATGGACGCCGGAAAGTTCTTCGGCGCTGCGCGAGTCCAGCTTCGCTCGGGCGATATCACGGTAAGCGCCGTTGCGCATTCGAATTCCCGCGCGGTGCCGCTGCACGCACACGCACACGCGTTCTTCTCAATGCTGATCACCGGCCGCTATCGCGAATGGTTCGGCAGAGGTCACTGGGACGCGCGCCCACTCGCCATGGTGCTGCGTCCGGCCGAGGCCGAGCATCGGGACGAGATCGGCCCCGACGGCGCATTGTTCCTGTGTGTCGACATCGCGCCGCCCTATTGGGATGCGCTCGCTGACTCGGGTGGCGGCCTGCAACGGCGCGCATTCGAGGCAAGACCGATGTCCTGCGCCGCGCTGCGGCTGCTGAAAGAGCTCTGCGAAAGGCGGGCCGGATGGCGCGCTGTCGCAGAATCGCTGGTGAACGAACTGGTCACGGAGTACGTGGCCGACTCACGCCCCGTGCAGCGGGCCGAGCCGCGCTGGATGCGTCGTGCGCTCGAGCAGCTGCATGACGGCCCAGCCAACGAGTCCCTCGGTGCGGTCGCAGCCGGGCTCGACCTGCATCCCGTTCATGTCTCGCGCATGTTCAAGCGCCACCTGGGCGTGACCGCCTCGCAGTACCTGCGGCGCCTGCGCCTGCAGCGCGCGGCTCGCGCGCTGCTCGAGGGCCGCGAATCCATTGCCGAAGTCGCGGACGGCCACGGCTTCGCCGATCAGAGTCACATGACCCGCGAAATCCTGCGCGCCACGAACTGGACGCCCGCGAAATTGCGCTGCGAGTGCGATCGCCTGCGCTGACGTGACAGAGGGACGCTAGTCCTTGCTGTCCGCGTACAGCTTCACGACTTCGTACAGGAACCGGCGACCTTCCATGAGCGACTTCACGCGCATGCGCTCGTTGAGGCCGTGAATGTAGTTTCCTTCGGCGTCTTCGAACAGGCCGGATATGCCATATGTCGGTATACCCGCCGGATTCAGGTACTTTCCGTCCGTGTAGCCGGGCAGCATCGTCGGCACCAGCGTGACACCGGGCCAGATTTTCCCGGCAACCTTGCGCGCGGGCGCGAGTATCGCCTCCGTCAGGGGCGGGATCGGCGACTGCACTCCGCCCTCGCCTTTCGTCGAGATCCCGATCGCGTCATCGGCGACGACTCTCGCAATCTCGGCCTGCACGTCGGAAACCGGCGTGCCGGGCAGAATGCGGCAATTGACGGTCGCCTTCACATGCTGCGGGATCGCATTCGGCGCATGGCCACCCGCGATTTCGCTGACGATACAGGTCGTGCGCAGCATCGCATTCCACTGCGGATCAATTGCCCACAGCCGGGCCGCCGCTGCGGCGTCGGGCGGCGACTGAAGCACCGCTCGCATGTCGGCGCCGACTTCCGGGTCCATGAGTTTCGCCATCGCCTCGAAATAAGCGCGCGTCACTGGATTGAGCCCGATCGGAAACTGGTGGGCGCCGAGCTTCGCAAGTCCGGCGCTCAGGCGCACGATCGCGTTGTCCGCCTTGGGCAGCGAGCTGTGACCGCCGGGATCGCTCACCGCGAGCGAAAAGTCCTGGTAGATTTTCTCGCCCGCCTGGACCTGCAGCACGATCGGCTTGCCGTTCCTGTCGAGCTCGCCGCCCGCGCCTTCGTTGATTGCGAATGCAGAGCTGAGCACTTCCGGCTGGGTCTGCACGAGCCAGCGAACGCTGTCGAACAGGCCTGCTCCGGCCGTTTCCTCGCCGCAGGTCAGCGCCAGCTTGATGTCGCGCCGCGGTATGTAGCCTTCCTTCCTGTACCGGACCAGGCTGTCCGTGAATATTGCCGCCATCGACTTGTCGTCGCTGGCGCCGCGCGCATAAAACCATCCGTTTTCCTCGACCAGCTTGAACGGATCGCGGGTCCAGTCCTCACGCCTGGCCTCGACGACATCGATATGCGCGAGGAGCAGGATCGGCTTGATCGACTTGTCCTTGCCGCGCAGCACCGCGACCAGTGCGCCGTCCTTCGGCGCCTCCGGGGGAGCGTGGATCTGCATGTCCGCAGCCGGAATTCCGGCTTCGAGCAGGTGCTTTCGCATCGCCTCGGCTGCCTGCGTGCAGTTGCCGACGGAGCGCGTCGTATTGATTTCGATCAACTCCTTGTACAACGCGCGGAACTCGGCTTCGCCGGCGCTCGCGCCGGAGCTTTCTGCATTCGCGTCGACGAGCGTGCACATCGCCGCAATGGCCGCGATGACGAGCCACAAATGCGTCGCCTTGCTCATGTATGCCCCCCCTGTTTGAGTCATGCTGCCGCATATTGAACTACAGCACACCGGTTGTAATCCTGGGAGTTCACTACGGAAGCCTGGGCATCGCCCGCAGCCTGGGGCGGCTCGGAGTACCCGTCATCGGGGTCCACAGCGACCTGCGGATCAGCGCACTTTCATCACGCTACTTCCGGCAGCGGCACCACTGGGACTTCGCACGTGCTCCACCGGCAGATTCGGTGGAATTCCTGATCGATCTTCGAACCAGGATCGGTCACGAAGCGATCCTCATCCCCACCACCGACGTGACCGCGCAATTGGTAGCCGATCATGCCGCCGAACTGCGCGGCATTTACCGGTTCCAGGACAATCTGCCCGAGCTGATCCGCCAGCTCCGCCGCAAATGGGAAATGACAGGCCTGGCCAGGCGCCATGGCGTTCCAGTTCCGAAAACCATGCTGCCCCGGTCGGCGCAGGAAGCACTGCAATTCGCCGGCCAGCTGGGGTATCCGCTGTTGCTCAAGGCAAGCGACGGCCCCCGGCTCGAGGCGCTTGCATTGCGAAAGATGCTGATTGTCCGCACGGCGAACGAGCTGACGCAGAACTTTTCACTCATGGAAAATCCGGCGGATCCGGATCTCATGCTGCAGGAGTATATTCCGGGGGGAGACGACGCCGTCTGGATGTTCAACGGATACTTCAACCGCCAATCCGAGTGCGTGGCGGGATTCACGGGAAAGAAGCTTCGGCAGCAACCCATTCACACCGGGGCGACCAGTCTCGGAATATGCCTGCGCAACGATACAGTGCACGACATGATCGCCGCCTTCCTGGGTACGCTCGGCTATCAAGGCATCGTCGACATTGGACTTCGGCACGACCCGCGCGACTGCTTGTACAAGCTGCTCGATGTCAATCCACGCATCGGCGCGACATTTCGTCTTTTTGTCGGAGCCGATGGAACTGACGTCGCGCGCCTTCTGTATCTCGATCTCACGCAGCAGCCGGTTCCATTGACTGCTCTTGTGGAAGGCCGCAAGTGGCTGGATGAGAATCGCGACCTCTATTCATCGCGCGATCACAGGCGGGAGGGTTCACTCACGATTGCCGCCTGGCTCCGGTCGCTCAAAGGCGTTCGCGAAACCGCGTGGTTTGCAACCGACGATCTTGTTCCAGCTCTTCGGATGGTGGCGGAATTCGCAGGACGAACCGTACGGAAAGCCTGGAAGCTGGCGATTCAATCACTCCGCGGTCCATGACGGCCGAATTTCTCTATCTCGACCAGGCGGCGGTGCTGAAAGCCGATGGTCTCGATATGCCGCGAGCCATGCGGGTCATTTCCGACGCCTTGTGCCTGTTCGAGAATGGGCAATGCGTTCAGCCCTTCAAGGTGGTGCTGCGCGACGAAGAAGATCCCAGGAGCGAAGAATTGGGCCGGTACAACGGGCTGTGTGCCTCAATCAAGGGTGCGGATCCCGCCGTCGGAGTCAAGTGGATCGGGAGCTACCCGGCAAACCGCGCGAGCGGATTGCCGCGGGCCAGCGCGGTAATCATCCTCAACTCGCCGGTCACCGGTCTACCCATCGCGATCATCGACGGTACGCTCATCAGCGCCATGAGAACGGGGGCGGTCACGGCTCTCGGTGCGCGCTTCCTTGCGCCGCAGGCCAGCCACAAGGCGGCCGTCATCGGCGGTGGAGTCCAGGCCCGTACCCAGATCCTGGGTCTGATAACAGCCCTGCCTGGACTCGAGGAGGTCTCGATCTTCTGCCGCCGCCGCAGCCAGGCCGAGGCACTGCGGTCGGATTGCCTGGAACTCTTTCGGGCACCGATTGCAATCGCGGAAAGCGTGCCGGCAGCGATGGCGGATGCGGACGTGGTCGTGACAGTTACGACCGCGAGCGAACCGCTCATTCACGCCGTCGATGTCAAACCGGGTGCGCTGACAATCCAGATGTCGGGGCATGAATGCGACTTCGATGTCATCCAGCAGTGCGGCAAGATCGTGACCGACAACTGGGAAGCCATGAAACACCGAGGGATCATTACTCCGGTCCTCATGCACGCCCGCGGATTGCTGAGAGAGGAAGACCTGTACACCACACTGGGAGAGCTGATCCTGAGTCGAAAGCCCGGGCGGGAAATCGAGAACGAGCGGATACATTTCGCTCATATGGGCATGGGCGTGGAGGATATCTCGCTCGCATCCGCCGTCTACCGAACGGCCAGCGAACTCGGGCTCGGGCAGCGGTTGAAGCTATGGGACACGCCACTCTGGGTCTGACACGCGAGTCTTAATCGTTCGACAACGCCGCGACCAGCGCCAGGTCCGATGACCGGACCTTGCCGACATCGAAACCCTTCGCCGCGGCTGTCATGCGCGTGAGGGCAGCCGCGATCGGCATCGGCGGCTTCCTGTCGCCCGGCTTGGTGCGATGGAAGCGCACCGGATTGATCCGGGCCACGACGAAGCTGCGCAGGTATGGGCTCTTGAAGCCGCGGGATTCCAGGGCCTTGACGATCTTGCGCACCTGCGAATCGATATCGCGCAGGCGCGCGGCGTAGCCTTCGCGCTCGCGCAGGCTCACCGCCAGCGTGCGGTCGGCGAAGCGGTCCACCTTCCTGAGGAATGAGCC